>CACDES010000011.1 GCA_902551865.1 uncultured Pelagibacteraceae bacterium
TAAATATGAAAAATGCCTTAAATCATCTACCAAACTTGGATTAAAATGGTGGGGCGATAAAGCTAGTAAAAGATGGATTTCTGGCGTGAATAAAAATTTTAAGATTAATATTGATAAAAATTATTTTTTTAATAGAGATTTAGAATTTTTTCAATTTTTAACATCACGAATAATTGAAAATTACAAGTATGACTTTATATTTCCAAGAAAAAAAATATATTTTAATTTTTTACCAATGAAATGCGAATTACTTGTTTGGAAAAATACTTTTAAACATCTAAGATGGAAACAAATATTGTCAATTCCAATATATTATTTTATGAGAATTTTTTTATTTAATAAATTTACAATCCAAAATAAAAAACTACCTTATTCAATTGGATCTTAAAAATAAATATTTATGAAAAGAAAACAAGCATTTTTATTTTGGATAACAGGCTTATCTGGATCAGGAAAGACAACTTTAGCAAAAAAAATTAATAGTTTTGTTGAAAAAAATTTTGGACCTGCAGTAATATTAAGTGGTGATAATTTAAGAGAAATTTTTAATTTTGATAAATTTGATAAAAAATCAAGATTAAAATACGCCTTAAGCTATTCAAAGTTTTGCAAGAAAGTTATTGATCTGAATATAAATGTAATTTTTTCAACTGTAAGTTTGTACCATAATATAAGATCATGGAATAGAAAAAATATAAAAAATTATTTAGAGATATATATCGAGTCTGATATTGAAAAATTAATTAAAAATAAAAAAAAACCATTTTATAAAAAAAAACTTGTCAATATTGTAGGAAAAAATATTAAGGCAGAATTTCCAAGAAGACCAGATATTAAAATAAAAAACAATTTTACAAAATCGATTAATAAACTAAAGAAGGAACTTATTAAAAAGATCAAAATAAAAACTGGTAAATAAACAATTTTATGAAAGTAGTAATTTTGTGCGGAGGCTTAGGCTCTAGACTAGCAGAGGAAACAAAACTAATTCCAAAACCAATGATAAAAATTGGAAAAATACCAATAGTTCATCATATAATAAAATTTTATCAACATTATGGCTTTAAGGATTTTATTCTTGCAACTGGATATAAAAAAGAATTTTTAGAAAGATTTTATAAAAAAGAAAAAAAAATTAAATGTGTTTATACAGGAAAAAAAACTTTAACGGGTGGAAGGCTATTAAGATTAAAAAAATATTTTAAAAAAAATGAAATTTTTTGTGTCACATATGGAGATGGATTAACAAATCAAAATTTAAAAAAACTTTTTAGCTTTCATAAAAAACATAAAAAAATAGCTACTTTAACTGCAGTTAGACCTCCAGCCAGATTTGGAGAATTAGATATTTCTCAACACAGAGTAAAGAAATTTCAAGAGAAACCTCAATTAAAAAATAATTGGATAAATGGAGGTTTCTTTATTTTTAATTATAAAATATTTAATTTTATATCAGGTGATAAAGTTATGCTTGAGAGAGAACCTTTCAATAAACTGGCAAAAAAAAAACAATTGATGGCTTATAAGCATTATGGATTTTGGCAATGCATGGATACCATGAGAGATAAAAAAGTCCTTTCTGATTTATGGAAAAAAAAACAAGCCCCATGGAAAAAAAAATAAAATCTAAGATTTTAATAATTGGTGGAACAGGGTTTATTGGCTTCCACTTAGCAAAAAAATGTTTGAATTTGGGTTGGAAAGTAACTTCATTCTCAACCAAAAAGCCAAAGAGTTTACGAAAACTTAAACAAGTTAAATATTTAACAGGAAATTTAAATTCAAAATTATCTTTAAAGAAAATAAATAAAGAATTTGATTATGTAGTTAATTTAGGAGGATATGTTGATCATAAAAATAAAGTAGGAAATTATAATACGCATTATATTGGTTGTAAAAATTTAGTTAAAATTTTTTCAGACAAAAATATAAGATTATTTTTACAAATAGGTAGTGGGGCTGAGTACGAAAATATTAAATCTCCACATAAAGAGCATTTTAATTGTAATCCTAAGTCAATATATGGAAGACCAAAATATTTAGCAACTAATTATCTAATTAAAGAATTCAAAAAAAATAAATTTCCTTGTGCAATAGTAAGACTTTATCAAGTTTATGGAGAAAGACAGGATACAAATAGAATTATCCCATTTATAATCAAATCTTGTTTAATGGACAAAATTTTTCCATGTTCAGATGGAAAGCAATTGAGAGATTTTATTGATGTTGAGCAAGTAATTAATGCTTTAGAAAAAATACTTAAATCTAAAAAGGTTTTAGGACAAATTATTAATATTGGGTCAGGTAAGCCTATAAAAGTAAGATCCGTAATAGAAAAAATAAATATACTTATTAAAAAAGGTAAACCAGAATTTGGTAAAATAGCAATGAGAAAAGAAGAATTTATAAAATATTATCCAGATATAAATAAGGCCAAAAAATTGATTGGGTGGAAACCAAAAAAAAACTTTATTAAATCTCTGTCTGCAACAATAAATTTTGAAAAAAAGTTATTTAAGAAAAATAAAAGACAAATTGCATGAAAATAAAAAAAATCTTAATAATGGGTTTACCTGGATCAGGTAAAACTACTTTAGCTAAAAATTTAACCAAGAAATTAAATGCTAAATGGCTTAATGCAGACAAAATTCGAGGCAAGTACAATGATTGGGATTTTAGTAAAACAGGAATAATTAGACAGGTAAATAGAATGAAAGAATTAGCTAATAAATCAAAAAAAAAATTTGTTATCGCCGACTTTGTTTGCCCACATCATGAACAGAGAAAAATTTTTAAACCAAACTTAATCATTTGGATGGATACAATTAAAAAAAGTCGATATCCTAGAATGAATAGAATTTTTAAAAAACCAAAAAAATACGATTTAAGGGTGACTTCAAAAGATAATAAACTGTGGTCTAAAATATTTTTAGAAAAATTTATTTAAAATCTTTAATGAAAAAAAAGCTTCCTTTGGTAAGTATCATTATGAATTGTCATAATGGTGAAAAATATTTAATAAATAGTTTAAATAGTATTTTTGCTCAAGATTATCATAATTGGGAACTTATATTTTGGGATAATAAATCTAACGACAGTAGCAAAAAAATTATAAAAAAATACCAAGATAAAAGAATTAAGTATTTCTATTCTAAAAAATTGTTACCACTGTATTATGCAAGAAATAAAGCAATTAAAAAAACAAAGGGAGATTTTATATGTTTTTTAGATACAGACGATTATTGGAATAAAAAATTTTTATCTAAATTTATTGGAAAATTTAATAATGAAAATTCAGACGTAGTTTTTTCTAAATACTATATTTATAATCAAAAAACAAAAAAGAAAAAGATTAATGAAAAAAAAAATTTTTTTAAAACTATTTCAACACAACAATTACTTGATAAATATATAGTTGGCATAAGTGCAATAATGCTTAAAAAAAATATTTTTAATAAATATAGATTTAACAATAAATTTCAAATAATAGGAGATTTTGATTTATTCATTAAGCTTAGTCATTTTTTCAAATTTTACATGATTAATGAGCCTTTACTTACATACAGAACTCATGAGGATAATTTTTCCAAAAAAAACCTTAGTCTTTATGTTAACGAATATAAATATTGGTTAAAATTAAATAAATTATCATTTATTAAAAATTATGAAATAAAGAAATTGAAATTTTTTATATTTAAATTAAAATTAAAACTTACATTAAAAAATTTATTTTTTTTAAAAATTTAAATTCCAACATATTTTCAATACCCTAATTTGGGCGTGTAGTTCAGTGGTAGAACGCTTCGTTGACATCGAAGAGGCCATAAGTTCGATTCTTATCACGCCCACCAAATTCTGTTAAATTATTAAAATTCTTTTTAATTAAATTCTAAGAGACTCCTGCTTTAAATAACTTATAGATACATTATCTTAGGTTAAATAAAGTAATTTTAAGCTATTTACATAATTTAAAAATAATAATATAAGCTTCCTGCCTGGTAATTATTGCGAAGGGGCAACACCCGATCCCATTCCGAACTCGGAAGTTAAGTTCTTCAGCGCCGATGGTACTTTGTCTTAAGATATGGGAGAGTAGGACGTTGCCAGGCTTTTAATTATGAAAATAGCTAGCTCACTAAAATCACTAAAGAAAAGAGATCTGAACTCTAAATTAGTAAAGCGTAGAGGAAAGCTCTATGTAATTAATAAAAAAAATCCAAAATTTAAAGCTCGTCAAGGTTAATTAAATAACATTTTATACATGATAGTAGGCTCTATTAAAGAAGATTTGTCATTAGAAAAAAGAATTTCAATTACTCCTGAAACAGCAAAAAATATAATTAATCTTGGATTGAGAATATTTATAGAAAATGATTATGCTACTCACTTAGGAATTAAAGACGAAGAATATAAAAATATTGGCGTAGAAATAAAAAATTCATCAAAAGAAGTCTTAAATAATTGTAATTTATTGACAAAAGTAAACTGTCCTTCCAATGAGCAAATTTTAGAACTAAAAGACAAATCTATTTTAATTGGCATGTTAAATCCTTCAAAAAACCAGAGTAAATTAAAAGAAATTTTAAATAAAAATATTAATATTTTTTCTTTGGAATTATTGCCGCGAATAACTAGAGCACAATCAATGGATGTTTTATCTTCCCAATCGAATTTGGCAGGCTATAGATCCGTTGTTGACTCCATTTACGAATTTGAAAAAGCAATACCAATGATGATGACTGCAGCTGGAACCGTACCAGCAGCAAAAGTTTTAGTTATTGGAGCTGGGGTTGCAGGTTTACAAGCTATAGCTACTGCAAAAAGATTAGGCGCTATAGTTTCAGCTACAGACGTTAGAGAAGCATCAAGAGAGCAAGTTGAAAGTTTAGGTGGAAAATTTTTGACAGTTGAACAATCGGAAAATCTAGAAACTAAAGGTGGTTATGCCAAAGAGGCAAGCGAAGATTTTAAAAAAAAACAAGCTGAAATGATGAAAGAAGCTCTTAAAAAAAATGATATTGTAATTTGCACTGCTTTAATACCAGGCAAACCAGCACCAAGAATTATTAACGAGGAATTAGTAAAACTAATGAAACCCGGATCAATTATTTATGACCTTGCAGTTGAACAAGGAGGAAATTCTGCTTTTTCAGAAGTGGGAAAAATAAATATTGTTAACGGAGTTAAAGTTGTAGGAGTTAAAAATCTTATGAATAAATTGCCTCTTACAGCCTCAAGTCTTTATGCTAAAAATTTATTTAGTTTTATTAGGAATTTATACAGCAAGGAAATGAAAGATTTTAATATTAATATGGAAGACGAGATTATTATAAAAACTTTATTAAAGGAGATCAAATAATGGAAATAGATCCATTTATATTCAGATTAAGTATATTTATATTATCAATTTTTATAGGATACTACGTTGTTTGGAGTGTAACCCCATCATTGCATACTCCTTTAATGTCTGTAACAAATGCTATCTCTTCAGTAATTATAGTTGGAGCAATAATTGCAGCGTTAGCAGGATCATCAGGTAATATCTTTGGTATATCAAGTATCTTTGGTTATCTAGCTATTATTTTAGCTGCAGTAAACATTTTTGGAGGTTTTTTAGTTACTCAAAGAATGTTGCAGATGTACAAAAAAAAGAAAAATAATAAAAAATGATTTCAGCAAATTTATCAGCAGTATTTTATTTAATATCAGGAATATTATTTATTCTTGCGCTAAGGGGTTTATCTTCCCCAGACACGTCTAGACAAGGAAATTATTTTGGAATTATTGGAATGATAATTGCTATAGCAGTCACATTTTTATCGATTGGTAATTTTTCTACTTCTATAATTTATGTATTTTTATTTTTGATTGTTGGTGGAGCAGTAGGTTCTTATATTGCATATCGAATACCAATGACCGCAATGCCTGAATTGGTTGCGGGTTTTCACAGTCTCGTTGGTCTTGCCGCAGTTTTCGTAGCGATAGCAGCTTTTTTAAATCCTTCTGCTTTTAATCTTGGTTTCGTTGGAGATATTAAACTAGCAAGCTTAATTGAAATGTCTATTGGAGCAGCAGTTGGAGCTATAACTTTTTCAGGTTCAATCATAGCTTTTTTAAAACTTAAAGGAATTATGTCTGGCTCACCGATTACATTTGTGGGACAACATTACTTAAATCTGGTTTTAGGCATTACAATTTTTGTACTAATATTTTATTTATGCAAATCTCAGACTGAGAGTTTGTTCTGGACTGTTATTGTCATTTCTTTTTTAGTTGGATTTCTATTAATTATTCCAATTGGAGGAGCAGATATGCCAGTTGTTATTTCAATGCTTAATTCCTATTCAGGTTGGGCAGCGGCTGGAATTGGTTTTACTTTAGAAAATACTGCGTTAATAATTACCGGAGCTCTCGTTGGTTCTTCAGGTGCAATTCTCTCTTATATAATGTGTAAAGCAATGAACAGGTCTTTCATAAGTGTTATTCTTGGAGGATTTGGCGCAGACAACTCTTCAAGCGATATAAAAGGCAAACAAGACAAAAAACCTGTTAAAAGTGGAAATGCTGAAGATGCAGCTTTTTTAATGAAAAATGCATCATCAGTTATAATAGTTCCTGGTTATGGAATGGCAGTAGCACAAGCACAACATGCTTTAAGAGAAATGGTTGATAAGTTAAAAAAGAATGACATAAAAGTTACCTACGCAATTCATCCTGTAGCAGGAAGAATGCCCGGTCATATGAATGTATTATTAGCTGAAGCAAACGTTCCTTACGATGAAGTTTTTGAATTAGAAGATATCAATAATGATTTTGCTAATTCAGATGTAGCATTTGTTATTGGAGCTAATGACGTTACAAACCCTGTTGCTAAAACTGATCCAAAAAGCCCTATATTTGGAATGCCGGTACTTGATGTAGAAAAATGTAAATCAGTATTATTTGTTAAAAGAAGCTTATCACCAGGTTATGCGGGTATAGACAATGAATTATTTTACAGAGATAATACCTTGATGTTATTTGCCGATGCAAAAAAAATGACTGAAGATATTGTAAAAAATCTAGATTAATGAAAATAAAAATATTTTGTGACAGCGCTGATTATAAAATTATTAAATTTTTTAATAATAAAAGTTTAGTTAATGGTTTTACAACTAATCCAAGCTTAATGAGACTTTCAGGAGCTAAAAACTATAAAGACTATTCATTAAAAATTTTAAAAATTTGTAAAAAAAAACCTATTTCATTTGAGGTTTTTGCTGATAATCCTGGAGAAATGCTTAAGCAAGCTTACAAGATTAATAAATGGGGTAAGAATGTTTATGTCAAAATACCAGTTGTTAATTCAAAAGGATTTTTTATGGGTTCGGTAATTAGAGAGTTAAGCAACAAAGGTATAAAATTAAATATTACAGCTGTATATACTTTTGAGCAGGTAAAGAAAATTTTTAAGTGTTTAAATAAAAAAACAAAATCAATAATCTCTATATTTGCGGGCAGAATGGCAGATAAAGGTAAAGATCCTACTCCAATATTTAAAAAGAGTATCGCCTTTACAAAGAAACATAAAAACACTGAAATACTTTGGGCTAGTACTAGAGAAGCTTATAATTTTATTCAAGCAAAACAATTAAGATGCAATATCATAACTATGCCACCAAAGGTGATTAATCAAATAAGCTCCTTTGGTAAAAGTTACAAAGCATTAACTCTTGATACAGTTAAAGGTTTTTTAATTGATAGTAAAAAATCTAAATTTAAAATTTAAATCTTAGCTGCGTATACAGGGTTTGATTCTTCTGAAGATTTAAAAAATTCGTTAGTTTTTTTACTTTTAGGAATATCTAATTTAGCTTTCTTATCCTTAATTACTATCATTTTTTTCAACAGAAAATCGATCACTGTATGAAGCATAATAATTCCTCTTTCAGTATTTCTGTATCCTACGACTCTATTATAGAAAGCAAAGAAATGTGTTTCCCACATTAATTTTGAAAAAACTCTATTTTCATTTTCATCGATAGAGTTGGCCAAATTATATAATTCTTTTAATATATTATTTAATTCTTTATTATCTGATCCTTGTTCTTTTTCATTAATAATATCAACTCCTTTTACAAATAAATTCATCATTCTGTTAATTTTCTTATAGTAGTAATGAGTTTTGTTAATCTTTTTGTAGAATGATGAAAAGACATTATCTATGCCCTTATTAGTTTTTTCTATGTATGATTTAAGATCATTAAAGGACTCTTTAATTAATTCGAATTTTTTATCATTATTTGTCTTTAAATTGTAAGCAGTTACTACGGCTTTATCAATTTTGTTAAGGGATAAAAGGATATCATTAATTAGAAATTCAATTTTATTATAACCAGAAACTACCAAAAGAACTTTTCGAATTTTGTGCTTCCATTCGTGTATTGGATATTCTCTATCATATGGTTTTATTAGTACATAATCGTTGATGAAATTTGATAAGGACTCATTAACAAAATCATCGTCTATACTTCCTCTAAAAGTCACATAATCTTCTAGCTTAGCTACTTGGAGATTTTTTTGTTTTTGTATGTATTTGTCCAAAGCAGTACGATCTCCAGTAGTAATTTCTAAAAATTTAGCTGTAGTCTCTTCTGTAAGATCTTTCTTAGGAATTAGGTTATATTGAATAGCAGCATTTTTCGCATCTTTAGAAACATAATAATATTCAAAAAGCCTTTGATGTTTGTCAAATATTTCCTCGATTTGAAAAAAATTATCAATTTTCAATTTTTTAAGCAAATTTGCAAATCTTTCAAAACGATCCATTCTTACAAGATAGGTATTCGTTCCATCTTTTGTTTCCCACATCAAAGTTCCTTTTGACATATCAATTCCAATTTTTTCTGGGTTAGCATTTCCTGAGGAACCAGGATAATATTCACAAAATTGTATTGCTGGATTAACCATAATTAAAGCATTTTTATTTTCTTCCAAAAATCTACATAAATGTTGAAAATCTTCTTCAGTTTCTCCAGGTAAGCCAATCATAATATTTATCGTTAAATCTATTCCGGCTTCTTTACCTTCTCTTAATATAGCAGGAAGATCTACACCCTTTTGAAGAGCTAAAGTTTTACCTACCTTTTCTAACAAATGTTCTGCGGGCGTCTCTACGCCATATGTAAGAAAAGTACAACCGGCCTTTCTCATTTTTTCATAAACAGGTTTTCTCATTTCCTTACGTACAACGCTACTTTCCATTGTCCATGTTAGTTCTTCATTCAGTCCGGACTCAATCATTAAATCACAAAATTCATCTAAGGCAGACATTTTTCCATTGTCGATGTTATTAGCCATTCGAATTTCTTCTACTTGAGGATATATCTTTTTAAAATAAACAACTTCATCAAACATTCGTTTTCCAGACCTAAATCTAAATGGGTATCTTTTATTTGTCATAAATCCGATAGCGCTGCAGTAGTTGCATTTATTTACGCAGCCTCTTGAAGAATAAAGCGGTAAAGTTCTTCTTATATAATGTTGTAAGTTTGCGCCTTCAAAATCTGGAAAAGGAAGGGTGTCAAGTTTCCCTTTATACGCTGATGGTGGACCAGTTATAATTTTTCCATCTTTTTTATAAACCATGCCTGCTACGGGTTCTCCACTGTTGCTTTTTACAGCTTTAACATAGTCAACAATTGCGTTCTCTCCTTCGTCTTGGCAAACTGCATCAATGTGGTCTAGATTTAATAAACTATCTGTGTTTTTCATAAAGTGAGCAACACCAGGTCCTCCTAGAACATGTTTAATTCCGGGAATATGTCTTCTTAGATCGTCTAAAAAAACTTCTGTAAGAATTCTTGAGGAATCAAATACAGAACAGCCTACAACAATTGGGTTAGCTCTTTTTATTTCATTCATATAATAAAGCATCAATGTTCTAAAATCTTTGTACATTTCGACCATTGGCTCTCTAATAAAAAGTTTATCTGTCTGACTGTATTTTACGTGCCAAAAGTCAAAATATTTTTTTCCTCTCGTAGTATAAACATGGGCGTTTATATCTATAGTTTTGCAAGATATTCCATTGTGTTGTAAATACGATTTTAAAAGACCATGAGCTAATGGAGGGTGATAAGGACCCCATAGCGGAAGTTGTAATAAAACGACGTCATATTGTTCAGCATCCCTAGCTTTATCGTTGTATACGTTATCAGGGTAATTTTTAATTTTATTTTCTAGCATTTAGTAAATTATACAAATATCTTCAAATATTTCAATGAAACATAATGATTTTTGCCTTTTTTCATTATTTTTATTGTTATTTAGCTCTATTGACAATAAAACAATAAATAACTACTAGGAAATTAATACTGAATGCATGGTGGGAAACAATGTGTGATTCATTGACTGTTCCTGCAACGGTAAAAACAAATGTTTAAGTCCGAACGCCACCCAGTATAGCCCGCTGTTGAATGATGACCAGGAAAAAGTCTAGTTCTACAATGCAAAATTAGCAGTGGCATAAAAAATTATGTTAATGCTAAAAAAAATAATTAGCTTACTAATAACTTTGATGCTTTCATCAGGCTATCTTTTTGCTGATGATATACCAGTAATTGTTATATCACCTGGAAAAACTGTACAGTCTTTAGGTACAGTGGGAAGTTCCGTTGATGTTTTTACAAGTGAGACTATTAATGAGTCTTCGCATTTTTCATTAGCTCATATCATTGATGATAACTCTACAAGTACTAATTTATTTCAAATGGGGGGCTATGGTTCAAATATAGGGATTCAATTACGTGGTTTAGAGAAAAGATATTCGACAGTTTATGTAGATGGAGTAAAAATGTTAGATCCTTCTTCATCAGATGGAAGTTTTTATTTAGAGAATATTATGAAGAATGGAGTTGATAGAGTTGAAATATTAAAAGGAACCCAAAGTTCACTATACGGTAGTAATGCCATTGGAGGAGCTATAAATATTTTTACTAAAAAAGGTCGAGAAGGAAATCATTCAAATTGGGAAATAGAAAGTGGATCAAGGAACACAAAAAATATTTTATATTCAGCAGATGGAGCTAACGATAAATATAATTATTATGTTGGTTTAAATAAGTTTGTAACTGATGGAATTTCTGCAATGAATGATAATGATGAAAACGATCAATACAAAAATGATAATATTGTTGGAAACTTTGGTTATAAAATAAGTGAAAATTTAGAGTTGCAAAATTCTTTTAGATTGTCAGATACATTCGCTGAGTATGATGCAGTTGATAAATCAAAAACTGATGCAAATGATAATACAGATAACCTAGAGGCATCTTATAGTTTAAAATTAGTTCATGAAAAAGATAAATTTAAAAATACATTTTCCTTTAATAAACTACACATAGAAAGAAACGTCACAGATAATACAAAGTCAAAAACAAATTACTTTGGCTACAGAGATGCTTTTAATTTTCTTGGAGAGTATAATTTTAATTTAGATAATAAATTAGTTTACGGCGTTGATACAGAGTTTGACTCATCGAGATATGAAAAAAGTTTTAGTACTAGAGATACAGTACATGATGAGGGCATTATTTCACAATATTTTGATCTTCAATTAAGACCGTTTGAAAAATTGTATTCAACTTTTGGACTTCGAAGTGACAATCACACTACTGTTGGAAGAAAAACTAGCGGAAGGGTTACGGCAGCGTATTTACTAGATGGTAATAGTAAAATTAGATCCTCTCTTGGAGCTGGCGTGAGATTTCCTGCAATGTATGATTATGCTTATGGAAATACAACTATCGTTAATAAAGGTGGAACGCTTGAGGAGTTACAATCGGAAAGAGGACTTAGTTTTGATCTAGGTTACGATACTTTTTTAAGCAACTTAGATTTAGGATTAAATGTAACTTACTTTAAAACTGTTCAAAAAAATCCACTTTTTAGTAACGCAAGAACTGCATGGGTAGTAAGAAATGGTACTGGTCGTAATACTAGCGAAGGTGTTGAATTAAATGCTAATTGGAAACCGCTAAATAGTAAGTTTGCTTTAGATTTAGGATATACGTTTACAGACTCTTATGATGCTAATACTTGTGATCCCGATGAATTAAGCGCTTATTCTGATAACGAATGTCGTTTAACTGGAAATAAAATAGTAAATGCAAAAGTAAGAGTTCCTAGGCATGCAATGGAAGGTAAGATTAATTATTTGATTAATGAAAATTTAATGAGTTCATTTAAAGGAAAATATGTTGGTGAAACAAGGGACTTTGGAAATTCAAACGATAGTTGGACAGATCAAATACTAACAGATTATTTTGTTTTTGATTTAGTTACTAGTTACAATTTATTTGATAATTACAAAATGCAATTTAGCATTAATAATATATTTGATGAAAAATATGAACAAGCCCACGAATATTCAACAATGGGAAGAAATTTTAATTTTGGAATAAGACGAGTTTATTAATGACTGATTCTCCATGTATTGATATTTGCCAGATGGATTCCGAAAGTGGATTATGTGTTGGCTGTGGGCGTACCATTGAAGAAATAGCAAATTGGAGCACCTTTACCAACGAAAAAAAAAAAAACATTTTAAAAGAACTAAAATCTAGAAATAATGATGATTTCCAGCGCTCTTTTGTGTTAAAATCAAACAATGAATAATTTAGGAAATATTGTAAGAGGACAAATTTTTCCAATATGTTTAATATTGATCTTAGCTTTTGCTAGACTAATACCTCATCCACCTAACTTTACACCAGTTATTGCTGTAGCAATTATGAGTGGTTATTTATTTAAAAATATTTATTTGTCTTTTGCAACTCTTCTTATTTCTATGATTTTGGCTGATATCTTTATAGGATTTTACAATAATGTTTTATTTGTTTATCTATCTCTAATATTGATTGCTTATATTTTTTTTAAAATAAACAACAAAATAAACTTTAAAAATTTATTATTATATAGTTTTTTTGGATCTTTAGTATTTTTTGTAATATCTAATTTTGGTGTTTGGGCATCAGGAAGCTTGGGAGTTAACAATGTTCCTTATGAAAAAAATTTAAAAGGATTAATAGAGTGTTATATTTTAGCGATACCATTTTTTACAAATACATTGTTATCAACTTTATTTTTTGTTTATAGCGCTTTCGTAACAAATGTTTTTTACCTTAGAATAAAAAAAAGTTAGTATGATTGGTTGCGGGGGTAGGATTTGAACCTACGACCTTCAGGTTATGAGCCTGACGAGCTACCAGACTGCTCCACCCCGCGTTCGCGTTGAATTAAACTTTTTTAATGTTTATTGCTTGGAGCTTATTTTTTTCTTCTTTTATATCGAATTTTATTTTTTGTTCTTCTTTTAATACTCTTAATTTAGATTCTTCCAAAGCCGAAACATGTAAGAAAATATCTTTGTTTGTTTCATCATCAGTAATAAACCCATAGCCTTTCTTTGAATTAAACCATTTAATTTTACCAGATGGCATTATTGATCCTCTCATTTTATATAAATTAGTACCTATTTTTTAATTTTTGGAGTTTTTTTATTCTTTTTATATTTTCAGTTTGAACTCTTTTTTTTCTTTCAGATGGCTTTTCGTAAGTACTCTTCATTTTCATAACTTTAAAAAAACCTTCTTTTTGAAGTTTTCTTTTTAATACTCTTATTGCTTGTTCAACATTATTATCTTTTACATCTATTTTAATAAAAACCTCCTGTTAATTCCACGTTAGTTATCACTTGATTGATTGATTGTCTATACTGAAGCTGCTTGAGCTTTTTTTTCTTCTCTAATTTTAGCTTTTTTTTCTCTTTCAATTCTCCTTTTGGCTTTTGAAAGACTTTTTTCAAACACTTCTTGAGTGCAGAGTGCTAAAATAACTGGATCCCTAGGTTTAAGATTTGAAAAATTCCAATAGCTTCTTTTTCTTATTAACGATACGGTGCTTTTTGTGCTACCGACCAGTTTTGAAATTTGTCCATCTGTTAATTCAGAGGCATTTTTACACAACCATAAAATAGCGTCAGGTCTATCTTGCCTCTTAGATAGAGGAGTGTATTTAGGCTTTTTTCTTTCTTTAATTTCCACTTCATCAATTTTTTTTAATAAATTTAATTTTTTTTGAGGGTCTTTTGAGCAAGTCTCTACTTCTTCTCTTGATAATTGACCTGCTAAAATTGGATTATAAGCTTTGATACTTTTTGCGACATCACCATCAGCAATTCCTTTAACTTCGAGCTCATGTAAATTACAGAACTCTGCAATTTGTTTAAATGTTAGCGTTGTGTTTTCTACAAGCCAAACAGCTGTAGCTTTTGGCATAAATGGAGCTTCAGACATATTCTATTTTTTTTTTCTTAGGTTACTAAATTTTTTATTATATTTACTTACTCTTCCCTTATCTAAAATCTTTTGAGCTCCACCAGTCCAAGCATAATGAGATTTAGGATCAATATCTAATTTTAAAGTATCGTTTTCTTTTCCCCAAGTAGATCTAGTTTCAAATTCACTACCGTCGGTCATAACAACTTTAATTTTATGATAATCAGGGTGTATATTTTTTTTCATTTTGCGAGTTTTATATTATTAAAGGTTTTTACTCAATATTTTTTTTAATAATTAATTCACTTAATTCATTATGAATATTTGCATTTGAAGCCAAAATGTTCTTTTTTAATGGAGCTTTATTATCTTGCTCAAAAAAATCAATAAATCCACCTGCCTCTTTTAAAATAATTATACCAGCTGCTATATCCCAATAACTTAATTCTCTTTGCCAGTAACCATCGAATCTACCACAAGCAACATAAGCTACATCTAAAGCTGCGCTACCAAATTTCCTTACAGGAGATAGAGTATTATTTGATACTTTAACAAACTCAGAAAAAATTTTTTCTTTTATTTCACTTGATTGTCTGGGACCACCAGTGACAAGTAAAGCATCTTTTAATTTTTTTTTGTTTGAGACTCTTATTCTTGTATTATTTAAATATGCACCATTTCCTTTTTCAGCAAAAAACATTTCGTTTTTAATAGGATCAAAAATCACACCACATTTAATTTCATTTTCTTCTTCGTATCCTATAGATATGGCAAATTGAGGTATCCCATTTAAAAAATTCGTAGTTCCATCTATTGGATCAATAATCCATCTATTATTAGTATTTGCTTTATTAATAATTCCAGACTCCTCTGAAATAATACCATATTCTGGGTGAGCCTTTTGTAACTCTTCTATAATTATTTTTTCAGTTCTCTTGTCAGCTGAAGTTACAAAATCACCAGGACCTTTAGATGAAACTTGTAAATTTTCTATTTCACCAAAATCTCTTATTAAAGACCTTGAGGCTTTCATACATGCTTTGGTAATAATATTTATTTGAGGAGAATTTAATCTCATTAGTTTACTCTTTTTACATATTCTAAAGTACGAGTATCCACTACAATTTTTTCTCCACTTTCAATAAAAGGAGGAACATCTACTTTAATTCCACAATCTAGTAGCGCCGGCTTATAAGAAGAAGAGGCAGTCTGATTTTTTATGGCAGCATCTGTGCTTTCAATAGTACACTCTATGTTATTAGGAAGTTCTATTGAAATAGGTTTTTCTTCCATAAAACAAATTGTAACTTCTAAGTTTTCTCTAAGTAATTTATACTTCTCTCCAGCAATAGATTTAGGTATTTCGACTTGTTCAAAGTTTTGATTATCCATAAAATGGCAATTTTCTCCATCTACATATAAAAAATTAAATTTTTTTTCATCAACCTCTGCTTTTTCAACTGTTTCACTAGATCTGAATCTCTCATTTAATTTTGTACCTTTGATGACACTTTTTAATTCTACTTGATTGAATGCCCCACCTTTTCCAGGCTTCACATGTTGTGTTTTTAAAACATTCCAGTAATCATTTTTATGTTCTATGATCATTCCTGGCTTTATTTCTATAGCAGTAATTTTCATTTAAATTTCCTAATTGCAATTTCTGGTTTTAATTTTGGGTTATCCCAAATATAGCTTGATATTGCAATATATTTAGCTCCAGATTTTATAAATTTCTTATAATTTGAATTGTTAATCCCGCCTATTGCAATAATTGGTTTCTTTATATTTCTTTTTGCCCATCTTAAAATTTTCAGATTAGCTTTTTTAGCATTAGGTTTTAATTTTGATTTACTAAAAGATCCAAAGGCTAAATAATCAGCTTTATTTTGAACTGCAATTTTAGCTAATGATTTTGAGTTATGACAAGTTACGCCAATTATTTTTTTTTTTAGATATTTCTTTGCATCTATTACTGAACCATCATTTTGACCCAGATGACACCCATCAGCATTAGTAATTTTTGAGATTTTAGGATGATCGTTAATTATCAACTTAACTTTATACTTCTTTGTAATTTTTTTAATTTCATTAGCTATTGAAATAATTTTACTTTTTTTAACTTTTTTTAATCTTAATTGGAAAAATTTAACATTTTTTTTAGAAAGTACTTTTCTCAAATCATCGTAAAAATCTTTATTAATTTTATTTGGAGAAATTAAATATACTAACTTTTTCAAGCTAATTAAGCTGCAGCTTCTTTTTCTAGATTTTCAGACCATTCTCCTTTTGAAGAAAGTCCATTCATTTTAGCTCTATGATCAAAGGCTTTTTGAATATTATTTTGATTATTTTGATCTTTACCAAATGCTTTTAAAGCGCTTGCCTGTAAACCTCTGCCGTATGAAAAAGTAATTAAAAAATTTGTATCATTAATCTTATTTATTTCATTAAGGTTTTTGCTTGCTTCAATTTCTGATTGTCCTCCAGATAAGAAAGCGATACCAGTCACTTCGCTAGGAACATTTTTTTTAAGACAATCAAGTGTTTTTTTTGCAATTTCTTCAGTACTTGATTTTTTTGTTGAGTCTGATCCTGGGATAATCATATTTGGTTTTAAAACTGTTCCTTTTAAATTTACTTTATGAATTGCAAGCTCATTATAACATTCATTTAATACATCAGTTGTTACCTGATAACATTTATCAATATCATGAGATCCATCCATTAATACTTCAGGCTCTACAATTGGAACCATTTCTGCTTCTTGTACAAGTGCAGCGTATCTAGCTAGAGCATGAGCGTTTGATTTAATTGATTGTGTAGATGGAAATTTATTTCCAATTTTATAAACTGCTCTCCATTTCGTAAATCTTGCTCCTAGTTTGTGGTATTCTTTTAATCTTTCTCTTAGGCCATCCAAACCTTCAGTAACAGTTTCATCTGGTGATCCGGCGAGAGGCTTAGCACCTTTATCAACTTTAATACCAGGAATAGCGCCATTATTTGAAATTATTTCTGGTATAGTTGGTCCAATCGTGGTTTTTTGTTTTATAGTTTCGTCAAAAAGAATAACCCCACCAATATAATTTTTCATAGCCTTAGAACTAAAAAGAGTTTGTCTAAAAACTAATCTATTTTTTTCAGTATTTTCAACGTTTATACTTTTAAACCTTTTTGCAATTGTTCCGGTGCTTTCATCCGCCGCCAATATTCCTTTGCCTTTAGCACACATTTTTTTTGCAATTTCTTCTAATGTCATAGTTTATATTTATTTTAAAACATTAATACCGGGCAAGTCTTTTCCTTCAAGAAATTCTAAAAATGCCCCACCTGCTGTTGATAAGTGTGTAAAAACAAACTTATCATTACTTTTATTAATTGCAGAAATAGTATCTCCGCCACCAATTATAGATATCAGAGATTTTTTAGTTGTATTTTCAGAAATTTTTCTTGCTATAGCAAAGGTACCAGTTGAAAAGCTTTTGTTTTCAAAATATCCAGCAGGACCATTCCATAAAATTGTTCTAGATTGATCTATAATACTTTGAATTTTTTTAATTGTTATTGGCCCAACTCATCAACCTATAGAACAATTAAATGGTTTAAGAGCAATTCCTAACCTTAATGTTTTTCGTCCTGCAGATATAAACGAAACTCTAGAGTGTTGGGAAATTGCTTTAAAAAATAAAAATACGCCTAGTGCAATTGCTTTATCAAGACAAAAATTACCTTATATAAATCCTAATTTTTCAGAAAATAACAAATGTGAAAATGGAGCTTACATAGTCAAAATGAATTCCCATGACAATAAAGTTACATTA
>CACDES010000012.1 GCA_902551865.1 uncultured Pelagibacteraceae bacterium
TTAAATTTAAAAGCTTGTTTTAACATTGCTCAAATTTGTACAAACAAAATGTTGAAAACCAAAAATAGAAAAAAAATTGGTGGATCAATTATTAATATGTCATCACAAATGGGAAAAGTCGGTGGTCCTATTAGAAGTGTTTATAATATGACTAAATTTGGGTTAGAAGGTTTGACTAAAGGAATGGCAATAGATTTAGCAAGGTACAATATAAGAGTGAATACAGTTTGCCCTACCTTCGTTTTAACTCCAATGGTTAAAGGTTTTTTTAAAAATACAAAATTTAAAAAGGAAATGATTAAAAAAATACCTTTAGGTAGAGTGGCAGAGGAAAGTGATGTGGCGACTGCTGTAGCTTTTTTAGCAGCAGATAGCTCTGCAATGATAACTGGAACATCTTTGGTGGTTGATGGTGGTTGGACAGCTCAATAAAATTTTAATTTTATTTATACTAATAATATTCACTAATCAAAATTTATATGCTGTAGAATTTCAAGGAAAATTTGAACAAGGTTCATTTATTCTTGGTAAAACAGAGCCAGGTTCTCATATTACTATCGATAAAAAAAAAATAAGAATCTCGAAAGATGGTTATTTTGCTTTTGGTTTAGGTAGAGATAGAAAAAATGATGTTATAATAAAAATTTTAAAAGATGGTGAGTTTAAAGTTTTTGAAAAAAAAGTTTTTAAAAGAGAGTATAAAATTCAAAGAATTGATGGTTTACCAAAAAAACAAGTCACTCCACCTCCCGAAGTATATGAACGCATTAAAAAAGATAATATTTTAATTGGAAAAGCTCGATCAATTGATACTGCTTATGATTTTTTTAAAGATAAATTTATATACCCAATAGATAAATACATAATAACTGGAGTCTATGGAAGCCAAAGAATATTAAATGGTAAACCCAGAAGACCGCACTATGGAATTGATTTTCATGCTCCTGAAGGAACGCCTGTTAAAGCTATGATGGATGGTGAAGTAACTCTTGCTGAAAAAGATATGTATTTTACAGGTGGAACAATTATTTTTGATCATGGTCATGGCATAAGCACTTTGTATATGCACATGAAAGATATCAATGTTAAAGTTGGGCAAAAAATAAAAAAAGGTATGATAGTTGGAACTTTAGGTCAAAGTGGTAGAGCAACTGGTCCTCATCTAGATATACGATTAAATTGGTTTGACGTTAAGTTAGATCCTGCAACAATATTAAATTAATCTAATTCAAATTTATTTTTATAATCTTTAATTAACGATTTGTCTTGATCATCTTTAAATAAAATAAAATCTTCAATTACTAGAATATCTAAATTAGTTCCCATAAAACAATTAAAAGCATCTTCGATAGAACATACAATTGGTTCTCCCCGAACATTAAATGAAGTATTAACTAAAACTGAACAATTTGTATTTTTTTTAAACTCTCTTATTAACTCATAATATTTAGGATTTGTTTCTTTATGAACTGTTTGTATTCTAGCAGAATAATCGACATGAGTTATTGCTGGAATACTTGATCTTTTTACATTTAATTTTTCTATACCAAACAAATTTTTCTCTTTATCATTCATTTTTATTTGTTTTTCTTTTTTTACTTCAGACACTAAAAGCATATAAGGGCTATCTGAGTCTAGTTCGAACCAATCGTTAACATCTTCTCGTAAAACTGAAGGAGCAAAAGGTCTAAAGCTTTCTCTAAATTTTATCTTTAAGTTCAATTCTTTTTGCATTTTTTCCGATCTTGGATCAGCTAAAATAGATCTTCCACCAAGAGCTCTTGGTCCAAACTCCATTCTTCCTTGAAACCAACCTACTATTTTTTCATTAGAAAGTTCTTTAGCAGTTAAAGATATTATTTCTGAAGAGTCATATTTTTTATAGTCTGCTTTTAAAGATTTAAGTTTTTTTTCTATCAAGTTGCTTTCAAATTTTGGACCTAAATAAGATCCTTTCATTTGATCTTTAAACTCTAACCTTGGCATTTTTAATTCATGATGCCAATAAGCTAGCGCTGCACCTAATGATCCTCCAGCATCGCCTGCTGCTGGTTGTATCCACATTTTTTCAAAGATTTTTTCTTTAAGTATTTTACCATTTGCAACACAATTCAAAGCAACCCCGCCAGCTAAACAAAGGTTTTTAATTTTATATTTTGATGAAATATTTTTAGCTATTCTGAGAACTATTTCTTCTGTTACTGCTTGAATTGAAGCAGCAATATCCATATGAAATTCCTTCAACAAATCTTTTTTTGGATCTCTTACCGGTTGAGCAAATAATTTTGAAAATTTATTATTCGTCATTGTTAATCCAGTTGCATAGTCAAAATAACTCATGTCAAGTTTAAATGAACCATCCTCCTTAAGATCTAAAATTTTATCTATTATTAAATCTTTAAATAATGGTTTTCCGTAAGGAGCTAATCCCATTAATTTATATTCCCCACTATTTACTTTAAATCCCGTATAGTATGTAAACGCAGAATAAAGTAATCCTAATGAATGTGGAAAATGAATTTCTTTTAATATTTCTAGATTATTTTTATTTCCAACAGCAATCGTGGTAGTGGCCCACTCACCTACTCCATCTAAAGTAAGAATAATTGCCTCTTTAAAAGGTGAAGGATAAAAAGCACTAGCTGCATGACTATAATGATGTTCTGAAAATTTTATTTTATTTATATCATTAAAATTTTTATCGTGTTGTTTAAGTTTATCAAATAAAAATTTTTTTTGGAATAATTTCTCTCTTAACCAAATAGGCATTGAGAGACTAAATGATTTAAAGCCTTTTGGTGCAAATGCCATGTATGTTTCTAATAACCTCTCAAATTTAAGAAATGGTTTTTCAAAAAAAACTATATGATCTACATCATTTAAATTTAATTTTGTTTCTTCTAAAACATATTTAACTGCATTAAACGGGTAGCTAGGGTCATGTTTTTTTCTTGAAAATCTCTCTTCCTGTGCCGCAGCAATTATTTTACCATCAACTAGAATAGCTGCAGCACTATCATGATAAAAAGCTGAAATACCCAAAATAGACGTCATAACTAAATGATTTTAATACATTAACTAACTAAAAATCAAAATATATAAATTTCTCTGAACTGCCTACATTAATAGCTAGTCCTGTTAATATTATTAATAGAAAAATTGGAAAAATTGTAATTAATTTAAATTTTTTTGAAAATATTTCTAAACTCTTATAATTATCGAATTTTTGAGAGTAAACAGCCAAAATTACAACCATTAATAAAATCAAATTTTCCAAATAAAAAATTGTAGGTAAATTAATTAATAAAATTTTATAAAAATTCACAATACCATCAAGACTATCAATTCTAAAAACTACCCATAAGCTAAAAACTATAAAGCAAGTTATTAATATTTTTAAAAAATTATTTAAGTTAAAAAATCTTCCAATTTTTTTTTCAATAAATAAGATCAGTCCATTTAAAAATCCCCAAATAACAAAATTTAAACTAGCTCCATGCCACAACCCAGCGATTGACATTGTTAGAATAAGATTTGTCATTAATCTTTTATTATTCAATTTTGATCCTCCCAGTGGGATGTATATATAATCTTTAAACCATCTAGATAATGTTATATGCCAATTTCTCCAAAAATTAGTTAAAGAAGAACTTAAGTATGGTTTATCAAAGTTCAAAGGTAAATTAATACTCAGTATTTTTGAAATCCCTAATGCCATATCCACATAACCACTAAAATCAAAATAAATTTGCAATGGGAATAATAAATAAGCTTTAATGATGTCTTTACTTTCTGCAACATCTGGGTTCTCAAATATAGGATCAATGTAAGCGGCTATACTATCAGCAAAGAAGATTTTTTTAACAAATCCAACGGTAAACAAAATAATACCAAATCTAATATTTTCATCTTTAAAATAAATTTTTTCTCTTAATCTTGGAAGAAGTTCTTTAGCTCTTAAGATTGGGCCAGCAATTAGTTGTGGAAAATAAATTAAAAATTCCGTTAATGAAAATAAATTAATTTTTTCTTCATATCTTTTTGTTTTAATATCAATTAATAGTGCAATAATTGTGAACGTAATAAAAGAAATAGCTAATGGCAGACTTGAGTTATATGTATAAGCCTTTAAAGAAATAAAATTTGCAAGATCAATTAAAAAATAAGAATACTTAAAATAAAACAGAGGTAATAATATTATTGGAATAGAAATCTTTAAACTAGTTTCCCTTTTTATAAAAAAATAAGCAAAGATAACATAGTAAAATATTAAAAGTAAAAAAATTGGGTTCCAATATCCGTAAAAAAATAAACTAGAAAAAATTATTAAAGATTTTTGATAGTTTGAAAATATCTTTAGAGCTATCAAAAATAAAATAAAAAATAGTAAAAATTCGATAGAGGAAAAAATCATTTATTTAAATAATTAAATATAGCATCTCCAATAATACCATGGGCATATTTGTTTGGATGAGGATCTTTATATTTATTCCATAATTTTTTTGAGTCGGTTATTTGCAAAGCAGGCAATAAATCGAAAAAAGGTATTCCGATTTCTTGTGAAAATTGAAGCATCTTTTTATTTATAAAATTAAGATTGTAAGGGTTTAACTTATGTATATCTGGCATAAGAATTAAGTGGCAATTAATATTATGCTTTTCACAATGATTCATTAAATTTTTAATTTCTTGTTTTGCTATAATAAATCCTGGATAAGTATCTTCAAATCTTTCCGAATAATATTCCTTTATACTCTCTTGCTTAAACTGGCTTTTGTAAGAATTATATAATTTCCATAAAACAACACCAAGATGAAAATTTTCTGTAAAAAAATTAGTTTCTGAAGCAACAATAACTTCTGTATCGTTTACGAAGAAATGAATAATTATGTCAGTGAAATTAAGAGATTTCCAATTTTCAAGATAATTATTTACGTATCTTTCTGCGTTATAATTACCAACTCCCCCATTAATAAAAATCCATTTTTTATCACTATTTATTGATTTTTTATTTAAATAGTTTGAGAAAGTATCCTTGCTATTTACTCCCCAACCTAAGGCCACTGAGCTTCCTAGTATTAAAAAACTTCTATCATATTTTAAGAAGTCTTGATTGGTAAAGTTAATATCTCTTTGTCCATAATTATTTATTTTAATTTCAACTTTTTGCAGATTAGCTGATTTGTTAATTACATGAACATGATTTATTTTTTTATTTTCAACTTTTTTTTTTAAAATTTTTGCATATTTCCACATCTCTATGTCATAATTTATTAAAAAATTATGCTTGATCCTAAGTATCATTTCACACAAAATGATACCAATTAACAAAGAAAAAAATATTAAAGATAAGGTTTTGACTAAATTTTTAAACATTATATCTCAAATTAGTTTCAAAAATAATTATAGGACTAAAAGATCGTATAGATAAATGGTGCAACTACAGATCCTTGGCTTAAAACAATTAAAACGCCGAATATGGCTAAAACTACAATAATTGGAAATAACCAATATTTCTTTCTCACCTTGAGAAATTCATAAAATTCTTTAATAAATGATAGCATATATAATTGTAAATAATTTAATATATAATTTATTTGTTAAAACAAATCTATGAAAAAAATATTTTTTGTTAATATTTCATTGTTAATGATTATCTTTTTATTATTTGAAGTATCCCTTAGAATGTTTACTAATATTACTCCTCAAGGTGTATCTAAAGGTATAATTAATCAATCTGCAAATCCAATTTTTAATTTTCCAAATATCAATGGAAAAAAAGTATTTGGTGAAAAAGTTTTTACTGACAATAAAGGATTTAGAGTAAAAAAGAATCACGAGGCTAAAGATAAAAGCAATCTAAAGGAGATTTATTTTATAGGCGGTAGTACTACATTTGGAAATGGTGTGTTACAAAAAAATACTTTTTCAGGAATTTTAAAAAAAAAACTTAAAAAACAAATGTTATTAATTCGAGCGTAATAGGTAGTAATCTTGATAATAATTTATTAATAATTAAAAAAAAAGTAAAAACAAATAATCTAAAGAATATATTTATAAATTTTTCCATAGATGACCTTTCAGGATTTGAAATTATTGAAAATAATAAAAATGATAATGTTAAAAATAATACACAAAAAAAATCATTAATTTATAAATTAAAAGAAAATGAACTTTTAAATTTTATTAATAAATTTTTTAGATCAAAATCAGTTACGCTGGTATGGCTTAAAGGCTTATTTTTAAAACCTGAAGAACGTTATTACAAATATGCTTTGTCTCAATTTGAAGTTGAGGAAAAAATTTTATATTTAGATAGAACATTAGCAAAATATGCAAAACAAAATTCTATTTTAAATAATAAAATAATTTTTTTAATAATACCTTTCAGTCAACAAATTAATAATGAAAATTGCAATAAGGATGACCTAGCGGAACAAATTATAGAAAATAAGTTTAATAAGTATAAATTTAAATATATTAAATTTAAGAAAATTTTTTGTGATGATTTAAAAAAAAACAAAATTTTTTTAAAATATGATTATAGCCATTTAAGTGTCTATGGGCATGAAATTGTGGCTAATACTATTAAACAAAAAATTTACTAAAACTGATTATTCATAGTGCCAAGATTTTTCTTTCTTTTTATCCAATATGACTCTTTTTTTTTAAGAAACTTTAAATTTAATAAATCTTTTCCAAATAACCTTACAATTAAACTTACAGGCGTTAAAACAATAAAATACACCATAAACATAATGATTGGTGAAATTATAACTCCTAAAATTTCACCTAATTTAATCCATATTTTATGTAATGGTGATAATAATCTTGAATTGATTAAACCAAGTATTAAGAAAATACCTGAGATTACAATAAAATAAACATTTAAATTATCTCCATTCTTTAACGGCCATAGTCCTATAATTAAAAAAATGATAAAAAATAAAAGACCAAAACTTTTATTAGAGTTTTGAAGTTTCATTAAAATTAATCAATTTAAACCTTTTTGGGATTTCATATCTGTTTTTTTTATACCCGCAACTCTAACTGGTTTTTTCATTGCATCCCGTCTAAATGGTTCACCTAATTCTTGATTTAAGATTACTTCAATAAAAGTTGTAATTCCTTTTTTTTGATCTTCACAAGATTGTTTTATTGCTTTTGTAGTTTCTTCCATTGTTTTTACAGTGATGCCTTTTAAACCACAGGCGTTAGCTACCTTAGAATAGCTTAATTCTGGATCTAATTCTGTTCCAACAAAATTGTCATCAAACCATAATATAGAATTTCTTTTTTCCGCACCCCATTGATAATTTCTAAAAATTACCATTGAAATAGCGGGCCATTCTTTTCGAGCACACGAGCTCATTTCATTCATACTAATTCCAAAAGCTCCATCCCCTGCGAACCCTATTACTGGCGTATCAGGACAGCCAATTTTTGCTCCAAGTATAGATGGAAATCCGTAGCCGCAAGGACCAAATAAACCAGGCGCTAAATACTTTCTACCTTTTTCAAATGTTGGATAAGCATTACCAATTGCACAATTATTTCCGATATCACTTGATATTATAACATCTTCTGGCATTCCCGCTTGTATCGCTCTCCAAGCTTGTCTTGGCGACATTCTGTCTTTGTCTCTTGCTCTAGCTTCTTTATTCCAAACTGTGCCAGGATCATCATCCTCATGGTCTAAACTTGATAATTTTTGTAACCAAGCAGATTTCGTTTGATGTATCAAATCTTTTCTTTTTTTTCTATCAGCATCTCCTGCATTTGGAGAAAGTTTACTTAATAATTGCTGGGCTACAAGTTTAGCATCTCCACAAATACCTACGGTTACTTTTTTTGTTAAACCAATTCTGTCAGAATTCATATCAACTTGGATTATTTTTGCATTCTTAGGCCAGTAATCAATTCCATATCCAGGTAAAGTAGAGAAAGGATTTAATCTAGTTCCAAGAGCTAAAACCACATCCGCTTTTGCTATTAATTCCATTCCAGCTTTAGAACCATTATATCCTAAAGGTCCAACTGCTAATGGATGGCTTCCTGGAAAACTATCGTTATGTTGATAACCTGAACATACTGGTGAGTCTAATTTCTCGGCTAACTTAACACAATCATCTATCGCTCCCCCAATAACTACTCCAGCCCCAGATAAAATAACTGGGAATTTTGCATCAGATAATAATTTTGCAGCTTTGTTAATAGCTTCTGCTCCCCCTGCTTGCCTTTCCAACCTAACAATCGGAGGTAAATCTATATCAATAACTTGTGTCCAATAATCTCTTGGTACATTAATTTGTGCAGGAGCAGATCCTCTGATTGCTTTTTCAATTACACGGTTTAATACTTCAGCCATTCTGGATGGGTCTCTCACCTCTTCTTGATAACAAACCATATCTTTAAATAAATTCATTTGTTCAACTTCTTGAAAACCTCCTTGTCCCATTGTTTTATTGGCTGCTTGGGGCGTTACTAAAAGTAATGGAGTGTGATTCCAATAAGCTGTTTTGATAGGTGTTACCAGTCCTGTGATGCCTGGGCCATTTTGTGCAATTACCATAGACATTTTTCCTGTAGCTCTAGTATAACCATCTGCAATTAATCCCCCATTAGTTTCGTGGGCAACATCCCAAAACGTTATTCCTGCATCTGGAAAAATATCAGAGATAGGCATAAAAGCTGACCCAATAATTCCAAAAGCATGTTCAATACCATGCATCTGCAGAACTTTTACGAAAGCTTCTTCAGTTGTCATTTTTGCCATAGAATTCCTTTAAAAAAAATTTAAAACTACCTTTAAATATATCAAAATTTAGTCTATATCCATTAAATACTTTATGTCACAGCCTGACCTCATAATACATGACGAAAAAGACAACGTTGGAGTTGTTGTTATAGAAACAACTAAAAAAGGACAAGAATGCAATGCTTGGATTATGGAAAACGATAAATCAATTAAAGTTAATTCTACAAATGCTGTTCCATTAGGTCATAAAATCGCTCTCAAGGACCTTAAAGAGGGTGACACAATTTTAAAATATGGACATGATATTGGTAAAGTTGTTAAATCAATAAAAAAAGGTGAACATGTTCATGTGCATAATGTAAAAACGAAAAAATGGTAATTTAATGGAAATCCCAAAAAGTTTTTTAGGTTATAAAAGAGAAAATGGAAGAGCTGGAACTAGGAACCATGTAATAATTCTCCCTGTAGATGATATTTCGAATGCATGCGCTGAAGCAGTTGCAAATAATATTAAGGGAACTATAGCATTACCCCACTCATACGGGAGACTGCAATTTGGAGCCGATCTAGAATTACATTTCAGAACAATGATAGGAACTGGAAAAAATCCAAATGTAGCAGCTGTAATAGTTATTGGAATAGAACCTAAATGGACAAAAAAAATTGTTGATGAAATAGCAAAAACTGGAAAGCCTGTAGAAGGATTTCATATTGAAAGAACAGGTGACATAGGAACAATAATGAAGGCCTCAAAAAAAGCTCAAGAATTTTCTCAATGGGCCTCTGAAAAACAAAGAGAAGAATGCCCTCTAAGTGACTTATGGATATCAGTTAAGTGCGGAGAGTCAGATACTACATCTGGATTAGCCTCTAATCCAACTGTAGGTAATTTAATGGAAAAATTGGAGCCATTCGGTGTCCATTTATGTTTTGGAGAAACTTCTGAATTAACAGGAGCTGAAACTGTTTGTGCTGCAAGGGGAGCGACACCAGAAGCAAAAGAAAAGTTTATGAAAACTTGGAATGCTTATAATGATTTTATTTTGAAAGAAGCGACAGATGATCTTTCTGAAAGTCAGCCAACAGCTGGAAATATTGCAGGTGGTTTAACAACTATAGAAGAAAAAGCTTTCGGAAATTTTCAAAAAATTGGAAAATTAAAGTTTATTGATGTGTTAGAACCAGCTGAGGAACCGAAAAAAGGTAAAGGCCTATATTTTATGGACACTTCATCAGCTGCCGCAGAATGTGTTACTTTACAAGCTGCAGGAGGATTCAATATTCATTTATTTCCTACAGGACAAGGTAATATAATTGGAAACCCTATTGAACCTGTAGTTAAACTTACTGCTAACCCTTTAACTGCAAAATTAATGAAAGAACATGTAGACTGCGATGTTTCAAAAATATTATCTAGACAAATGAATTTATCTCAAGCAGGTGATGAATTGATTAAGACTATGTTAAGAGTAGCAAATGGTAGGCTTACTTGTGCAGAAGCTTTAGGTCATAGAGAATTTGTGATGACTAAGCTTTACAGAAGTGCTTAAAGATTTATTTTTCTGGAAATTTTACTTCTTCTTTTTTTGGTTGATTTTTATTTCTAAAATCACTTAATAATTTTCTGATTATGGGGCTCATAATTTTTCTTACCCAAGCAGACAAAGCTCCAAGAGTAATCGCTAAAATTATTGCTAATGCACCATACAGTAATGGAGATTCATTTGAAAATTTTAAAGTAAATTCTGCCAATAAGTTTAAATCATTATTTACTACTTGATTGTTAATGCTTTCGGTTATTCCATCTCTAAAAAACGAGTCATAAGCAATAGCAATAGCCACTGAACAAAGTAATAATGCAAATAAAGTTTTTAAGTGAGAACTGTCTATATGTTGACCAAGTTTTTGTCCTAGTTGAACACCCAAAATTGAACCAAGTATTAATGGTATTACTAAAAATAAATCAATAGAACCAAAATTAAAAGCATGAAGCACGGTTACTATGGCGCTTATAAAAATGGTAACAAATAAAGATGTTCCGGGTATTAACTTAACCGGCATCCCCACAATATATATCATAGCAGGAACCATAAGAAATGCTCCACCTATACCCATCATAGCTGCAACAAATCCTACTATTAAACCTAATAAAATTGGAGTTAACGCGCTTTCGTATAATTTTGATTTTGGAAATCGAGTTCTAAAAGGAAGACCTTGAAACCAATTATGTTCGTGTAATTTTTTTTTGATAATCACTTTTTTTCTTGCCTGATCTACTTCTTTAACTCCTTCAATGATCATTAAAGTTCCTACTATTGCCAACAAGTACATATAAAGAAGAGATATAATTAAGCTTATTTTTCCAATTTCTGAAAAATATGTAAACGAAGTAATTCCTAAAAGTGTCCCAATAATTCCTCCACTTACTATTAATAAACCCATCTTATAATCTAATGTATTTTTAAACCAATGAGTAAGAGACCCGGATACCGAAGTGGCTAAAATATTATTCACTTCATTAGGTACTGCATAAACTGGGGGAATGCCCATAAATATAAGGAAAGGAGTCATTAAAAACCCTCCACCTACTCCAAATAATCCTGACAAAAGTCCAACTGATAAACTTAGAAAAAGAAGTAAAAAAATATCTACGTTAACTTGTGCTATAGGTAGATAAATATTAAGCATACTCCTAAGTATGCCTCTAATATTAGTATGTCAATGAATAGATAGGCCTAAAAGTTTAGAATTTACTGATAATAATTAGTTTAAAAAAACTTTATAAAGGTTCCAGTGAGAATCACCGCCCAAAAAGCTGATAAACCGATTTGAAGAAATAATTTGATATTAAAGAAGTTAGATATTTTAGTTTTAAATTTTTGATTTAAATTGATAGCAAACATTAACTTTTTGTAACATAAGTTAAAAATTTTTCAAAAAATTATATTTTGACAAACTGACGCACCTAATAAATAGTTGCTCCGAAGACTTTAACTACACCATCTTCAACACCAAGTACAAGTCGACCAAGAAATTCTCCAGGTATCGTGTTACTAGTCTGCTTATATAGAACTGTAATAAATTGGGCTCGTCTAATACATCCTAAAAATTCTTGTTTTTCTGACAAGCTAGTAAGCAATTTATTATTTGCCCATTGCTTTCCTAACTCTACTTCATTCGCTCCATATAACATTTGTGATGAAAAATCTTTTGTAAAACCACCATAATCTTTGACATTCGATGTTTTTACTAAATTGTCCCAAATAGGTTTAGCTATTTCTTGAATTTCTTTATCGGATTTTTCAAGGAGCTTCATTAAGATCTATGAAGCTTTCTTGTCCTTTTTGTCATCTACGATGTGATAAACAGGAACTTTCTCCATTGTAAATTTACCTGTTTTAGGATCTCTTCTTGAAACTGTTAAACAGTGCCAGTTTTCATCATCAAGTTTTAAATGATCTCCTCTGTAATAATATCCTGGCCACCTAGTTTCCGTTCTAAATTTAGTGTGTTCTGTAACACATTGAGAAGTAAGAGCTCTATGTTTTAATTCCCATGCCCTCATTAATTGGTGATAATCTTCAGCTGCAACATTTTCTAGATCTTCTTCTAACCATTTTAATAATTCTAAACCTTTATTAAGCATATTTTCATTAGTCATATAGTTTGTAGCTATACCACCGACATACTCATCCATTATTCTCTGAAGTCTTTGAAGTCCTTGTATAGGTAAAATATAACTTGGTGAAACTGTTCCGCCTGTTATTTCATTTCTACCAACAGTGTAATTTTCCAGAGGTTTATAGATTACTTCTTTAAGATCTTCATATTGCTGTTGATTTACTTTTATACCCTCAGCTTTTTTATCTTCTATATATTTAACAGCAGCTTTAGCAGCTAAACGTCCTTCGGTAAATGAACCTGATGAAAATTTATGGGCACTTCCACCAACTGTGTCACCTGCACCAAAAAGACCGTCGACGGTTAACATCCTGTTGTAGCCCCAAAAATATTCAGGTGGGGAAAGATCCTCTGGACCACTTACCCAAGCTCCTGAACAAGTTGCGTGGGAACCCATTACATAAGGTTCAGAAGTAGTTAATTCTGGATTTGTATATTTGGGATCTATATTTTGAGAAGCCCAAACCACAGCTTGACCTACGGTCATGCCTAAAAAATTTTCCCAACCAACGGTTTCCAAATGTGGATCTTGAAAAGCTTCTTTTGTTACCATATGAATTGGTCCACCACCTGCCATTACTTCTTGAATAAATGCATGATTTCGTAAACATGTTGGAGTAGGATGATGATCTATATATTCACCAACCATTTTTTTTGTATGATCGTACCATTTCTTTTCATAATTTTCTCCATTGGCATTTTGAGTATAAGTTTTTAAATGTAAAAAATAAGCTCCAACTGGACCATAGCCATCTTTAAATCTACATAAAACTATTCTGTTTTCCATTTGAGTCATTTTTGCACCTACGGCTATAGGGAGTGCATAAGCCGAACCATTACTCCAAGGAGCATACCAAGTTCTACCCATTCCCTCACCAACTGCTCTAGGTTTAAAAATATGTGAAGCACCACCAGCTGCCACTATTACAGTCTTAGATTTAAAGACGTAGTAATCTCCTGTTCTCATATTAAATCCGACTGCACCAGCAATTCTATTTTCTTTTTCATTATCAGTTAATAAATGAGTTATCATTATTCGATTATAAATCTTGTCTGCAGATTTTCTTGCAGCTTCAGCAACTATAGGCTTATAACTCTCCCCGTGAATCATTATCTGCCATTTTCCCTCTCTTAAATATCTTCCTGTTTTTTCATTCTTCATCATTGGTAAGCCCCACTCATCAAACATATGCACTGTGGAGTCAACGTGCCGAGCCATGTCATACCCTAAATCTTCTCTTACCATTCCCATTAAATCATTTCTTGCATATCGCACATGATCTTCTGGTTGATTTTCATTCCACTGCATTCCCATATAACAATTAATTGCATACAGTCCTTGAGCTACTGCACCACTTCGATCTATATTAGCTTTTTCAACACAAATTATTTTTAAGTTTCTGCCCCAGTGCCTAGCTTCAAAAGTAGCACCAGTTCCTGCCATGCCTCCACCAACAATAAGGATATCGCTTTCTACTATATGTGTTTTGATTTTAGGCATTAATAATAAACTCCCTTTTTAAAAGATTCTTTACTGACTGTAGGAAGATCTTTTTTCGTATTTAAATTTTCGGGTTCTCTGTATAAGATTTGGGACTTAATTTCTCCTTGGTTAGGTGTGTCACCTTCTGAAAGTTTTGGAATAAATTTTCCCCAAGGTTTTGTAGTAATTGGAGACACAAAATCTTTTTCTGTTCCATTTCTAAATTTTATTTTCCAAGATATAGTTCCTTTTTCCTCTTCTCTTCTAACTCTTACACTGTGTCCCATAGGAGCAAAATCAGCGTAACCCCTTACATCTATAGCGTGATTAGGGCAAGCTTTCACACATGAATAACACTCCCAGCAAAAATTGGGTTCTATATTTTTTGCTCTTCGAATAGTTTCATCTATATGCATTATGTCAGATGGACAAATATCTACACAGTGTCCGCAACCATCACATCGAGTCATGTAAACAAAAGTTGACATAATTTATTTTTTTTCCTTAATATTTTTTATCATAAGTTTTTTAATAATGCTTCGGTTCTTCCCTCTTTATACCTAATCCAAACTGTTCTGGCGCATCAGCTGGTGGTGGCAAATTGTCTCTAGATCCATCTGCTTCGGCTAGGTTTTTTTGAATAGCTGCGCCTGGTTTATAAAACATATGTGCAAATTTTGACCAGTAAACTCCTCCAAATAAAACTAAATTTGAAACAATGAATAAAACTAAAAATACTTTATCATCCCACCTATCATTTAAATCTAAAGATTGAAGATACGACCAAATTAGTCCTGTTAAAGAAGATGCAATGAGAGCAAGTACAAATAAATCTGCTTTGATTATCCTATACCAAGGTTGTGCTTCAGAATAAACATCTACTCTTAAAAAAAACCAAAACCAGCCTCCACCTATTACGGTCATTATCGCTCCAATATGCCAAATTATTGGCCAGAAGGAAGGTGTTTCTGAAGAAGGATTTGAATAGCAAAAAATCATCACTACAGATCCAATCCAAAATAAAATTGTACCATACATACCTAAAACGTGAGCTACTCTTCTTTTACCTCTTCCTAATTCTGAAGTGGTTGCAATGTCAGATGCCACCGTTTTTAATATTACTGAAGTTTTTTGACTTGTAGTAAGTTGAATTTTTGCATTTTTTTTTGCTTTCTTTGCATTGTTAAAAAAATACTTTACGTTTTTTTTATGAATTATATCTAATAAAGTTCCTAGAATAACTAAAGCTATCATAGCAATGACAAACCCTTGCATAACAATAGGTGATATAAAATTTGATAGTCCTATAAATGGATTGTTATAAATCATTAATGTAATTATCCCTTCTCGATTGATGTTTTATATATTTCGCTTAATAACAGGTCAAGTGAGAACGGCTCGCATCTATTTGAGTTTCCCGTCTTTTCTCATCTGTGCTCTTATTTTGGTTGCTGAAATTTGTTGTGTTTTTTCATCAAGAACTATTTCTTCTATTTTATATCCGACACCTCTTCCATAGCAAATGTTCGTAATATTAGGTACTAAAGTAACTTGAAATCTATTTTTATAATCTTTCAAAGCTTCAAAGATGTTCTTTTTCACTGTTTCAAAATCAAAGGGATTATCATCAACGCCGTTAACATCACGCACCATAATATTAACTTGTCCAGTTTTCTTTAATATTTCTTCAAAAAGTTTCTGATGGCCTGCATGCCATGGTTGCCAGCGACCAAGCATTTGTGCTGTAGGTTTTTTGTTGTCCCATATATATTCTTTTTCTTTTAAATTCATAATAAGCTTTTAGATGAAATAAAATTATAAATCAAATTAAATTAATCAGAGTAAATAATTAACACCTGTACAATATTTTGAAAATCTAGTTTCCCTAAAATTAATTATTTTTTCAATTAAGTTTTTATCAATTTTGTTACTTTGTGTTTTTACTTCTAGAATAATAGATTTAATTTTCTTAGAGTTATGAAAATTTACATCTGGAGATAAAAACTCTATATCCCTATCCATTGTAATTCTACCAACACCATTCAACAAATAATAGCTTCTTAGATATTTAACTCTCAACTTTTGATAAACAATTTTACTAATTCCTACTTTTTTCAAATTATCATGCAGGCTATGATGATCAACTTTAATATCTTTTATTACAATTTTCTCTCTATGATAATTTTGGGTTGTTTTAATTTCTAAATTATTTAATTTTCCATTATTATAGCCTCTAACTCTCACTTTTGTCCTTGGTGTAACACCTTCTTCGCTCATGTTAAAAAAATCTAAATCTTTAGTATCGTAATAAATGCTTTCTACAATCCTATCTGGAAATAAATTAGATAAATTATTTTGTCTTAAGAAATTTGATTTTTCTCTTTCACTAATCATGAATTTTATTTCATATCTTTTTTGATTGTCTTTTAAAATCTGCATAATATTTTAAACATACTTAATATTCTGTTGTAATTATAATTTCTGACAAATTATCTGACTCTTGTTTAATTTTATAATCATTACAATTAAATTGATTTACAAAGATTTTAGATCCTTGAAATTCCCTTTTTTTTTTATAAGCAGATAAGCAAATGTCTATTTCTTTCATTCTAATTTGTTCAATGTTTGTAATTGCTTCATCTTTTGATGCTACTCCAATCTTACTTAAGGTCACAAAACCATTCTTTAAATTGAGCTCTGATTGTTCTCCAACAGAAAAACCTTTATCCCCACAATTTGT
>CACDES010000013.1 GCA_902551865.1 uncultured Pelagibacteraceae bacterium
GATTTAAATCTTCAAGATATTTTCTTTTCATCATTCCAAGCGGATCTAAATTAGCAATCAGATGACCTCTTATCCTATATGCTCTAATTAAAGCTATAGCTTTTACCGACTCATTGGTTCCTTCCAGATCAACTTCTGAGGTTCTCTCTATATTTTCTAAATCTTTTTTATTAAAATTAATTTTTTTATTTTTTCTTTCTGGTGACCAGCTAGGACCTTGTAAATCGTCGTAAATTAATTTTTGTTCATCGCTTAATCCTTCAAAAAATTGTCTCCAACTTTCTGGTATCGAATTTGGATTTGAAAGATATTCAGCATAAAATTCATTTATAAACTCAGAATTATTGCCAACTAAAAAAGAGGTTTTTTTGTAAGTGGTATTGTTTTTTGATGATGACATTTAGTAATTTATTTTAACATAAATTATCAAAATTTAACCATTAAGTTTCTGCAAAAGTGTCTTACCAATATCTGCTGGTGATTTTGAGATGGTTATTCCCGCAGATTTCATGACCTCTATCTTGTCTTCTGCCCCGCCTTTTCCGCCTGATATTATAGCGCCTGCATGACCCATCCTTCTTCCTGGGGGTGCTGTTAAACCAGCTATAAAACCAACCATTGGCTTTTTAACCCTCTCCCTCTTTAAAAAATCTGCAGCCTCTTCTTCTGCAGAACCCCCGATTTCTCCAATCATAACAATAGACTTAGTTTCATTATCTTTTAAAAAAAGCTCTAAACAATCAATAAAATTAGTTCCATTAATTGGATCTCCTCCAATGCCTATACATGTAGATTGCCCCATTCCATTAGCTGATGTTTGAGCAACAGCCTCATAAGTTAATGTTCCTGATCTTGAAACAATTCCAACTGTTCCTTTTTTATGAATATTGCCAGGCATAATTCCTATTTTACATTCATCAGGTGTGATAATTCCTGGACAATTCGGTCCAATTAACCTCGAATTATTTTTTGATAGTTCTTTTTTTACTTTCAACATATCTAAAACAGGTATGCCTTCAGTAATACAAACAATTAATTTAATTTTTGCATTTATTGCTTCAATGATAGCTTCAGATGCGAATTTAGGAGGAACGTATATCATTGTTGCGTCTGCCGCTGTTTGATCTTTGGCTTCTTGAACAGTATTAAAAACTGGGAGGTTCAAATGCTTTTGACCTCCTTTTTTAGGTGTTACACCTCCTACTAATTGAGTTCCATACTTTATTGCTTGTTCTGAGTGGAAAGTCCCATGAGTTCCAGTAAATCCTTGGCAAATAACTTTAGTATTTTTATTTACTAAAACCGACATTTATTTTATAGCCTCTACAATTTTCTTAGCAGCATCATTTAAATCAGAGGCTGATAATATTTTTAAACTAGATTTATTTAGAATCTTTTTTCCTTCTTCAAAATTTGTACCTGCTAATCTCACTACCAGGGGAACAGATAAATTTATTTCTTTTGCTGCATCTACAACTCCTTGTGCAAGCACATCACATCGCATGATACCGCCAAAAATATTAATTAAAATACCTTCTACATTTTTATCTGATAAAATCAGCTTAAAAGCAGCTGAAACTTTTTCTTTAGAAGCACCTCCTCCAACGTCTAAAAAATTAGCTGGTTCCTTTCCATAAATTTTTATTATGTCCATTGTTGCCATGGCTAATCCTGCTCCATTTACCATGCAACCAATAGATCCATTAAGTTTAATATAGGCTAGATCATGTTTACTTGCTTCGATTTCAACAAGATTTTCTTCGTTTAAATCTCTTAATTTTAAAATTTCAGGTCTTCTAAAAATTGCATTATCATCAAAATTCATTTTTGCATCTAGACAAATTAATTTTCCATTTTTTGTAATGATTAAAGGATTTATTTCAATCAAACTTGCATCTTTGTGAAGCAAGATTTTATACAATCCTTGTACTAATTTTATAGCTTCTGATTTTTGATCTTTATTAAATTTAAAAGGAGCAATTATTTTCTCTATTTCCTCTATTCCTATTTCATTTTTAAGTTCAACTTTAGTTGTAATTATCTTTTCTGGAGTTTCTAATGCAACTTTTTCTATATCAACACCACCCTCTATACTGCTGATAAAAGCAATTTTTGAACTTTCTCTATCTACAAGACAGGATAAATAAAATTCTTTTTCTATCTCTGAAGCTTCTTCAATATATAATCTCTTAACCTCTTTTCCCTCAGGGCCAGTTTGATGAGTAATTAATATTTTGCCCATCATATTTTCTGCTTCTTTTTTTAATTCTTTAAAGTTTTTAATTAATTTTACGCCTCCGGCTTTTCCTCTACCTCCAGCATGAATCTGTGCTTTCAAGACAAATTCTTTACTTTTTAGTTGAGATATTTTTTCATCTATTTCGTTAGGTGATAAAATTACCACTCCATTGGAAACGGGTGCCCCAAATTCTTTTAGGATTTCTTTTGCTTGATGTTCGTGTATATTCATTTTAGTTGCTATTACTATCATAAAATTTAAATTAATCCATGATGAAAGCAAAAATTGTAATCCTAACTCCTGTTTATAATGATTGGAAAAATTTAACTAAACTTTTAACTAAAATTAACAATATTTTTAAGTATCGAATAAAAAAAAAATTTGACTTAATTGTAATAAATGATTGTTCAAGTAAAGATTTTAGTTGCAAAAGATTAAAATTAAAAAATGTTAATAAACTAACTCTAATTTCATTATCTAAAAATGTAGGAAGCCAAAGAGCTTTAGCAATAGGAATAAAATACATAAACAAAACTTATAAAAAAAATTACAAAACAATAATTATTGACTCGGATGGGCAGGATAATCCTGAGGCAATAATAAAGATGATGGACAAAGTTAAAAAAGATCCTGAATATTCAGTTGTTGCTAATAGAGGTCAAAGAAAAGAGTCTTTTTGGTTTAAATTTCTTTATGAGATTTATTGTATTTTAATAAATTGCTTAGCCGCTAAAAAAATAAGGTTTGGTAATTATAGCCTTATAAATTCCAGTCATATGAATAAAATTCACGATAATTCTGATTTATGGAGTGCCTTTCCTCCTACAGTCTCTAATAATATAAAAAAGATTTCTTATATAACAGTGGATAGAGATAAAAGATTTTCAGGAAAATCAAAAATGAATTTTTTTGGATTACTGATTCATGCTTCAAGAGTTTTTTCTGTACTAAGATATAGGATCATAGCATCTTCAAGTTTTTACTTATTAGTTGCCTATATTTTTTTATATAACAATAAATACGAATTATTTTTCTATACTATATTTTTTTTTATATTTTTATTTAATATAACGAATTTTGCAACTACATTATCAAATAAAATTAACTTTAATGAATCTTTTAAAAAAGCAAAAATTTATCATTTTTAGACGCAGTTTTTGATTTTGATTGAATATAAAATCTCGTTATATTCTTTTTTTTCAAAACATCTTTTTTTCAATAAGTCTTTAAAATTTAAAAATTGAAATTCTTTAGGAGAAGTTTCTAGTATGTATATAGTAGTAATTTTGTTCCTTTTTAATTTTTCATTAAATTTTTTAATATAATTATTGTAATATTCATTTTCTATCGATGATGGGAAAGTATTATTTGGAAAATACCATCTGTTCGGTATATTAAGATTCTCATCAATCAATAAAGAAAAAAATTGATAATGAGTAATTAACATTTTTTCATTAGAATCTTTTTTAATTATTTTAATTGATTGATTAAGCAAATCTATTTCATTTTTTGGAGATTGACTAAAATAATGAGGTGTAATCCAAAAAAGATTATTAAATTTACTATTAAGCATATTAGCATTTAAAGCGGTTGATAAGTCCACATGTTGTAAATCCACAAATTTTCTTTTTTCATTATAAACCAAATGATATTTAAAGGTTACAAACAAAATTAATACGAATAATAACAATTGAATTACGTTCCTAGTTTTTAATAGTTTAAATCTATCTATCTGAATCATTAAAAGACCACACAGTATTGGTACCAAAGAAAAAATAAAAGTTTGATTTGCTGTAATGAGTTGATGAAAGATAAAACTTATTGTACAAAACAAGATAAAAATATTTATAAAAATTATTTTATCTAATCTAAATTTTTTAAGATTTTTTTTAATATGAAATATCATTAAAATTATATTTCCAAACAGAAAAATATTAATAAATTTAAAATGCCCTAGTATTCCTCTCATAGTTAATTTATTTATCAATTTAGCTGACTCAAAAGCGTCTTCCTCTCCAATTATCCTTCCTTGACCAATAGTTAGAGGAAATAGAATTATTTGAGTAAAAAAATCATCAATAGAAACCTTCGTAATAAGAAGGTAAGAAAAAAAAATAATTAAAGATAAAAAAGAACCTAAAAAAAAATATTTTAAAAAAGATTTATCAAAATTTATAAAGTAAAAAATCAAAAATATTATTATTAATAAATTAATTAATCCTGAAGGTAGCTGCATGCACAAGAAAGAAAAAAACATTAAAAAAGGCAAAATAAACCAGTAAATTTTATTTTCTTTATTAATCGCTAAATAAAAAATTAACAAAGATATAAGGCTTAGTATGAATGAATGCTGATACGGAAATGGAGTTCCGACTACTGGATAGCATAAAACTGCAACGCTAATAGATAAAAAAAAATTATAAATAATTTTTTTACTAAATTGATTTAAAAAATAAAAAAAAAATAAGCTAATTAATATATTAAAAAAAGATGCATGGAATACATAAGCATTCCAGTTAAATCCAAAAATATGAAAAAATAGTCCCTGAATATAATCAATTAGTACACCAGATATTACCCAAAAATCTTTAATTGGATGATATCCTTTTGCTGTATAATAACCAGTATCAAAAAAACTAAAGGTGTCTATGGGATTTAGACCTTTATTTGCATAGTAATAGTTTATGTAAAAAGCAAAGATAGCTATTAAAACGTTTAAAAATAATTTTAAAGGAATTGGTTTAATATTCATGAAGACACTTTTAATAATATAAAAAAAATAAATTTAAATCAATTTTAAATCAATTTTTTTGGCTGCATCAAATAATTTTTTTACTGACTCTACGGAACTAGCAAAATTTTTTTTTTCTTCATTTGTCAAATTTAGTTCAACAATTTTTTCAACTCCATTTTTTCCAATAATTACAGGAACACCAGCGTATATTTCTTTAAATCCATACTCACCATTTAAGTATACTGCACAAGGTAATTGTTTTTTAAGATCTTTAAGATAGCTCTCAGCCATTTCAACTCCAGAAGCTGCAGGGGCATAAAAAGCCGATCCTTTTTCCAAATATTTCACTATTTCGGCTCCCCCTTTTTTTGTTCTCTCAACAATTTCATCAAGTCTTTCTTTTTTAATTTTATCCTCTTTAATTAATTCATCGATCTTTTTTCCATCTACTGTTGTAGAACCTAACATTGCAACCATACTATCTCCATGTCCACCAAGTACAAAAGATTTTATTTTTTGGACTGAGACATTTAATTCTTGTGATAAAAAATAAATAAATCTTGATGAGTCCAAAATTCCAGCCATTCCAACAATTTTATTTTTGGGCATTCCGGAATATTTTTGTAAGGCCATTACAATTACGTCTAGCGGATTTGTTATACATATAACAAAAGCATCGGGAGAGGTATCTTTGATACCCTCGGCAACTTGTTTTATAATCTTTAAGTTAATTCCAAGAAGATCATCTCTTGTCATACCAGGTTTTCTAGGTACGCCAGCTGTAACTATAATTACATCTGAATTCTTCGTATCTTCATATTTATTAGTTCCGGACAAATTTATATTAAATCCGTTAACTGGCGAGGATTGGGCAATATCCAAAGCTTTACCTTTTGCTATACCTTCAGCTACATCAAATAAAACAACATCTCCTAACTCTTTTAAAGCTATCAAATGGGCTAGCGTTCCTCCTATTTGACCTGCTCCTATTAAAGTAATTTTTTTTCTCAACTCTGCTCCTTTTTTATCTATTTCATTGTTGGCATAACAAATTCTGGGTCGGATCTTAATCCAGATGGCCATCTCGAAGTTATTGTTTTAAGTTTAGTATAAAATCTTACACCTTCAGGTCCATGCATATGTTGGTCTCCGAACAATGATCTTTTCCAACCACCAAAACTATGAAAGGCCATAGGAACCGGTATAGGAATATTGATACCTACCATACCTATTTTAGCTTTACTTGAAAATGTTCTGCCTGAGTCTCCATCTCTAGTAAATATACTCACCCCATTACCAAATTCATGATCATTAACTAATTTTAATGCTTCATTAAAGTTTTTTGCTCTAACAACTGAAAGAACTGGCCCAAAAATCTCTTCCTTATAAATTCTCATATCTTTTGTTACATGATCGAACAAACATCCCCCTATATAATAACCATTTTCATAACCTTGAAGCTTTAGATTTCTTCCATCGACAATTAATTTAGCTCCTTCTTTCTCTCCTATATCAACATAGCTTTTTACTTTTTCTAAGTGCTCTTTTGTAACTAACGGCCCCATTTCAGATTTCTTATCCATTCCAGGACCAACTTTTAATGCTTCAACTTTTTTAGCCAAATTTTTAACTAGTTTATCTCCAATACCACCAACCGCTACAGCAACCGATTGAGCCATACATCTTTCACCTGCAGAACCATATGCGGCTCCCATTAAACCGTTAACTGCTTGATCTAAATCACAATCTGGCATTACAACACAATGATTTTTTGCACCTCCTAGTGCCTGAACTCTTTTTTCATTTTTCGCACAATTTTCATAAATATATTTTGCAATTGGTGTTGATCCTACAAAGCTCATTGCTGCTATATCTTTGTTATTAATCAATGCATCGACTGCTTCTTTATCTCCATTAACCACATTAAAAACTCCATCTGGCAAACCGGCTTTCTTAAAAAGTTCTGCTAATTTTGTTGAACAAGAAGGATCTTTTTCTGATGGTTTAAGAACAAATGTATTACCGCAAGCTATTGCCATTGGAAACATCCACATAGGAACCATTGCTGGAAAATTAAATGGAGTAATACCTGCACAAACTCCTAGTGGTTGTCTTATTGACCAACTATCAACATTTGATCCAACATTTTCTGTGAATTCTCCTTTAAGCATTTGAGGTATGCCACAAGCATACTCAACAACTTCTAATCCTCTAATTAATGATCCTTTGGCATCATCGTATACTTTTCCATGCTCTGAAACTATAATCTTCGTAAGTTCATCAGAATTTTTTTCTATAAGTTCTTTAAATTTAAATATAACCCTGGCTCTTTGAAGGGGAGGAGTATTTGACCATGATTCAAAAGCTTTTAATGCATTTTCTACAGCTGTATTAACATCTTGTGCTGTTGCTAATTTTACTTCTGCACTTTGCTCGCCTGTAGCTGGATCATAAACTTTACTTTTTCTCTTAGAATTTCCAGAATAGGTTTTGCCACCAATAAAGTGTTCTATTAATTTCATGGTGCTAATTGATTAAATAAGCTTTTAGCTTGTTGCAAGCATTTTTTTTATCGATCCAATAGCTTTTGCTGGATTTAGACCTTTTGGACAAGAATTAGTACAATTCATAATAGTATGGCATCTATATAATTTTAATTCATCGGCAACTTTTTTTAATCTTTCTTTTTTATCTTCATCTCTACTATCATTTATCCATCTATAAGCTTGTAATAAGACTGCGGGTCCTAAATATTTATCACCATTCCACCAATAGCTAGGGCATGCTGTTGAACAACATGCGCATAAAATACATTCGTAATATCCGTCTAGTTTTTCTCTATCAGACTGAGACTGTTTAATTTCTTTAGTCGTTTTTTCTCCAACTTTAGTCTTCAACCATGGTTCGACTGACTCGTACTGTTTATAAAGAACATTTAAATCTCCAACTAAATCTTTAACAACTTTTAAATGCGGTAAAGGATAAATATTTAATTCACCTCTAATATCTGAGTGTGATTTAGTGCAAGACAGAGTGTTGACACCATCTACATTCATTGCGCAAGATCCACAAACACCATGAGCACAAGATCTTCTAAAAGTTAGTGTGGAATCTATCTCGTTCTTGATTTTAAAGAGTATATCTAATACTTTTGGACCACATTCATTCATATTAACTTCAAAAGTATCAATTCTTGGATTTTCGTTTTTAGAAGGATCCCATCTATATACATTAACTTTCTTTAAATTATTTGAACCAGATTTATCTTGATAGTATTTACCTTTTAAAATTTTTGAATTTTGAGGCAAACTAAATTGTACCATCAATACACTCTTTCTTTTGGAGGAAAATACTGCACATCATTTGTTAAAGTTTTAGCATGAACTGGTCTATAGGCAATCTTAACTTCATTTCCTTTTTGCCAAGCTAAAGTATGTGTCATATAACCTTTGTCATCTCTCTTTTTAAAATCTTCCCTAGCATGAGCTCCCCGACTTTCTTTTCTATGATAGGCAGAATCTATAGTTGTCATAGCTTGTCTTATTAGATTGTCAAACTCTAATGTTTCAACCAAATCTGTATTAAATAATAATGATTTATCTTGAACTGAAATATTTTCCATGCCTTCAAAAGGTTTCCTAATTTCGTTCATTCCTTCTTTTAAAGTTTTTTCAGTTCTAAATACCGCACATTTTGACTGCATCGTTTTTTGCATTGACAATCTTAACTCTGATGTTTTTGTAGAACCATTCGAGTTACGTAATTTATCAAATCGATTTAAACATTTATCTGTTTCACTTTGAGATAACTCTTCATGGGGTGATCCTGGTTTAATAATTTCCGCAGCTCTTGTTGCTGCCGATTTACCAAATACTACTAAATCAATTAAAGAATTTGATCCTAATCTATTTGCTCCATGAACAGAAACACATGCAGCCTCTCCGATAGCCATAAGTCCTTGTACAACAGTGTCTTTCCCATTAGAAGTTAGCACTTCAGCCTTATAGTTTGTTGGAATTCCTCCCATATTATAATGAACAGTGGGAACAACTGGAATTGGATCTTTGGTAACATCAATTTCACAAAAAGTCTTTGCTGACTCGGCTATGCCTGGCAATCTTTTTTCTATAATTTTAGGATCAATATGGTTCAAATGTAAATTTACATGATCTTTATTTTTTCCAACACCTCGGCCCTCATTAATTTCGATTGCTATTGACCTACTTACCACATCTCTTGAGGCTAAATCTTTAGCTTTAGGAGCATATTTTTCCATAAATCTTTCGCCTTTAGAGTTTAAAAGAAAACCTCCTTCTCCTCGAACTCCTTCGGATATTAAAGTGCCATTGCCATAAATTCCTGTAGGATGAAATTGAACAAATTCCATGTCTTGAAGTGGTAACCCTGCTCGTAAAACCATTCCATTACCATCTCCTGTGCAAGTGTGTGCTGATGTTGCTGTATAGTAAATCTTACCATAACCGCCAGTAGCCAATATGGTTATATGAGATCTAAATCTATGAATTGTTCCATCATGTAAATTCCAAGCAATCAGTCCTTTGCATTCTCCATTCTTCATCAATAAATCTAGCGCAAGGTATTCTATAAAAAATTCTGTATTATGTTTCAAAGCTTGTCCGTATAATGTGTGAAGTATTGCATGACCAGTTCTATCTGCCGCTGCACAAGTTCTTTGGACAGACTCGTTTCCGTAATCTTTTGTCATTCCTCCAAAAGCTCTTTGATAAATTTTTCCATCTTTGGTTCTGCTAAAAGGAACTCCATACCTTTCTAATTCTATTACTGCCTTTGGTGCCTCTTTACATAAATATTCTATAGCATCTTGATCACCTAACCAGTCAGAACCTTTAACAGTATCATACATGTGCCATCTCCAGTCGTCCTCTCCCATATTTCCAAGTGCAGCTGAGATACCTCCTTGAGCTGCAGATGTATGGCTTCTTGTTGGAAAAACTTTTGAAATACATGCTGTTTTCAATCCAGCTTCTGATAAACCAACCGCTGCTCTAAGACCAGACCCTCCTGCTCCTAAAACAACAACATCATATTCATGATCTATTATTTTGTAAGCTGGCATTATTATAAATTAAATACTCCTAAAATTGTTATTAAAGGAATTATTATAGCAAATATATTTAATAGTTTATTTGCGACATTTTTGATTTTTTGATCTTTAATATAGTCCTCGAATATCTCACTTATTGTTAAAGCTGAAAAAAAGAAAGCTATTACAATAAATATTGAAAATAAAATTCTTGTCGGCTGTTGAGCAAAGAAAAGAACCACTGATTGATAATCGTTCTCATAAATAGAAATAAAATTTACAATAAACCAAACCATAAAGGGAATAAGTAAAAAAGAACTTATTTTTGTAAATAACCATTTTTTCGTAGAAACATGCATATTAAAAAATGTTTTTCCCTATTAAATAAAATAAAATTGTAAACACAAATGATCCTAATAAAGCAAGAACCCCAGTGATCTTTGAAATTTTTAAATCGAAACCATACCCCAAATCCCAAAATAAATGACGTAGTTCGTTTAAAATATGAAAGCTAAATGTCCAACAAAGTCCAACAGCTACAAATTTTCCAAAAAAACTTTGAAGGAAATTATTAATAATTAAGTAACTCTCTGCTCCAAACAGTAAAGACAAACTCCAGAAACAAATTATCGTAATAGCTAAAAAATTTATCACTCCAACGATTCTATGTGTAATGGAAAGCAAAGAAGATATTTGCCATCTATATATTTGAAGATGAGGGCTTAAAGGATTATTTTTTTCTTCCATATGAGATTTATAAACTAAAGTTATAATTTTTTCACTAAGTGCTCAGCTATCTGAACAGTGTTTAAAGCCGCTCCTTTTAATAAGTTATCAGACACGACCCATATATTAATAGCTTTAACATTTGAATTATCTTTTCTGATTCGAGAAATGTAAGTTGTATAATCTCCTTCTACTTCAATTGGTGTAATATATCCACCGTCTTTTCTTTCATCGATAACTTTACATCCAGGTGCATTACTTAAGATTTTTATAACATTTTCAAAATCATATAAATTATCAAATTCAATATTTATAGACTCAGAGTGTCCGGTTCTAACCGGCACCCTTACACATGTTGCGGTGACGTCAATTTCATTATCGAGAATTTTTTTTGTCTCATTTGTCATTTTTAGTTCTTCTTTTGTGTATCCATCTTTATCAAAAGTATCGATGTGTGGTATTAAATTAAAAGCAATTTGTTTAGTAAAATTTTTTGAATTAATTTTTTTATTTTCTAAATAGTTTTGTGTTTGCTCAAATAATTCATCCATTGGGGCTTTACCAGCACCAGAAACAGCTTGATAAGTCGAAACGACAACCCTGTTAATTTTATATTCATCATGCAAAGGTTTAAGTGCAAGAACCATCTGCATTGTAGAACAATTAGGATTTGAGATAATATTATTATGGTTATTTAAATCTTCAGCGTTTACCTCTGGGACTACCAAAGGAACATCTTTTTGCATTCTAAAATAACTGGAATTATCAATAACTATAGTTTTCTTTGAAGCTCTAGGAGCCCATTCTTTTGCGATTTGGCTTCCTGCAGCAAAAAAAGTTATTTGAGCTTTTGAAAAGTCGTAGCTTTCTAAATCTTCAATAACTATTTCTTCTCCTCGAAATTTAATTTTTTTCCCAGCACTTTTTTTTGAAGCAACTAAATATAGTTTTTCAAAAGAAATTTTAGATTTCTCTAATATTTCAATTGTTTTTCTTCCTACATTTCCAGATGCCCCGATAATTGCAAAATTCATATAATTATTACTTTATTTTAATTTTGCTATAATTGCATCACCCATGACAGAAGTAGAGATCTCTTTCATATTTTTTGACATTATATCTTTGGTTCTTAATCCATCATCTAGAACACTTTGAACAGCTTTATCTAATTGTTCTGCCTCTTTATCTAAGTCAAGAGAGTATTTTAATGCCATAGATAAACTTAAAATTGTAGCTATAGGGTTTGCTATATTTTTTCCAGCAATGTCTGGTGCAGATCCATGAACAGGTTCATACATCGATCTAATTTTGCCATTTTTATCTTTGGCTCCCAAAGAGGCTGAGGGTAGTAAACCCAAAGACCCAGTTAACATCGCAGCTTCATCTGAAAGAATGTCCCCAAATAAGTTGTCAGTAACAATTACATCAAATTGCTTTGGATCTCTTAATAATTGCATTGCGCAGTTATCAGCTAACATATGACTTAATTCAATCTTTTGATATTCTTTATCTTTAAGTGCCTGAACTTCTTCCCTCCATAAAATACCTGCCTCCATTACGTTTGATTTTTCACATGAAGTTACTTTATTTTTTCTTTTCTTCGCTAGATCAAAAGCTACTCTTGCTACTCTCTGAATTTCATTGGTAGTATAAGTGTGAGTGTTAACTCCTTTTCTCTCATTATTTTCTATTGGTTCAATACCTCTGGGTTCACCAAAATAAATTCCACCAGTAAGTTCCCTTACAATCATAATGTCTAAACCGGATATTATTTCTGGTTTAAGTGAAGATGCTTCTACTAATTGTTTAAAACATATAGCCGGTCGCAAATTAGCAAATAATTTTAATTCTTTTCTCAATTTTAATAACGCTCTTTCTGGTCTCTTAGAAAATTCTAAGTTATCGTATTTAGGCCCTCCAACAGCACCTAAAATGACTGCTTCACTTTCAAGAGCTTTGTAAAAAACTTCGTCCGTAATTGGATTTTTATGTTTATCGTATGAGGCACCACCTACAAGACCTTCCTCGATTTTAAAGTCTAATGATTTATTTTTATTAAACCACTCAATAATTTTTCTAACTTCTCTTACTACTTCTGGGCCGATACCATCACCTGGAAGTAGTAAAAGTTTTCTATTTTTTACTTTAATCATTTTTTATAAGCCAAGGCTTATCTTCTTTTAATTTTTTTTCAAAATTATCAATCTGGGATATTTTTTTCATTGATAAATCAATATCATCTAAACCTTCCATCAAACATTTTTTTTTGAAAGCATCTACTTCAAATTTTGAAACTTTATTACCATATTTAATTTCTTGCTTTTCTAAATTTATTTCAATTTCTTCTTTTCTTTTTGAGTATTCAGCAAGCTCCAAGACTATTTTATCATTAATTTTAATTGGTAAAATTCCGTTTTTAAAACAATTGTTGTAAAAAATATCTGCAAAACTTGAACTAATCACGCTTTTGATACCAAAATCTGATAAAGCCCAAGGAGCATGTTCTCGTGATGATCCACATCCAAAATTTTTTCCAGCTAACAATATCTTTGATTTATTATAAGGTTCTTTATTTAAAATAAAATCTTTGTTTATTTTTCCATTTTCATCATATCTCATTTCATAGAACAAGCTTTTACCTAGTCCTGTTCTTTTTATGGTTTTTAAGAACTGTTTTGGAATTATCATGTCAGTATCAATATTCTGAAGTGACAAGAAAGATGGTATCGATTTTAAATTAGAAAATTTTTCCATTTTATATTTCTCTCACATCTGTTAAATGACCTTTTATTGCAGCAGCGATAGCCATACCGGGGCTAACTAAATGAGTTCTTCCCCCTCGTCCTTGTCTGCCCTCAAAATTTCTATTAGATGTTGAAGCGCACCTTTCTCTTGGTTTTAATTGATCTGGGTTCATACCTAAACACATTGAACAACCAGGTTCTCTCCATTCAAATCCAGCTTCTTTGAAAATTTTATCTAGTCCCTCTTTTTCAGCTTGTTCTTTAACTAATCCAGATCCTGGAACAACCATCGCGCTAACATTATTTGCAATTTTTTTTCCTTTCAAAAGCTCTGCAGCAACTCTTAGATCTTCAATTCTTCCATTTGTACAACTACCTATAAATATTTTATCTATTTTAATATCTGAAATTTTAGTATTTGCTTTAAGTCCCATGTAATCAAGAGATCTTTTCATAGCTATTTTTCTATCTTCATTTTTTTCCTTTTCGGGATCAGGTACAACACCGGTCACAGGCGATACATCTTGTGGAGAAGTTCCCCAAGTAACTAATGGTTCTATATCTTTGCCATCAATATTTATTTCTTTATCAAATTTACACTCTTTATCTGAATATAGTGTTTTCCAAAATTTTACTGCTTTTAACCAATTTTCTCCTTTAGGTGACATAGATTTATTCTTTAAATAATAAAATGTTTTTTCATCTGGTGCTATTAAGCCTGCTCTTGCCCCAGCTTCTATTGTCATATTACATACTGTCATTCTTTCTTCCATGCTAAGGCTGCGTATAACGGCGCCAGCAAATTCTACAACATAACCAGTACCTCCAGCTGTACCAATTGTTCCTATAATTTTAAGAATTACATCTTTAGCTGTTACTCCCTTGGGCAATTCTCCGTTTACATTAATTCTAAAATTTTTTGATTTTTTTTGAATTAAGGTTTGGGTAGCAAGCACATGTTCTACCTCTGATGTTCCAATTCCAAATGCTAAAGCACCGAATGCTCCGTGAGTAGCTGTATGACTATCTCCACATACTATAACTGTTCCGGGTTGAGTGAATCCTTGCTCAGGTCCTATAATATGAACAATACCTTGGCGTTTGTCGTTCACATCAAAAAGTTTGACACCGAAATCTTTACAATTATTTCTTAACGTCTCTACCTGTATTCTTGACTCCTCATCATCAATACCTTTTGATCTATCAGTAGTTGGAACATTATGATCAGGTACTGCTAATGTTAATTCAGGTCTTCTTACTTTTCTTTTTTGAAGCCTCAAGCCTTCAAAAGCTTGTGGACTTGTGACTTCATGAACTAAATGTCGATCGACATAAATTAACGAAGTTCCATCAGACTGTTCGTGAACAAGATGGTCTTCCCATATTTTATCATATAGAGTCTTTTGCATCAAAAATTTTATTATTTTTTATCGCTAGTTTTTGTTTCAGTTTTTTTCTGACTAACAGTATTTTCTTTCTTTTCTTCTGTTTTTGTGTCTTCTTGAATAGTTGAAACTGTCTCTTTTTTTGTAGGTTCTACAGGCTGAGCTGCAACATCAATACCAATCTTTTTTTTAATTTTTTCAGCTATTCTGGCGGATTTACCTTTCTTTTCTCTCAAATAATAAAGTTTTGCTCTTCTAACTTTTCCTGATCTAATTACTTTAATAGAGTCTACATTTGGACTATACAATGCAAAAGTTCTTTCAACACCTTCTCCAAATGATATTTTTCTCACTGTGAAAGATGAATTTAAATCTCTATTTTTTTTAGCTATACAAACGCCTTCGAAATATTGAATTCTTTCTCTTTTTCCTTCAGAAATTTTTACACCAACCTTGATTGTATCTCCTGAAGAAAAATCAGTTATTTTTTTATTTGCAAGAATTTTTTTTATTGCTTCTTTATTTATGTCTTCAATGTTTTTCATTTTTTTTATTTAAATATTTTTTCCAAAGATCAGGTCTCTGGCGACGTGTTATAGCCTCAGATTGGGATAAACGCCAGTCTTTAATTTTAGTATGATCGCCTGATAAAAGTACTTCTGGAGCATTTTTTCCTTCCCAATTTTGAGGTTTTGTATATTGAGGATATTCTAATAGAAAATCCTCAAAACTTTCTTCTTTTGCTGAATTATCATTTCCTAAAACTCCAGTTAGCAGTCTAACGATTGAGTCAATAAAAACAAATGAAGCTGTCTCACCTCCTGATAATATAAAATCTCCAATACTATATTCCTGGATATTTCTTGTTTCTAAAAGTCTTTGATCTATGCCTTCAAAATGACCACATAATAAATTTAGTTTCTTTTGTTTACTGAACTTCTTGGCAACTTTCTGGTCAAACTTTTTTCCTTTAGGAGATAAATAAATTGTAATTTCATCACTTTTTAAATTTGCATCTAAAGCTGAAGCTACAACATCCGGCCTCAACAGCATTCCGCTTCCTCCACCAAAAGGTGTATCATCTACTGACCGATGTTTATCAGTTGCATAATCTCTTATATTTATCACTTTTAAATTCCAAATTTTTTTCTCAAGAGCTTTTTTATAAATACCTGTATTAAATGGCCCAGGGTATAAATCAGGATACAAAGTAAAAATTTTTACTTCAAACATATATATTATCCTTTGAAC
>CACDES010000014.1 GCA_902551865.1 uncultured Pelagibacteraceae bacterium
TGACTCTATAAATATAAGTGAAATTACTAACAAATCGATCGATGATGCACAAAAATGGTTTGCTAATCTAGTTAATGTTTTATCTGAAAGAGAAAATAAAATTGCACAACATATTTTAAAAGAAATTAATGAAAGATTAAATTTCTTACTCAATGTAGGATTAAATTATTTAACTTTATCTCGAGAGTCAGGAACTCTTTCTGGTGGTGAAGCTCAACGAATAAGATTAGCTTCACAGATTGGTTCTGGACTAACAGGAGTGTTATATGTCTTGGATGAACCTTCAATCGGTCTACATCAAAGAGACAACAAAAAATTAATCGCTGCTTTAAAAAAATTAAGAAATTTGGGTAATACGGTAATTGTTGTAGAGCATGACATAGAAACAATGGAAAATTCAGATCACATTATTGATATAGGGCCCGAGGCCGGATTAAATGGAGGAGAAATTGTAGCTGAAGGAACAGTTGATCAAATTATTGAAAATAAAAAAAGTATTACAGGAGATTATCTTTCTGGTAAAAAATTTATATCAATTCCAAGAAAACGAAGAATTGCAAAAAATGGAAGATTTATTGAAATTAGTGGTGCAAGTGGAAATAATTTGAAAAAGGTTAATTTGAAGATACCGGTTGGTACCTTTACTTGTGTAACAGGAGTTTCAGGAAGTGGAAAATCTACTTTAATACTCCAAACATTATATAACGCTTTTAATTTAATCCTTAATAAAAATAAAAGTAGAAAAGTTCCTAAAGCATTTACTGGTTTTAAAGGAACGGAATTAATCGACAAAATAATTGACATAAATCAATCTCCAATTGGAAGAACACCAAGATCAAATCCTGCTACATACACTGGAGCTTTTGGGCCTATCAGAGAATGGTTTGCGGCTTTGCCAGAGTCAAAAGCCAGAGGATATAAAGTAGGAAGATACTCTTTTAATGTAAAAGGTGGAAGATGTGAAACTTGCGAAGGTGATGGTGTAATTACATATGAAATGCACTTTCTCCCAGATGTATTTATTCCTTGTGATACTTGTAAGGGGGCTAGATACAATAGAGAAACTCTAGAAATTCGCTTTAAAAACAAGAATATAGCAGATGTGTTAGATATGACAGTTGATGAAGGGTGTGTTTTTTTTGAGAACATTCAAAATATAAAATCTAAATTAATTACTCTCAAGCATGTAGGTTTGGGTTATATGAAAATTGGTCAGCAAGCCACTACTCTATCTGGGGGAGAGGCTCAAAGAATTAAATTAGCAAAAGAATTATCAAAAAGACCAACTGGAAGAACATTATATATTTTGGATGAACCAACAACAGGTTTGCATTCACATGATATTAAAAAATTATTAGAAATTCTACAAGCTTTTGCAAATACAGGTAATACAGTTGTTGTAATAGAGCACAATTTAGATGTAATTAAAACAGCAGATCATATAATCGATATGGGTCCTGAAGGAGGAATAAATGGAGGAAGAATTATTGCAGAAGGGACACCTGAAAAAGTCTCTCAGATTGAAAAAAGTTATACTGGAAGATTTATAAGAGAATTATTGGTTAATTCTAACATGAAAAAAACTGCTTAAATAATCAAATTATGGTATAAAGAATCATGGTTAGTATTTTACAATCTTTATCTAGAACAGTTCATTACTCTTTAGCTATTGCTTTAATTCTTTTTTTAGGTTTACATTTTGGAGGTGATGGATTTGCTTTCGATCGAAGTTTTTTTAGTTGGTTATTTAGATATTTGCATGTTTTGAGTGGAATAATGTGGATTGGTTTATTATGGTATTTTAATTTTGTTCAAATCCCATCGATGCCTAACATTCCCGATGAACAAAAGCCTGCTATTGGAAAAGTGATTGCTCCTAAAGCTTTATTCTGGTTTAGATGGGCTGCTTTAGTGACAATAGTTTCAGGTTTAATAGTTGCTTACCTTCAAGGTTACGTTCATCAAGCAATGATTTTAGGTATCGGAGCTTCTGATCCAAAAAGCACAGCGATTGGGATAGGTATGTGGTTAGGTATAATTATGGCCTACAATGTATGGTTTGTTATTTGGCCAAATCAAAAGAAAGCTTTGGGGATTGTTGAGTGTTCACCTGAAGAAAAAGCTAAATCAGCTAAAACTGCTATGTTGTTCTCAAGAACTAATACTCTGCTATCTTTTCCAATGCTTCTTTCAATGGTTGCTGCTCAAAATCTTTACTAATTAGGGAACTATTTTTTCTTCTTTTTTTTCCAAAGTTTTGTAACTGACTTTAAAGAATTTTAAAACCGGTGCTGCTACAAAAATTGATGAATAAGTTCCAATTAAAACACCAAGTATCATAGCAAAAGAAAAACCTCTTAAAATTTCTCCTCCTAAAATATAAATTGAGAATAAAGCTAATAAAGTAGTTACAGAAGTAATAATTGTTCTAGATAAAGTTTCATTAATAGAAAGATTAGCTATTTCACTTATATCCAATCTTGAATATTTGTTTAAATTTTCTCTTATACGATCATATATAACAACTGTATCATTCATAGAATAACCTACAATGGTTAAAACAGCTGCAATAATCGAAAGATTAATTTCTAAAGATAAAAGTGAAAATATACCCAAAGTAATAACTACATCATGAAATAATGCGATGATAGATCCAACGCTAAATTGCCACTCAAATCTTATCCAAATATAAAAAAGCATGGCTATTAAAGATAAAGAAATAGCAATAATTCCCGATTGTAAAAGTTCAGAGCTTACTTTAGGACCAACATTTTCAACCCTTCTAAAGTTTATATCTGAATTTAAATTATTGATTAAAGTTTTTTTGATCTGAGGTATGAGTTGGCTATTGTTTTCTGTTTTTTGCTCTACTTTAATTAAATAATCACCTTCTTTACCAAATTCTTTTACACTTACATCGCCTAAATTTATAGAATTTAGTGAGGATCTTATTTCAGAAATATTGATATTTTTGCTATCTGCTCTTAACTCTATTAAAGTACCCCCTTTAAAATCAATACCATAGTTAAGACCTTTGAAAATGATAAATATAATGCTCACTATAAAAATAAAAATTGATAAAATATTTGCTGATCTAAATTTTGAGGAAAAATCTATTTTCTTATACATTATAAATTTACCTTTCCTTCTTTTTTATTTAAAATAATTATAGAAGTTATATGTCTAGCCAAAAAATATGCTGAAAATAAAGTTGTTATTATTCCTATACCAAGAGTGATAGCAAAACCTTTAACTGGTCCCGATCCAAATGCAAAGAGTATAACAGCTGCTATTAAAGTTGTGATATTAGCATCAAGAACTGTAATTTTTGCTTTAGAGTAACCTATATCAAATGCATGTATTATGGACTTTTCTGTCTTTAATTCTTCTTTAATTCTCTCGAATATTAACACATTAGCATCAACGGCCATACCAACAGTCAATATTATTCCCGCTATACCAGGCAATGTCAAAGTAGCTTCTAGAATAGTTAAAACTCCAACTAACATAATTAAATTTGCAATCAAAGCTAAATTGGCTATTAAACCAAATATTTTATATTTATAAATCATGAAAAGAATAACTAAAACAAATCCAACTATTAAAGATGTTATTCCGGATTTTATTGAGTCTTCTCCTAAGTCAGGTCCAACAGTTCTTTCTTCTACGACATTCAAAGGGGTTGGTAATGCCCCTGATCTTAATAATAAAGCTAAATCGGTTGCCTCTTGAAATGAAAAATTTCCTGAAATCATTCCACTGCCTGAAGTTATAGCTTCATTTATTGATGGTGCACTTATGATATTTCCATCTAAAACTATAGCTAGTCTTCTTCCTACGTTATCAGTAGTTGCTCTTCCAAATTTTTGAGCGCCTAACCTATCTAAAGTAAAAGATACAGTTGGTTTGTTTGATTGATTATTAAAATTAGGTTGAGCATCAATTAAATTTTCACCACTCATTACAATTCTTTTGCTAACATTAAGTTTTTCTCCATTTTCAGATACTAGCTGATCAATGCCAAATTCTTTGTTATCTTCAACTAGTCTAAAATTTAATTGTGCTGTTTTACCTAAAAGATTTTTAATTCTTTCTGGGTCTTTTAAACCAGGTAATTCAACTAAAATTCTTTTCTGACCTCTTTGTAAAATTGTTGGTTCTTTTGTTCCAACATCATCTATTCTACGTCTAACAATCTCAATAGATTGTTTTAGTGCTGAGTTATTAATTGTTAATAAGCCATATTTTGAAAATAAAATTTTTATTTTCTCATTATTTAAGATTTCTAAATCTAGTTCAAATGAATTGTAATTATCAATATAAGGATTTAAAATATTATCTTTTTTTGAAAAAAATAGTATTTTAAATTTTTCAATGTCATTTAAAGAAAAAATTAAATTTTTTTCATTAATTTTAAAATCTGAATAATTAATATTATTGTCTTTTAGTAATTTTTTTATAGGAATTACTTTTGATTGTATTTTTTCTTTAATTAAGGGATCAGAATTAATTTCTAAAAGAAGATAAGATCCACCTTGTAAATCTAAACCTAAGTTCACTTTTTTATCTATTAATGGTTCCTGTTTATTTTGAAAGTTTAATATTGAAAAAAAAGATATTAATAGAAAAACAAGATAAATTAAAAAAATATTTATTTTAGAAAAATTTAACACGAAAAAGAATTATTTTTTTACTTCTTCTTTTTTAAGCAAACTCGTTATTGTTGATCTAATAATTTGAACTTTTGTATTTTCTCCTATAGTCACTTCAATTCGATCATCTTCCATAACTCTGTCAATAGTACCTATAATTCCACCTGATGTTATTACCTCATCACCTCTTTTCAAAGACGCAACCATGGCTTTGTGATCTTTAACTCTTTTTTGTTGTGGTCTAATCAAAAAAAAGTAAAAAATTACAAATATTAAAATTAAGGGTATGAATTGTGCTATTCCTTGGCCGTTCATTAAAGGATAATTATAATAAAAGAGTTAGTTAAACAAGAGAATAATAATCAAATTTTATCTAAATTATTCATATATTTTTTTAAAATAGTTGGAATGCTAATTGATCCATCTTCATTTTGATTATTTTCTAATAAAGCTATCATTAATCTTCCTACAGCTAAGCCAGAACCATTTAGAGTTCCAACATATTCATTTCCTTGAGATGTTTTATATTTTGCTCCCATTCTTCTTGCTTGAAAAGATCCACAAGATGAACAGCTAGAAATTTCTCTATATTTTTTCTCTGAAGGTATCCAGACTTCAATATCAAAGGTTTTTTCAGCACTGAAACCCATATCTCCAGATGATAAAAGCACTATTTGATATGGAATTTCTAATTTTTTTAAAATTTCTTCTGCACAATTTAACATTCTATCTAGTTCAGAGATACAATTTTTTGGTTCAACTATACTAACGAGTTCAACTTTATAAAATTGATGTTGTCTCATCATTCCTTTGGTATCTTTTCCGTAGCTACCTGCTTCTCTTCTAAAACATGGAGTGGATGCAACATATCGTAGAGGGAGTTCATTAGAATTTAAATTGGACTTTCTAACTAAATTAGTGAGCACAACTTCTGCTGTTGGTATTAAAAACTTTCTTTCTTTAGAATTATCAAATTTTATCTCAAATTGATCTTCTTCGAACTTTGGTAGTTGGCCAGTACCAAACATTACATCTTCATTAACAATTAATGGTGGTGAAATTTCAGTATATTTAAACTCATTTATGTGTGTATCTAGCATGAAATTAATTAAAGCTCTTTCCAACATTGCAAATTTATTTCTGAGAACAACAAATCTTGATCCTGATAGTTTAATTGATGTATCAAAATCAATTCCTTTATTTTTTGATCCAAGGTCAACATGTGATTTTGTTTTAAAACTGAAGTCTTTTATCTTTCCAGCTTTTTTAATTAATTTATTTTGTGACTCATCTTTACCAACAGGAACATCTTCATTTGCAATGTTTGGAAGATTAGAAATAATCTGATCTATCTTTTGTTGAGACTTTTTTTGATCTAATAATATTTTATCAATCTGATCTGAAATTTTTTTTGATTTGTCAAAATTAGATTTTTCTTTTGATTTAGATAATTTTTTTTTTTCTTGTTCTAATAATTCTTTTTTATTTATTAATTCTCTATTAACTTTGTCTGCTTTATCAAATTCTTCAATGTTAAAATCTAAATTTCTATCTTTAAATTTTTTTTTAAATATCTCTAAATTTTTTCTTAAATCTTTAAGATTATGCATCTTCTACTTCTTTATTTTTTTTTTCAGTAAACTTCACTGTTAATATAGACAGTTCATAAAGCAATAACAGAGGTATAGCTAGACCAATCTGTGTAATCGGATCTGGAGGTGTTAATATAGCTGCCACAGTAAAAATAATAACTATTACATATCGTCTAGTTTTTTTTAAATAATTTGAATTAACTACACCTATTTTAGCTAATAAATTTAAAAGTATTGGCAACTGAAAACTTATCCCAAATGCAAATATTAATCTCATTATTAAAGATAGATATTCATTAACTTTTGCCTCTAGTTGGATAGGTAGGCTAGTATTTGTACCAAGTGATTCAAAAGATAAGAAAAACTTAATAGCTAATGGCATAATTAAATAATAAACTAATAATCCGCCAAATAAAAAAAGAATAGGAGTAAATATTAAATAAGGTAAAAGAGCTTTTTTTTCATTTTTATATAATCCTGGTGCAATAAATTTATAAATTTGAATTAGTAATACTGGGCTACCTAAAAAAATTGCTGTAAAAAATGCTATCTTTAAATATGCAATAAATGTTTCATGTAAAGCTGTAAAAATTAGTCTTCTAGTATTTTGATCATCTTTTACAGCATTAGCATACGGTGCTACTAAAAAATCATAAATCTGTTCAGCAAAAATATATGAAATAACAAATATAACTAAAATAAATATTATTGATTTTAAAAGCCTCGATCTAAGTTCAACAAAATGACTAGTAAAAGAATTTGAATTAGTCATCAATTTTATTTTTTTCTTTTAGATCATCATCTTTTGTAATATTTTTTTCTAGATCAATCTCATTAGATACAGATGATATTTCTCTTTGAAAACTACTAAATGTATTTTTCAATTTTCCTATGTAAGAGCCTATTTTTTTTAAAGCAATAGGAAATTCTTTAGGTCCTAAAACTAGAATAGCAATTATAACTACTGCTAAAATCTCTAACCAACCAATTTGAGGCATTTTGATTATTTATTTTCGGAATCAGAATTGTCCGAATTATTCTTCTTATCGTCATTGTTTAAAGAAGAGTCATCGGACATACCTTTCTTAAAACTTTTAATACCTTTAGCAACATCTCCCATTAAACTTGAGATCTTGCCTCTACCAAAAAGCAAAACCACAATCACGACTACTATAGCTATTTGCCAAAAACTAATTCCCATAATTGATAATTATATACAACAATTTTAATTAAATAAATATCTTTATTTATCTGATTCAGGAGCTTTCTTAATTGCTTCTTCAATATCCTCGTAAATATTCTGTTTTTCATTTATCGATTGTTCTTTAAAAAACTTTCCAGTTCCAAAGATAGATTTGTCTATACTTGAAGTGTCAATTAAACCAGCAGAACCTAATTCATCAATGGTAGGTAAGTCAGATAATTTTTGAATATTAAAATGATTTAAAAAATTTTCGGTAGTTGCATATTGAATTGGTTTTCCAGGAACATCTTTTCTTCCGGCAGGTCTTACCCAATCTAGCTCTAATAAAATTTCTAATGTATTTGTTGCAAAAGATACTCCACGAATTTCTTCTATTTCAGACCTAGTTACTGGTTGGTGGTAAACAATAATAGACAATGTTTCGATTGTAGCTTTAGACAATTTTCTTTGCGTAGACTTTTGTAGAGACATTAGTTTTGATAAATCTTCAGCAGTTCTAAAAGACCATTTATTTCTTATACAAACTAAATTTATACCTCTGTTTTTATAAGTATCTTTAATTTTTTCTAATATTTTTGTAATATCTGAATTTGACTGAATTCTTTTTTCAATTGTTTCTACATCTAAGGGTTCTGAAGCTGAAAAAAGAATTGCTTCCACTTGACGTTCTATTTTTGAAACATTCGATGGAAAAGTAATTACATTAGTTTTGTTTTTATTTTTATTTTTATTTTTCATTAATTTAAAGTTTTTTTAATCATTATTTTTTCAAACATTTTTTTTTGTAAAATTTTAATTTTTCCTTCTTTAGTTAGTTCTAAAGTGGCTGCAAATATTCCTGTCATACCTGTTCTTTTCATTTTATCATTAAAATAAATCTTTGGTATTAATTCATTAATATCCTTCCAGTCAGTAAGCTGATTTAAATTATCTTGAATTTGTTTTATTCCTTCTTCGGTTGTAAAAACAGGTAGTTTAGGAATATTTATTGTTTGAAATGATTTCTGCATTTGAAAATTTGAATAAGTTTTTAACAATTCATATAAAGAAACATCATATATTGGAGTATTTATCGATCTAATTCCACCTTTCATGCCTCTAGTAAAAATATGAACCCCTAGTCTGTTTTTTTTTAACATTTGATCTGAAAGAATTCTAATCAATTCTAGTTTTTTTAATTGCAATTTAAGTTTTTCCGCGACTTGGAAAGCTTGAAAATCATCACTTTCATCCTCTGGTAATAATAACTTAGATTTTAAGTACGCTAACCAAGTAGCCATTAACAAATGTTCTGATGCTGATTCTAAATTTAAATTTTTATTATTTTTGATAAAATCTAAAAATTGATCTGCCAATTTAGTGATAGATATCTCCGCTAAATCAACTTTTTGTGTCTTAGCTAAATCAAGTAAAACTTCTAATGAACCGCTGTAATTAGGGATATTTATAGATATCTGGTTTAAACTCTTTGATTCCATTCAGCAATTTTATCTCAAAAATTTATAAAATTCCGATGTTTTTTTAGTTGTAAATTTGTCTATAAATGGAACTTCTTTTATCAATTTATAGGAATCATTGTAATTTCCAGCACAATACAAAACAATATTGCAACCTGCGATAAGTGATTTTTTTGCATTTGTAACTAAATCATGTTTTAGAGCTTTCATTGAAATATCATCAGAAATCAAAATTCCTTTAAAACCAATTTTTTTTCTTATTATTTTAGAAATTATTTTTTTAGAAAAAGTAGCAACATTATTTTTATCTATTTTTGAATACAAAATGTGTGCGGTCATAGCAAAATGAGATGGATTTGATTTAAAAGGAAAAAAATCAATTTTGTTTAAATCTTTATAACCTAGTTTTACCTTTGGAGTTTGTAAATGGCTATCATGATAAGCACAACCATGACCAGGAATATGTTTTATAACTGTTCCTAGTTTGTTTAGCTTGTATTGTCTAACACATACAAGTCCTAAATTTTTAACTATATCAGGATCATTAGAAAAACTTCTGCTTCCAATTATTTTGTGTGTTTTCTTTCTTATTACATCAAGCACTGGGACTGTATTTATATTTATACCAATTTTTCTTAAGAGGACTGTTAAATTATTGATATAATTCTTATAAAGAAATAAAGCAATCTTAGAGTTGTGTTTATAGATATCACCAAATAATTTTTGTGAAAAATTATGATTAATAATTTTGCTTAATCTTGATACAGTTTCACCTTCTTCATCAATCATTATGGGGAATTTAGAGTCTTTGCTAAATTTTCTTATTTTTTTTATCAATTTTATTAATTGTGTTAAGGATTTAATATTTCTTTTAAAAAGAATTAACCCCCAAGGTTTTTCATTTTTTATTAACATTTCTTCTTTAGTAGTTAAATAATAACCTTTTATACTAATTATAATTGCTTTTTTTTTCATTTAATTTTTAATAAATTCCAAAAATTTCTTTGCTCATTACTTTTAATTTCATCAGAAAAAGAAGAATTAAATTCAACTACATTGTCAGTATCATTTTCTAAAACTGGTAAATTAAAGGTTTTACTTTTCAAAATTTTTTGAATATTTGATCTTTTAAGATTAATATTTTTAATATTTTTATTTGATAAATAATAATTATAAATATTGAAAAAAAACAAAAAAATTATAACTAAAAAGAATAAATTTATTATTTTATACATTACATTTTATCTGGCAGTGAAACACCTAAAATACTCATTCCTCTTTCCATAACTATAGCCACAAGAATAATAATTGCCAATGTTTCTACTTTTTTAATTTTTCCATCTTTAATAAATTTATAACTTTGATCTTCATTTCCTTTACTCCAGTAAGAGTGAAATAATGTTGCAAGTTCATAAAGATAATACGGTATTTTGTGTGGTTCATACTTAGATGAGGCTGTTTCTATAATTTTTGGCCACTCAAATACTTTTCTCAAAATTGATATTTCATTTTCATTTAATAAGAATTTTTCAGGATCTAAATCTATTTTATCATTAAAATCTCTATCTAAAGTTCTAAGTAATGAACTTATTCTTGCAAAAGAATATTGAACATAAAAAACAGGGTTATCTTTACTTTTTTCTAAAACTTTATCAAAGTCAAAATCAAGCTCAACATCATTGCTTCTATTTAACATCATAAATCTTATAGAGTCTTTATTTACTTCTTTTAATAGATCTTGAACTGAAATAAAATCACCAGCTCTTTTAGACATTTTAAATGGTTTTCCATTTTTATATAATTTTACTAACTGACAAACCTTACAGTTAAGTTTTACTTTATTTTCTGATAGTGCGCTAACTGCAGCGGAAATTCTTTTTACATATCCTGTATGGTCAGCTCCAAGCACATTAATTAGATATTTATAATTTCTATTTATTTTATCCATATGGTAACCCACATCATTTGCAAAATATGTCCAAGATCCATCATTTTTCTGCATTGCTCTATCAGTGTCATCTCCAAATAAAGTAGATTTAAAAATTAATCTTTTGGTTTTCTTCCATGTTTTATCAGACTCTCCTTTAGGTGGATCTAAATAGCCTTCTTGAACATAATTGTTTTCCTTTAAAAGTTTTACAGCTTTATCTACTAATTTATTTTTAATTAATTCTGATTCTGAAAAAAAATTGTCATGTTCAACACCCAATTGTTTTAAATCTGATTTTATTAAATCCATAGAATGTCTTAATGAATCCTCTTTGAGTAATTCTAGAGAGTCATCGAAATTATCAAATTTTTCTTTTTTATTGGAATCAATAATTTTTTTACCTATTTCAATTATGTATTCACCGGGATAAAGATCTTTTTTTAAGATAAATTTCTCATTGTATTTAATTTCTCTTATTCTCAAAAAAACTGATTTGGCAAAATTTATAATTTGGTTTCCATAATCATTGATATAATATTCTCTTGTAACTTTATTTCCGTTGAATTTTAATAAATTAGCTAAAACGTCACCATATATTGCACCTCTACAATGACCTACATGCATTGGACCTGTTGGGTTAGCTGATACAAATTCTATATTATAGTTATTATTAGAATCTTTTTTACCATAAGATTTTCTATTTTCTAAAATATGATTAATATTTGTAACTAAAGATTTGTTTGTTAATCTTAAATTTAGGAAACCTGGTCCTGCAATTTCAATTATTTCAAAATCTTTTAAATTTTTCAAAATTAAGTCTTTAATTTTATTAGCTAATTCTCTGGGGTTAATTTTATTTTTTTTTCCCAAAACTAGGGCTGCATTGCATGATAAATCATAATTAAACTCTACAGGGGGGCTTTCTACAACAATACCATTAAAGTTATTTAAATTATCTAATTTAAGTAATTTTTTATTTTTAAGCAATAATCCTGTGATCTTATTTAAGTACTCTTCAAATATATTCATTTTATTTTATTATAAAGATTTATTGCAAATCTATCTGTCATTCCAGCTATAAAATCACAGATTGATCTATCTATATTAGATCTTTTAATGTTTTTTATATCTAAATATTTTTTAGGGTTTTTTTTGACTCTTAAAAATAAATTTTTAATAATTAGTTTTCCATAATTAGTTTTTTTTATAACTTTTTTATGATAGTACATTTTTTCTTTTAAAAATTTTTTTATATTAATATCAAATAAATTCATCTTTTTAGAAAAACATACAATAGGATATTGAGATTTATAAACATCTGATATATTTCTAATATCATTTTTTTTTATATTTCTTTTGGTATTAATGATGATATCTTTTACCATTTCATTAATTATATCTCTAATAATTTCTCTTAAAATTAGATCTTGAGAATATTTTTTAAATTTTTTTTTATGTCTTTTCAGTATTGATTTAAGAACAGGTAAATTTTCAAGATCTTTTAATTTAAATAATTTTGCTCTTAATCCATCCTCGAGGTCATGGCTATTATATGCAATATCATCAGAAATTGATGCTATTTGAGCTTCTAATGAAGGGCTATTTTGAAAATTTATTTTTTTTTTAAAATAATTCTTTCCTAAAATATTATCAAATTTTCTTAGCTCAAGAACTGGTCCGTTGTGTTTTATTAAACCATCTAATGTTTCAAAAGTTAAATTAAGTCCTTTAAAATTATAATATTTATTTTCTAAATGAGTTACTATTCTGATTGTTTGAATGTTATGATCAAATCCACCATGGTTTTTCATACAATCATTTAAAGCTTCCTCACCTGCATGTCCAAATGGAGTATGACCTAAATCATGTGCTAAACTTAGAGTTTCACATAAATCTTCATTCAGTTTAAAATATTTTGCAAGAGTTCTAGAAATTTGAGCGACTTCCAATGAGTGTGTAATTCTAGTTCTATAATGATCACCGGCTGTGTTAACAAAAACTTGGGTTTTGTGCTTTAATCTTCTGAAGGCAGTTGAATGAATTATTCTATCTCTATCTCTTTGATACGGTGATCTTAAATTATTTTTCTTTTCTAGGTTAAATCTTCCTTTAGATTTAATAGAAACTGATAATTTGGAGAACCTATTTTTTTGCATAATTGTGTATTAAAATATATACTACATAATAACTGATTATGATAAAAAAAATAGAATTTACAGATAGAGCTAAAGAAGAAATTGAAAAAATTATAAGTGGAGACCAATTTAAAAAATTTTTTAGAATTTCAGTAAAAGGTGGTGGTTGCTCTGGATTTAAATATAGCTTTAGTTTTGATGATAAAATTAATAACCAAGATATAGTTTTTGACAAGGCTGTAATTGACTCGACTTCACTTGATATTATTTCTGGATCCACTATTGATTTTAAAAAAGAAATGATAGGTGAGTCTTTTGTTATAAATAATCCAAAAGCATCATCTTCTTGTGGATGTGGTTTGTCTTTTTCTGTTTAATGAAAATTATATCATGGAATGTTAATTCAGTTCGAGCACGCATTGAAAATATACTTAACTATATAAAAGACTCAAGTCCTGATATTTTATATCTTCAAGAAATAAAAACGCAAAATGAAAATTTTCCTACAGAAACTTTTAAAAAAAAAGGATATCATTCCTATGTGTTTGGTCAAAAAAGTTATAATGGGGTAGCTTTCCTGTCAAAATCTAAAATAGAAAATATTAAAAATGATTTTATTAAAGATAAGTTAAAACAGTCAAGAGTAATTACTGGAGAAATTGTTATAGATAAAAAAAAAACAAAACTTATTAATATTTATGTGCCTAATGGAAATCCAGTTGATACAGAAAAATATGAGTATAAAAAAGATTGGCTTACAACTTTTATTAAAAAGATAAAAAAAGAAATATCTTTAAATTCTAATTTAATTATTTCTGGAGATTTTAATATTATTCCTGAAGAAATTGATGTTTATGATTTTAAAAGATATGAAAATGACGCTTTATTTAGATTAGAAATTAGAAAGAAATATAGAGAATTAATCAATCTAGGGCTTAATGATGTCTATAGATATTTCAATAAAGATAAACAAGATTATACTTTTTGGGATTATTTTGCAGGATCATGGCAGAAAAATTATGGTATGAGAATTGATCATTTTTTAATTTCAAATGGTTTACTAAAAAATATTAAGTCTATAAATATCAATAAAAAACCTAGATCAAAAATAAAACCATCTGACCATACTCCGATTGAATTAGAAATTATTTAGCCCTACCATATACATCTTCATAACGAACTATATCATTTTCTTTTAATATTGAGCCCAACTGTGCTTCCATTATCTTGACTGGTCTTTTATTAGGGTTTTGGATTCTATGGATTGCTCCTTGAGGAATATAAATAGTTTCGCTAGGTTTTTTTAAAAAAAATTTTTTATTTAAAGTAATTTTTGGAAGTCCTTTTATAACAACCCAATGTTCAGATCTATGAAAATGTTTTTGTAAACTTAGTATTCCTTTTGCTTTGACATGTAATTCCTTTATTAGAAAATTATTACCACTAAATAAATTAGTATACTTGCCCCAAGGTCTATAAAAAGTATTTTGCTTATTATAATATTGAGCTTTATTTCTATTATACATTAAGAGTATTTCTTTCCAGCTTCCTAGATCTGACCAAGGGATACTTAGTTTTATAGCATTAATATCTTTTGTTTTTTCTAAAATTGCATAATCAAAAGATTTAGATGGATTCTTTTTAAATGAATGTTTGTTTAAATAATAAATATTTTTTCTTATTTTTCCCTTATTAATCGCTATTAAAGAGTTTCGGTATATATTTTTTTGATATTTTTTAAAATTATAAATAATAGAATCTTTTCTGATAAAAAAAATACCAGAGTTCCAATAACCCCCTTTTTTAATTATATCTTTTGCTTTTAATTGATTAGGCTTTTCAAAAAATTTTGATACTTTGTTTAAATTCTTATTTTTTTTTGTAAAAAAATATCCAAATTGATCTGTTGGATTGCTGGGTTTTATACCAAAAATAAAGATATTCTTATTAGATAAGTGTTTTTTGTTTTTTCTTATTACTGAATTAAATTTACTTTCTTTTTCAATCAAATGATCGGCTGATAAAAATATCAAAGGTTGTTTTTCCGGTATATCTTTTATTAGAGAAGCTGTGAGAATAGCTGGTCCAGTATTTTTTTTTATTGGTTCTAATATAATTGTATATTTTTTAATCTTGAGTTTCTTTAAATGTTTTTTAATTTCTTTAAGATATTTTGAATTAGTACTGATTATAGGAGGATCAAACAATGAATTTTTTACTCTCTCTAAAGTTTTTCCAAGTAATGTCCAACCACCAAAATTGATAAATTGTTTTGCTTGATTTTTCTTTGTATCTGACCACAGCCTTGTTCCAGCACCTCCACATAAAATAACTGGTCTAATCTTCATTAAATTTTTGAATATTCTTTTGTTTCTTTTTTTTTACCAGGATGAGTCGGGGCCCCAAGATAAGCAGGTCCCACGGTTTGAGCATATTTCCATAAAGTACCAGAACCAAATGAAGATTTTTTAGCCTTCCATTTTTTCTTTCTAGAAATTAACTGAGCTTTAGTTAGTTTAACATTAATAGTTCCTTTTTTTGCATCTATATCAATTTTATCTCCATTCTTAAGAAGTGCAATTGGTCCTCCTAATGCAGCTTCAGGACCAACATGACCAACACAAAAACCTCTGGTCGCTCCAGAGAATCTTCCATCTGTAATTAAAGCTACTTTTTCTCCTTTACCTTGACCATAAATTGCACCAGTAGTAGACAGCATTTCTCTCATGCCGGGACCCCCTTTTGGCCCTTCGTATCTAATTATAATTACATCTCCATCTTTATATTTTTTAGTTTGAACAGCTTTCATTGCATCTTCTTCGTTATCGAAACATCTGGCTGTTCCAGAAAATTGTAATTTTTTCAAACCTGCTATTTTTACAATACCGCCTTCAGGCGCTAAATTACCTTTTAATCCAACTACACCTCCATCAGGAGATAAAGGATTGTTGTATTCTCTCAAAACTTTTTGGCTAGGATTAAATTTAATATTTTTTAAGTTTTCTTTCATTGTTTTGCCAGTAACCGTCATGCAAT
>CACDES010000015.1 GCA_902551865.1 uncultured Pelagibacteraceae bacterium
AAAAAGGACAGTAAGTTTTTCTTCTTTCTTCTCGAAGAGTGGGCAGAACAATATTCATAATTTCTTCATATTTTTCTAAAACCCTAATCAAGGAATCATTGAAAACACCTTTCTTATAGTTTGAGGTCGAGCTTTTAAAAGTAAAATCAAAATTAAATTTATTTAAAAATTCCTTTAACATTTCGTTATTATGTTCTCCAAAACTTCTATATTTTCCAAAAGGGTCTGGTATATCTGTTAAAGGCTTTCCTAAATTTTTTTTTAAAATTTCATCATTAGGTATATTCTCAGGAATTTTTCTAAGTCCATCCATATCATCAGAAAATGTTATTAATTCATGATCAATCTTTTGAATATGTTTTAAAACATTGATCATCATGCTTGTTCTTGCGACTTCTCCAAAAGTACCAATATGCGGTAAGCCACTAGGGCCATAACCTGTTTGAAAAGTAATTTTATTTTTAGCCTTAATTATATCTTTTCTATCTTTTAAAAGTTTTCTAATTTCTACAAAAGGCCAAGAAGAAGTTGATTGAATTAAGTTGTTATCAAGCATAACTAAGGTTTATTAAATTTTATGTATAAAATACAGATATAATTACACGATATTAAGTTGAATTTTATATCTATTTAAATAATCTCAAAAACTATGGCTACAAACAAAACCGTTTTTTTCATGATTGGAGTGCTGCTTGTTGTCCTTGGGGTTTTTATGCTAGCCCCTTATATTATGCAGTTGATATATAATGAAAACAATCACAGCTTTATTTCTTCAGCATTCGTTACAATTTTTATTGGAATATTATTCATTCTAGCCAACTTAGAAAAAGAATTTAAGCTTAACTTACGGCAAACTTTTTTATTTTCAACACTAGCTTGGTTTATGGTTGCTTTATTTGGAAGCTTGCCTTTTCTTCTATCTCCCGAAAAATTTACTTTTAGCGATGCCTTTTTTGAGAGCATGTCTGGTATCACTACTACTGGAGCAACGATAATTACAAATTTGGATGATAGCCCAAAAAGTATCCTTTTATGGAGAGCAATAATGCAGTGGCTTGGAGGAATTGGAATAGTTGTTATGGCAATTACAATTTTACCATTATTGAAAGTAGGAGGAATGCAATTATTTAAAATGGAAGGGTCAGATTCAGCTGAAAAAATTTTACCTAGAACAATCGAAGTTGCAACAATTATTATATCTACATATCTGTCTTTGACATTATTGTGTGTATTTTTCTACTGGCTATTTGGAATGTCAATGTTCGACAGCATTTCTCACGCTATGACAACAATCGCTACTGGAGGATTTTCAACTCATAATGATTCTATTGGTTTTTTTGAAAATCCAAATATTGAAATTATAGCAAGCGTTTTCATAGTCTTAGGCAGTATACCTTTCATTTCATATTTAAAATTTGCTAAAGGAGACAAAAATATTTTTTTTAAAGATTTTCAAATTAAAGGTTTTATTTACCTTCTTCTTATCTCAATTTTAGTTATGTTTTTATATTTATTATTTATTAACTATGAAAGCAATGTATTAGATAAAATTAGAATATCGTCATTTAATGTCATCTCTATTTTGTCAGGAACTGGATATGTTACAGATGATTTTGGATTATGGGGAAATTTTTCTCTTATCTTTTTCTTATTCTTAATGTTTGTTGGTGGATGTGCAGGATCAACAGCTTGCGGTATTAAGATTTTTAGACTTCAAATGCTTTTGATTTTTTTAAAAAATCAAATTAAAAAGTTATTTTATCCAAATAGTATAATAATAAGTAAGTACAATAATCAAAAAATATCTGATGAATTTATTAACTCAGTTATAGTTTTCATTTTTTCTTTCTTATTTATTTTCTTTATTATTGCTATGCTGCTATCTATCTCTGGTTTAGATTTTTTAACAGCTATTTCTGGTGCAGCTAGCGCTATATCAAATGTAGGACCCGGTCTAGGAGATACAATTGGCCCAGACGGAAACTATAAGACTATACCTAATCTATCAAAATGGATATTATCAATAGGAATGTTGCTTGGAAGATTAGAATTATTTGCTGTGCTGGTATTATTTTTTCCATCTTTTTGGAGAAATTAAGAAAAATAATTAATTATGGAAATATATAGAAAACAAACACTTGCTGAGACTTTCTCTGTTTATTTTGACAGACGTATGATTAGAATTCTACTGCTTGGTGCTATTAGCGGATTCCCATGGGTTTTAATAGGCAGCAGTTTAAGTCTATGGCTTAAAGAAGATGGTTTAAGTCGTAGTACGATTGGTTGGGCAGGATTAATATTTGCGGTTTATGCCTTTAATTATTTATGGGCACCAATAATTGATAGAATTAGAATTCCTTGGTTGACTAATAAAATTGGTCACAGACGTGGATGGATTGTTGCAATGCAAACTGTAATTTTATTAAGTCTTGTTTGTTGGAGTATAATTAATCCAACAGCAAATTTAACTTTAGTGATAAGCGTTGGTTTAATAATTGCAATTGCTTCAGCCACACAAGACATAACTGTTGATGCTCTCAGAATTGAACAAATCGGAGAGCATGAAGGAAAATCGATGCAGGCGGGTGCCGCTATGGCTGTTGTTGGATGGTGGACCGGATACAAATTAGGTGGGGTTATAGCTTTAAACTTTGCAGAGTTTTTTGAATTAGCAGGATTTCAAAATTATTGGCAAATTACTTTTTTAGTTTTGGGGATAGTTATTATAGCTTGTAATATTGGGTTAATGTTTGTTCACGAGTCGCAAACAAAAGATAGAAAAAAAAACCAAGCTCAAACGGATAAATTGATTGAGGATAAACTAGGCTCTTCTAATTTTATAACAAAAACTTTAGCATGGATTACAGGAACTGTTGTTGGTCCTGTGATAAGTTTTTTTAAAAAGAATGGATTCAATGTTGCATTAGCTATCTTGGGATTTGTTTTTCTTTTTAAAATTGGAGAGGCTTTTTTAGGCAGAATGTCTGTAATATTTTATAAAGAAATAGGCTTCACTAAGTCAGACATTGCTCTCTATTCAAAAGGATTAGGCTGGATAACTACTGTAATATTTACCTTGCTAGGAGGATTATTTGCAATTCGATCTGGCGTAATTAAAGCAATGTTTATTTCTGGTATATTAATGGCATCCACTAATTTACTGTTTTCTTTGCTAGCTTGGTCTGGAAAATCAGAGCTACTTTTTGCAATAGCAGTTATTTTTGATGACATGGCTGCAGCTTTTGCGACAGTTGCTTTTGTGGCGTTTATTTCTATGCTTGTAGACAGAACTTACACGGCTACTCAATATGCACTTCTTGCATCAATTGGAACGGCTGGAAGAACAACATTAGCAGCTTCATCAGGAGCATTGGTCGATTGGTTAAATGGAGACTGGGGAATTTTCTTTATAATAACTGCTGTAATGGTAATACCTTCGCTGATATTTCTTTATATGATTAAAGACAAATTGAAGTTAAATGACTAAATATTTAACAAACAATTTTTCAGTTGTTAATCTCTATAGAAAAGCTTCTTCTAAATCTGAAGTTGTATCACAAATGATTTACGGCGATAGCTTTTCTATTTTAAAAAAAAATAAAAAATGGCTTAAAATAAAGATTAAAGAAGACGGTTATAAAGGTTACGTGGAAAATAAAAAGTTTTCCATTTTTTTAAAACCTACCCATAAAATTAATGTTTTAAAAGCAAAAGTTTATAAATTTCCAAAAAAACAAAAAGAAATAACTGAAATATCATTTGGTTCAAAAATTAAAGTTACAGAAAATAAATATAAATTCTTTAAATTTTCAAAAGGATGGATAAATAAAAGCAATGTTAAACCTATTTCTTATAAAGAAAAAAATCCTTTTAAAAGAATTACAATTTTTAAAAACACTAAATATAAATGGGGAGGAAAATCATTTAAAGGGATCGATTGTTCAGCATTAGTACAACTGTTTCTTAATTTTAATAACAAATTTTGTCCGAGAGATGCCAAAGATCAAGTTAAATATTTTAAAAACAATATAAAATTTAAAAACATTAAAAAAAATGACATTATATATTGGAAGGGCCATGTTGCGGTTGCTCTTTCTAATAAAAAACTTATCCACGCTTATGGACCAATGAAAAAAACATTAATCATGAGTATTAGTCAGACAATTAAGAAAATACAAGATACTGCAAAACTAAAAGTTATTGGAATAAAAAGGTTATAAAAGGCAAAGGCAGCTTCAGTCTCCCTCCGCTGCCCTTATTTCAAATTTAATTGATTCGTCCTCTTAGCTTAAGACTCTTTTTAGTTGTATGTGGATATTAAACCTATACTTATTTTAATATTTTTCTATAAGCAAAGATTACAGCAAAAACTATTATCAGCGCTGCTATTCCTTGCTCGCCTAAAGCATTAAGTAAATTAATTAAATTGCTTGTTACTTGAGAACCAAAGAAAGCTACATTTGGCCCAAAAACAATTTCTGCAATTACTGAAACAGCTAACAGAAGTATTCCTAATTCTAAAAATTTATTTAAATATTTTGTTAATGTTGAAACCCAATTAAGCATAGTTTTTTTCCTTTTTTTTAACCGCCCTAATTATAAGCTTAGGGCGATTATATAAAAAGCTAATTCGAGGGAAGAAGCCTTAGTTGTTAATTACTTAAATAAGTTTAGGATGATAATAGCTGCGATTAATCCTACTATTCCTGCATCACCTAAAGATTGTACTAAACTTATAATGTTACTAGCTATTTCACCTACAAATGGAACGTTCCCACCTAGTAAGCTAACAGCAATACCTAACGCAAGTAATGAAACCACTACTTTTGTTAAGCTGTCAAACATTGAAGTTAATCCTGAGATTGCTTTCATGTTATCCCCCTTTTTTATTAATAAAAAATCAAAACGAATCACATTCGATTTGAATTAGGAACTTTTACCATTTCGAGAGTCTGCTAACACTATAAAAGGCCTTGTATGACTCATTATGAACTCATTTTACTTAAAAATTCAGTTATTTATGTGTGCATTGTGAGTCTTTTTTAAATGGCGGAGAGAGAGGGATTCGAACCCTCGAAACAGTTTCCCGTTTACACGCTTTCCAAGCGTGCGCCTTCAACCACTCGGCCACCTCTCCAGTGTTTCAATTTAATACTAAAAAGATTAATATAAAACAAATTTCAAACATTATTTAAAATTAAAAATATATATAATGAAAAAAGGTCAATATCTGATAACTGGAAGCGCAGGATTTATTGGGTCTCACCTAGTTAGAAATATATCCAATGAATATGATCTAATTCTAGTAGATGATCTTTCAAAAGGGTCTCTGAGGTTTATTCCAAAAAAATATAGAAAAAAATTGATTAAGAAAAAAATTCAAAATCTTCATAAAGTTAACATCAAAAAGCTAAAAGGTATATTTCATTTAGCTGCTCAATCATCAGTTCCTTTTTCTTTACAAAATTTTAACGAAAGTAGTACTAATAATCTTGCAAGCTCTATTAAAGTTTTTGATTTAGCAAAAAAATATTCTGTTCCCATAGTCTACGCTTCTTCTTCTGCAATTTATGGTCATTTACCTAAAGGAAAAGACTATATAAAAAAATATTCAATTACCTCCCCATATGCACAAGATAAATTAACTTTGGAAAATTATGCTAAAATGAGTTTTGAAGTATTTAAAATTTCTTCCGTTGGCTTAAGATTATTTAATGTATATGGACCAGGGCAAAATTCAAATAACCCTTATTCTGCAGTAATACCAATTTTCTTAAAAAAAATGAAAAAAAATATTTCAGTTACAATAAATGGTGGATATCAAACTCGAGATTTTATCTTTGTAGATGACGTAATTAAAATAATGCTTCTTTCTATGAGAAAAATACAGAATAACAAAAGATTTGAAATTTTTAATGTCGGTACTAATAGATCTGTAACAATTAACTATCTATATAGTTTGATAAAAAATAAATTAGGATCAAAAAGTAAATTTAAAAAAAGAAAACTTGATAAATTTGATCCTAAAAAATCATCTGGAACTTTTAAAAAAATGAGTAAGTTCTTAAATTTAAAAAAGTCTTTTTTTACGAAATTAGAGGATGGAATTCAAAAAACTATAGATTATTAAAATTTTATGTTTCTTTATTTATTTTAAGCACTCCTATAAATGCCTCTTGAGGAATTTCAACTTTACCAAATTGTTTAGATCTTGCTTTTCCTCTCTTTTGTTTTTTCAATAATTTTTTCTTTCTGTCTGCTGCCCCACCACCATGAATTTTAGTCAAAACATCTTTTGAAAATCCTTTAATTGACTCTCTGGCCACAATTTTTCCTCCAATTGCAGCTTGGATTGGTATCATAAAATTATGTCTTGGGATTAAATCTTTTAATTTTTCACAAACTTGTCTACCAGTAGATTGAGCAAAATCTTTATGAATTATCATAGCTAAAGCATCAACTGACTCCCCATTTACTAGTATGCCGAGCTTCACTAAGTTACCTTCCTTATGACCAGTAATCTCATAATCAAAACTGGCATATCCACTTGAAATTGACTTTAACCTATCGTTAAAATCAAAGACAACTTCATTAAGCGGTAAGTCGTAAGACAAAACTGCTCTATTACCAGAATAAGTTAAATTGGTTTGAATTCCTCTTTTATCTTGGCAAATTTTTATAATTGAACCCAAATATTCATCAGGTGTTATAACTGTAGCTTTAATCCATGGTTCTTCAATTTTTATAATTTGTGTAGGGTCGGGCATGCTTGAAGGGTTTTGTAAATCTACAATTTCTCCTTTTACCTTATGAACTTTATAAATAACTCCTGGAGTTGTAGTAATTAGATTTACATCAAATTCTCTCTCTAATCTTTCTGTTATAATTTCTAGATGTAACAAACCAAGAAAACCACATCTAAAACCTAGACCTAAAGCGCTTGATGACTCTGCTTCATAAGAAAAACTAGCATCGTTAAGTTTTAGCTTTCCTAAACCGTCTTTTAATTTTTGATATTCCGAGCTATCTACTGGAAATAAACCACAAAAAACAACTGGTTTACTTGGTTTATATCCTGGCAATGCTGTTTCAATAGGATCTGATGCATCACAAATTGTGTCTCCAACTTTTGTTTCAGATAGAGATTTAATTCCAGTTATAATAAAACCAATTTCACCAGAATTTAATTCCTGTATATCATTAGGTTTTGGAGTAAATATGCCTACTTTTTCTACAACGTGTTCCTGCCCATTAGACATTAATTTAACTTTCATATTTCTTTTAATTTTCCCATTTATTACTCTCACTAAAATTACAACACCTAAATAGCTGTCATACCAACTATCGACTAATAAAGATTTGAGTTTCTCTTCTTGCATGCCCTTTGGAGCAGGTAAATTCTTTATAATTGACTCCAAAATATCTTCGATACCTTCTCCTGTCTTGCCTGAACAGTTAATTGCATTAGAAGTATCAATGCCCACTACATCTTCGATTTCTTTTTTTGTTTTATCAATATCAGAAGCTGGTAAATCAATTTTGTTTAAAACTGGTATAACCTCATGATTAATTTCTAAAGCTTGATAAACATTTGCCAGTGTCTGTGCTTCAACGCCTTGGGTGCTATCTACTATTAATAATGATCCTTCGCAGGCAGATAAAGATCGACTTACTTCATAGCCAAAATCAACATGGCCTGGAGTATCTATAATATTTAAAATATATTCTTTTCCATCTTTAGCTTTATAATTAAGTTTTACTGTTTGTGCTTTAATAGTAATTCCTCTTTCTCTTTCAATATCCATGGAGTCTAAAACTTGAGTTTTCATCTCTCGATCAGTTAATCCTCCACATTTATGAATAATTCGATCTGCAATGGTAGATTTACCGTGATCAATGTGCGCAATTATTGAAAAATTACGAATTCTATTAATGTCTGACATTATGACCTGATTGTTGCGCCAGTTTTTTCTTTAACAACTTCAATTATTTTTTGACTAACTTGATCTAAATCTTTTTCACTTAATGTTTTGTCTAAAGCTTGGAGTGTCACGTTGATGGCAACTGATTTTTTATCTTTAGGGATATTTTCACCTTCGTAAACATCAAATGCAATAACTTTATGAATAATGTTCTCATCTATTTTTTTAATCAATTTCTCAAGCAAACCAACTTTAAAAGTTTTATCAATTACAAACGCAAAATCTCTTTCTGATTTTTGAAAATCCGAAGCTAAATAATTAACTTTTGTCTGCCTTACTTTTTTATTAGGTTGAGGTATATTTTTTAAGAAAATTTCAAATCCAAAAATATTTTTATCTTTAAAATCCAATTTTTTTACAATAGCTGGATGTAGTTCCCCAAAGTATGCTAAATGTGGTCCTTTATCAGATTTTAAATTGATAGATCCTGATCTGCCTGGGTGATAACTGCTTTTTGTTAAATCGTTCACAAAAAGATTTTTTTCATCTATACCTAATTCAACGAGTGTTCTTAAAGCATCACTTTTAACATCAAAAACGTCAATATTTCTTGCCTTGTCGGACCAGCTTCTTCTATTAACTAAGCCTGATTTTATCCCTCCAACAACTATTTGTTGATCGCCAGGATTTTTCCCAAAAAATACTGGCCCTATTTCAAAAAAAGATAAATCACTATATCCTCTGTCTTGATTTTTTTTCAAATGAATAGAAAGATTAGAAAATATTGATCTTCTCAAAACATCTAAATCGGATGATATAGGATTATAAATATTAATTTCTTTTTCACCTCTTGAAAATTGTTTATCAATATTTGAGTCTGTAAAAGACCAAGTGACTGTTTCTATATAACCTTTTGAAGCTAAAGCTCTTTGAGATAGATGAAAAAGTTTTTGCTTAAAATTTAAAGTATCTTTATCTCTTCTTTTTTCAGGTTCTACTACCTGAATTTTATCAAATCCCTTAATCCTTATTAATTCTTCAATTAGATCAACATCTTGCGAAACATCAGGTCTCCAAGAAGGAATTTCAACTTTGAGAGCTTTTTTAGTTTTTTTAACCTTGAAACCTAAAGATGATAGAATTTTATAAGCTTCAGAAATCGAAATTGATATGCCAATTAAGTCTTTAAATTTTTCAATTTTTAAATCTATAACTTTTTTTTTTTGAGAAGTTTTGCCAGTAATTAGAAATTTACTAGCTTCTCCTCCGCAAATACTAATAATTAATCCAGTGGCGATTTCCAAGCCTTCTTTTATAGAATTAGGATCTATTCCTCTTTCAAATCTATATTTAGCATCTGTATTAATGTTTAATTCACGACCTGTTTTTCTAATTGATGAAGGTAAAAAATAAGCGGACTCTAACAATATATTTTTTGTGTCAAATTCAGTAGAAGTTTTTGTTCCTCCAATAACTCCCCCGAGTCCTAGAATGCTGCTTTTGTCTGTAACGACACACATTCCTTTTTTAAGTTTATATTTTTCATTATCTAATCCCTCAAATTCTTCACCTTCTTGAGAATTTCTAACAATAATTTCTTTATTTATCTTGTTTGCATCATAAGCATGTAAAGGTCGATTAAGATCAAACATTACATAATTCGTAATATCAACTACTGCAGAAATAGGCTTTAAACCTAAAGCTAAAATTTTATTTTTTAACCAATCAGGACTTTCTTTATTCGTAATATCTTTTATGTAACAACTTCCAAAAGATAAACATCCTTGATTTTTTTCCTTGGTGATTGATACTTTGATAGGCTGCTTTAGATTTTGTTTAAAGGATTTTTTTTTTAATTTTAAAAGACTTCCTAGCCCTGATGATGCAAGATCCCTTGCTATTCCTCGTACTCCAAGGCAATCAGCTCTATTTGGAGTTATAGCAATATCTAAAGCTTTATCTAATTTTGTTTTAAAATAACTTTTACCAACTTCTTTTTCTTTATTTTTAAGCTCTATGATTCCAGCGCTTTCGTCAGATAAATTTAATTCACTCTCTGAGCAAAGCATCCCTTTTGATTCTACTCCTCTAATTTTGGCAACTTTTAATTTAAATTTTGTTTTTGGAATAATCGATCCAGGAGGAGCATAGATAGTTACTAGACCATCTCTAGCATTTGAAGCTCCACAAACCACTTGTATAATTTTATTATCTCCTAAGCTTACATCGCAAACTTTTAGTTTATCAGCATTAGGATGTTTTTCTGCTTTCAAAATCTTTGCAATTTTGAATTCACTTAGTTCGCCTACATTTTCTTTTACATTTTCAACTTCAAGACCAATATTAGTTAACTGATCTATTATTTTAGCTTCATTTGCTTTTGTTTGTAAATGTTCCTTAAGCCAAGGTATTGTAATAATCATTTACTTAAACCTCTATAATTTGTTGGAACATCCAAAGGGTCGAAGCCAAAATGACTTAACCATCGATAATCAGTTTCAAAAAATGCTCTTAGATCATTAATTCCATATTTAAGCATCGCAAGCCTATCAATTCCGATTCCAAAAGCATAACCTTGGTATTTATTTGTGTCTACTTTCACATTTTTTAAAACATTGGGATGCACCATTCCACAACCCAAAACTTCTAACCATTTATCGCCTTCTCCAATAACTATTTTATTGTTCTCTAATCTATAACCAATATCAACCTCAGCGGAAGGTTCGGTAAATGGAAAATGACTTGGTCTAAATCTCATCCTAACGTTTTTAACTTCAAAAAATTCCTTAATAAAATAATCTAAGCATCCCTTTAAATGTCCCATTGTGATGTTCTTATCTATATGAAGACCCTCTAGTTGATGAAACATAGGAGCATGAGTTTGATCACTATCTGATCGATAAGTTCTTCCAGGAACTATAATCTTAAAAGGTGGTTTTTCATTTAACATAGTTCTAATTTGCACTGGTGAAGTGTGGGTCCTTAATAAAAGTTTTTTATTTTTATCCAAATAAAAAGTATCATGCATGTCTCTTGCCGGATGATCTTCAGGTGTATTAAGTGCAGTAAAATTATTATGCTCTGTTTCAACATCAGGTCCTTCTGCAACTGAAAATCCTATCTCTGAAAATATAGAAGAAATTTCATCAATCACTTGTGAAACCGGATGAATTTTTCCTTGTCTATAAGATCTTATAGGTAAAGTTACATCAATTTTTTCACTTTTTAATTTTTCATTAATTTCTTGAGTTTCAAGCTCTAAATTCTTTTCCTCAATCTGTTTGGATAAACTATCTTTTAATCTATTTAAGTGAGAGGCAAATTCCTTTTTGTCTTCGGCAGACAAAGATCCTAAGTTTTTAAATTGAATAGTAATTTGACCATTTTTACCAAAAAACTCTGTTTTTAAATTTTGTAAATCATCTTTCGATTTAACGGAGTCTATCTTTGCATTAAAAATAGAGTTTATTTTTTCTAAATCACTCATTGGGTATTATGATTTTTTATATTAAGTTGAGATTAAATCAAAGACTCTTATTAGTTAAGAGATGATTGAACCTTTTTTACTATAGATTTGAAGACTTCTGGATTATTATAAGCCAATTCTGCTAACACTTTTCTATCTAGCTTAATCTTAGATTTAGCCAAACCGTTAATAAATTTTGCATATGTAAGACCTTCAGTTCTAACACCAGCATTAATTCTTTGAATCCACAAAGACCTAAATTCTCTCTTTTTTGCTTTTCTATCTCGATAAGCATATTGCATTGCTTTCTCCATCGCTTGACGAGCTATTCTGATAGTATTTTTTCTTCTTCCGTACTGACCTTTAACAGATTTTAAAATTTTTTTATGTTTTGCCCTACTTACAACGCCACGCTTTGTTCTAGCCATATTATCCTCTTAAATTATATGGCATATACGATTTTACAATTTTTGTGTCTTGTTTAGTCATTATCGTAGTGCCTCTTTGTTTTCTAATTTGTGAATTTGTTCTTTTAATCATACCATGTCTTTTCCCTGCTTGAGGCATTTTAATTTTACCTGAAGCAGTAAATCTAAATCTTTTTTTGGCAGAGCTTTTTGTTTTTAATTTTGGCATAAATATTTCGGTTTTATATAGTCAATAATTAATCTTTACAAGGTGATATTATCTTAATTTTAGATGGGTTGAATTATCATCACCATTTGCCTTCCCTCAAATTTTGGCTGGCTTTCAACTTTTGCAATATCTTTGGTTTCTTCAATAATTCTGTTCATTAAATCTTTTCCAAGCTCAGTATGCTGCATTTCTCTCCCTTTAAATTTTACAGTAAATTTAACTTTATCGCCTTTAGTTATAAATTTTTTTGCATTTTTGATTTTAAAATTATAGTCATGAGCTTCTGTTCCAGGTCGTAACTTAATCTCCTTGAGAGAAACTATTTTTTGTTTTTTCTTAGCTTGATTAGCTTTCTTTTGTAAATCATATTTATATTTCCCCATATCCATAATTTTGCAAACTGGAGGGTTTGCATTGGGAGATATCTCAATTAAATCTAATCCTTCTTGTTTAGCTATTTCAATTGCCTTGTTTAAAGGCATCGCACCAAGATTACTTCCATCACTACCGATTACTTGAACATCCAAAGCTCTAATTCTCTCATTAGCTTTTGGGCCTTGAGGCTTGCTTCTTCTTTGAAAATAATTTGGTTTAGATTGTGACACTTAGTTTAAAGGCAACTTATTTTCTTGAATCATGTTTTTAATCAAATCTTCACGTTTCATCTTCTCTTGTTTTTCAGATCCTAACCGTCTGATAGTCACTGTGTTAGCAGCAACCTCTTCTTTCCCGCAAACAATTATTACCGGAACTTTTGCTAGAGAGTGCTCTCTAACTTTATAATTTATCTTTTCATTTCTTAAATCCACTTCGCATTTTATACCTTCTTTAAATAAATCTTCAAATAATTTTTTTGCATATTCATTGTTCTCCTCTGCTATAGTACACACTACAGCTTGTGATGGTGACAACCAGAAAGGTAATTTTCCGGCATAGTTTTCTATTAAGATTCCTATAAATCTCTCTAGGGAGCCAAACAAAGCTCTATGCAACATCACTGGAACCTTTTTTGTTCCATCTTTGTCAACGAATGTTGCTCCTAATCTATTTGGTAAATTTAAATCAACTTGTAAAGTTCCACACTGCCAATCACGACCAATTGCATCTCTTAAAACAAATTCTATTTTAGGTCCGTAAAAAGCCCCTTCTCCTTTGTTAATTGTATAATCAAGTTTTGATTTTTTTATTGCTGATAAAAGAGCTGACTCAGATTTATCCCAAACACTATCTTCACCCACTCTTTTTTCAGGTCTATCTGAATACTTCAATATCACATTTTCAAATCCAAGAGCTTTATAAATTTCTAATATTAAATTCGTAACGACTAAAGTTTCTTCAGTTATTTGATCCTCAGTACAAAAAATATGAGCATCATCTTGTGTAAAAGCTCTTACTCTTAATAATCCATGCAATGCACCTGAAG
>CACDES010000016.1 GCA_902551865.1 uncultured Pelagibacteraceae bacterium
AACGTTTTTTTTATCATTTTCATTTTTAACTGAATAATTTTTAATATTTTTATCGCTAATAATATTCTTAAAATCTATTTCTTTCATTGTTCCCTGAAAATTCAATGATAATTTTCCCTCTCCTTTTGATTTATTTGAATTTGCAAATGAAAATTTTTTTATAAAATAAGGTAAAATAGAAAGAAGAATAATTAATACAAATGCGATACCTAGATCAACTTTGGCGCTTATTCCAATTGTTAGTAAACTAAAATAATGAACTAACTCGTATGGAGTTCTTATTGGAGTTCTAAATCTTACAATTGAAAGTGCGCCTATCATACCTATGCTTAAGGCAATATTAGAACCTATAACAGTAGTTATTACTAAACCTATCACTGGCAGAGTAATTCCTACATATATATTAAAATTATTTCTTAACCATTTATAGCTAAACTTCGAATGGAAGTAAGTTACGATTAGACCGCCTATTCCACAAAAAACTAACTTAATAAGAAGTAAAAATAGAATTATATTTTGAGCGGAAAGTTTCTTATAAGCCAAAAAAAGTATTTCAAGAAAATCCTGCATCAAAAAATATTTATTTTATAAACTTACTAAGCCGCAGCTTGCAAATTATATTTTGCAGTCATCCCGCTTAAAAAATTCCATAGGTGCTTAGCGGTTGAAAGAGCTGCTTTCTCTGCTTTTTCTTTTTCTTCTTTAGTTAATCCATCTAATAGCTTCTCACATTCAGCTCGATGAATTACATCTGCAGATTTGTGCGCTTCAAAAAATTCAAGACCTTCTTTTGAGCTCACGCCATAAAAATTTTTGAGTCCCTGAATTTTTGTCTCGGCTATTTCAGGGATTTGTCTTTCATATGTATAAAGAGAGGCTAATCCTTCAGCATAAGATGACCTTGCTTGAGTAAAAAAATTAGCTATCATTTCTTTTGTAAAGGCATATGGTTCTACCTCTTCAATTTTATTTTCATCTGAACCCATAGCTTTTGCAAAATTTTTCCATAATTTTGGATGGTCTCCATCTTTGTTCTCTTCATCCTGTAAATTTTCCAAAAGAATTTTTCTTTTTTCTATATCTTCGCATATTGAATGTGTAGCGCTTATGTATCTTGGAAAAGCTTTTACATGCTGGTAATATTGTTCAGCATAGTCTTTTATGATCTCTCTGGTTAATTTACCTTCATTCCAAAAAACTTGGTAGAAAGGGTGTTTTAATAAATGATACTGATCTAATTTCTCGCCTAATTCTTTTGAAAACATTTTTGCTCCTTTGTTGTTGATGCTGAACAATAGTAAAATAACTTGTTTTGTTAAAACAAAAAAAAATATAATTATCCACAACCCTTTTAAACTCGAACCTTAATGTTCACCTTTTGATTCAGTTTTGATTCATTTTCGGACTCAATCTTCAACTTTAAATTGTGTTATCAACAATTAAGATGCTATAGAAGATCTAGCTATTGGGCGTTCATCGATTGGAAGATGAACTAATGCTGCAAATGCTGATAGGACAATTGCTAAATACCAAGCATAATCATACGAACCATATAAATCATAAAAATACCCGCCCAAGAAAGCTCCAAGAAATGAACCGACTTGATGACTTAAAAATACTATACCAAAAAGTGTGCTTAGGTATTTTGTACCAAAAATTTGAGCTACAATTCCATTAGTTGGAGGTACAGTTGAAAGCCAGACCATGCCAAATGTAACTCCAAAGAAAATTGACATACCTAAGGATGGCGGTGAGAATATAAAAATAGCAATAATTACTGCCCTACTAGTATAGAGTAAGCTTAATAAAATTTTCTTACTATATTTTGTCCCAAGATAACCCATGCCCAATGTGCCAACTATATTAAATAAACCAATAAGAGCTAAAATAATAGTTGCTGGCCATCCATCCATTCCTCTATCTTGCATGTATCCAGGAATATGAGTTCCAACTAAAGTTATTTGAAATCCACAAACAAAAAAACCACTTAGTAATAAAATATAACCTCTATGAGAAAATGCTTCCTTCATAGACTCTATAAATGTTTGTTCTTTTACAGTGTTAAAATTAGAAGAAATCTTTTTATTTGGCAAAATAAACAGGGAAGCAATAGCTCCAAATAATACAAAGTACATAAAAAATTTAAAAGTTTCCTGCCATCCAACTGTACCTAGACTGTATTTAGTAAATAAAGGAGCAAGAAAATACCCAACTGATGCCGCGGCAGTGACCAATCCCGTTGCAAGTGTTCTGTTTCTATCAGTGAAGTGTTTTCCAACTTCAGAAACAGGAACTGCTAAAGCGGTAGCTCCTAAGGCTGTACCAACTAAAACACCTAAACTAATTTGAAAAAAAATCCCTGTATTTGGACCAGAGTAAATCATATAGATACCTAATCCTAAAATTATAAAACCTATAAAGACTGCTTTATTTCCTCCAAACTTATCTGCTAATAATCCAAATATTGGTGCAAATATTCCCCAGAAAATCATCTGTATTCCAATCGCTAAACCAAATTCAGTTCTAGTGACACCTAGTCCTTCTTCAAAAGCTTGGAAAAATAAACCAAAAGTTTGTCTCAATCCCATGGAGATAAGAATTACAGTGCAAGCTGAAGCTAAAACAATAAGCGTTAATCTATTTGAAATAAATTTTTCTGACATTATTTAATATGTCTTAAGGATTGTTTTAAGTCTTGAATTAAGTCCTTGGGATCTTCAAGTCCTATGTGAAGTCTTACAATATGTTCATCTTTAGCAAATCTAAAGTACCGTCTTGTTTTTGTATATTTCGTGTTAGCTCTTAATTCTTGTAAAAGAACAAGACTTTCAAAACCACCCCAACTATAACCAATTCCAAATAATTCAAGTGAATTTACAAATTTAACTACAGATGATTTTTTTTTACTTTTTACAACAATAGAAAATAATCCATTTGCACCAGAATAGTATTTTTTCCACAATTTATAACTTTTAGAAGTGGGTTTATATGGGTAAAGTATTTCTTTTATTTTTTTTTGTCTCTTTAAAAAATTAATAACTATTTTTGCATTTTCATAATGTTTTTTAAGTCTAACATCTAAAGTCCTTAAACCTCTAATAATTAGATAAGCTTCATCAGCAGACATTCTATAGCCTGATAATTTATAAAAAAACATTACCTTTTTAAAAACTTTTTTGTTTACAGCTAATGATCCTCCCATCGCATCAGAATGACCAGAAAAATATTTAGTTGCTGAGCAAAATGACAAATCAAAGCCAATTTTAAGAGGTTTTAAATATAATGGTGTGCCCCAAGTATTATCAAGAAAAGTCAAAATATTTTTTCTTTTAGCCAATTTTACAATTTTTGAAAGGTCTTGGAATTCAAAAGTATTACTTCCAGGATTCTCCACTATTATCATTTTAGTTTGCTTTGTTACTTTATTTTGTAAGTCTTCAAATTTATCTGGGTTATAAAATTTTGTGGAAATATTAAATTCCTTCACTAGCTCTTCTGATATTTCTTTAGTAGGACCATAAACATTGTCAGAAACTAAAATTTCATCCCCTGGTCTGCATAAACTCATAATTGCTAAAGCAACTCCACCAAATCCAGTGCCAGTAAGAAAAACATGATAAGCTTCTTCTAATTTTTTAATCATATTTTCCAACTCTATTGTTGTGGAGCTTCCATATCTTCCATAGCTGTAATAACTAACTTTTTTATTAGCTTTAATCTTTTTTTCATGCAGTATAAGTTCCTGCATAGTGTCAAAAAGTATAGTAGATGCTCTTGTTACTGGAGGGTTTGCTGACCTATTAGAGCTATCTTTCGTTGGGTGTTTTAAAAATGTGCTTATAGACTTTTTCATAAAATAAGTATAATTGAAACTTACATAAGTTTTATACAAAAATATATAAAAGGAGTAAAAAATATGGGTTATCCCAAAAAACATAGAGGGCGTAGGAAGATTGGCTCAAAAAAAAGAAGAGCTAGAAAAAGAAATAAGAGAAAATAATCAATATTTATAATTTATATGAAAGAAATAACTCAAATAAGGAAGTTGAGTTTAGGGATTTTTCTTATTCCATTATTGGCAATCAATTTGTGTTTACTTATTTCTCAAAATCCTCAATTTCTTGAAAATACTATTTTCTCAGTTGATCAAATAGGAAGATCTGGATTTTCTATTCCTTATATAGATGGCGGTCTATCAATAAGCAGGGCTTCGAGAACATTCCCTCAGTATTTAATATTTAAACCAGCAATGTTTTTAACTGCCGTGCTTTTATTTATTTATTGGAAAAATAATAATCGACTGGTAAATAATTTAAATTCCTCAAATATTAATTATAAATTTAAAACATTTGGAATTTTATCAGCAATATTTTTAGTAATTCATTCTATATTACTTGGTGTAAAATTTGACATTCAAATTTACAAACTTTTTAGAAGAGTGGTGCTTTTATTATTTATTATCTTCGAAATAATTGCTCAAGGAATTTTGGTTTACCATTTTTACAAGCTTAAATTAAAATTAGAAAAATTGATAAACAAAAGAGTTTTAATTTTAAAAATTGCTTTGGTATTAATTCTTGCTTTAGTTGGAATTTTAAGCCTGCCCATACTAGTTACAAAAGGCAACACACAATTCAAACATGGACTTGAATGGAACTACTTTGTTGGTGTAATTTTGTTTTATTTATTTTCAAGATTTTTTTGGAGAAGAACCACTTAAATTTCCAGGCTTTCGCCTAGAAATTTAGTAGTTTTGGCTCGTCGTTGTATGCGCTACCGCCAAGCCTTCCCGATGAACTATTCTAGCGCTACTAGGTCCACCTTTCTGCCCTTTAAGCTTGAACCTCTCGGTTTTTCCCTAAATGGCCAGTTAAGAGTTGCCTCTTAATTAATAACATTAAATCATATTTAAAAAAAAAATGTATCACCTTATGCGTGATCTCAAATCGTCTGTTAACTAAGTGGATAAATTCTTATTATAAGTCTTATGAATCCAACCTCCACCGAGTACTTTATCCCCATGATCATCTTTTGTATAAAAAACACATGCTTGGCCTGGTGAAATCCCAGTATCACCATCTACAATCTCAACTTTTGCTATATCATTTGAAATAATTATCTTTGACTTAAGAAGTCTCCCTGTTGATCTTACTTTTACATTAATAAAATTTTCAAAGTCTTTTTTGTCTCCTAAAAGATTTAAATCTCTTAATTTGATTTCTTTAATTTCTAGAAACTTTTTAGCTCCTACTATAATCGTATTATTATCTGCATTAATATTTACAACATACAAAGGTTTATCGTTCGATATTTTGATACCTTTTCTTTGACCAATAGTATAATTGATTATTCCTTCATGTTCTCCTATTTGGTTACCAGAAATATCTAATATTTTTCCTGGCTTGAAAGATTCTGGTCTAAATTTTTTTATAACTGAACTGTAATCTCCATTAGGTACAAAACAAATATCTTGGCTATCTGGTTTCTCTGCAACATTTAATTTTAACTTTTGAGCTATAGATCTAGTTTCTGCTTTATCAATCTCACCTAAAGGAAACCTAAGATAATCAAGTTGTTCTTGTGAAGTGCTAAATAGAAAATAGCTTTGATCACGATTTTGATCTTTAGCTCTATACATATTTGCGTGTCCATTTTTCTGAATTCTAGAAACATAATGACCAGTTATTAGTGCGTCAGCGTTTAAATCTTTGGCATGCTTAAATAAATCTCTAAATTTTACAGTTTGATTACATTGAACACATGGTATAGGCGTTTCACCCGCTACATAACTATCTATAAAAGAATCAACAACCTCAGATTTAAATTTTTTTTGATAAAATAAAATCTTGTGATCAATATCAAGTTTTTCTGAAACTCTTTTAGCGTCTAAAATATCTTGACCAGCACAACACTGTCTTCCTTCTTTAGATGGTTTAGCATCATCATAAAGTTTTAAGGTAATTCCTGTTACGTTATAGCCTTGATCTTTCATTAATGCAGCAACTACTGAAGAATCTACTCCCCCAGACATTGCAACAACAACTTTTGTGTCTTTAGGTTTCTTTTTTATACCTAGTGAATTGATCATGAAGTGTATATATTATAAAAAGATAAAACTTTCCATAATGTAAAACTAAAAAAAGTAATTAATGAATAACAATGAACTAGAAAATATCGCAAAAAAATTAATAGAAACTACAGAGTTAGCAGGAAAAAAATCTATAGAAATTCATAGAAAAGGGTTAAAAATAATTACAAAACCAGATAATTCTCCTGTAACTAATGGAGATCTTGAAGTTAATAAAATACTTACAGAAAAAATTAAAATTTTAACGCCTAATATTCCTATTATTTCTGAAGAAACAGTGGATCTTAAAAAAAAGAATACTCTAAAAACATTTTGGCTTATTGATCCAATTGATGGAACCAAAGAGTATATTGCTGGTAAAGATGAATATACAATTAATGCAGCCTTAGTATTAAACTATGTTCCAACGATTGGATTGTTAGGGGCACCCAAAAAAAATAGATTATTTTATTCTTATGGAAAAAATAATTCTTTTATGATTGAAGACAAAAAAACTGTTAAACTAGATTGTAAGAAAAAAACTGCAAAGGGAAAAATTTTTGCTGTTAGTGGTGCTGAAAAACCATCGTCTTTAATCTTAGATGTATTAAAGAAAAACAGAGTAGAGTCTTTTACTCCTATGCATAGTTCATATAAATTTTGTGTTATTGCTACTGGAGAATTTGATTTTTATGCTGCAAAAGAAAGAGCTTACGAATGGGATTATGCGGCAGGTCATGCGATCGCAGAAAATGCTGGTGCAATAATTACAACTTTAGATAACAAAACTTTTAAATATGGAAAAAGTGATTATAAAAACTTAAGTTTAATTATTAAACGTAATGAAATTTTAGATGCTTAAAACAATATTGACTATAATAATATCTGTTACTTTTTTTGGTGTTCTTTTTTTTATTATTGTTAGAAATCTTCTCAAAAAAAAATTAGATCAATTAATAGAAGATGAAAATAAAAAAAAATTAAATGATCTTGAGTAATTTATTAAATTCTTCAACATTAAGGTTTAAAACTCTTTTTGATAAATCAAAACTAAAACCGCCTCTTGCAAGTATTCCCATATCTTTTTTATAAAATATCTCTCGGTTAGCATGTGGCCTCAAAGGTCCGATTCTTCTTCTTTTACACAACTTTAATGCTGAAACAAAATCTGGTTCGATTTGATCTTCTTTAATTTTTTCAATACTTTGTTTAATATATTTACTATCTATGCCTTTATTTCTTAAAGATTGATTGATTTTATTTAAAGAATAACCTCTTCTTAAAAACATTCTAGCCTTAGAGTCAGAGTAGAGCTCGTCGTTTATAATTCTTTTTTTTTCAAGATTTTTAATTACTTCTTCAATAATTGATGAGACTTCTTTTTTTGATTTAGTTCCTTTAATCTTAGTGAGGTACTTCTTTAATAAATAAACTTTTAACTGTTGCTTTGATGGGCTATATTTTTCTAAATAAGAGTAAGCTATATCTTTGAGAGTAGTAGTTAGATCCTCAAAATCACTTTTATTTGATGTGGGATTCATTAAGTTAATATACTATATTATTTTTCATGATAAATAATCTTCTAGATATATTGAGCTATCAAAATATTTATTTAATAGCTAATTGGGGTGTTATACCATTTTGGTTATTGTTGATAATACTGCCAAACCATGGGGTAACCATTTTTTTTGCTCAATCTATAGTTGCCCCTTTACTTTTAGCCAGCGCCTATTCCTTTGTGGCGTATGATATTTTTTTAGAAGGAAATATTTTTAATGGTTTTGAACTATACAGAGGGTTAGATGATCTTTACTCAATGTTTTCTAGTGAAGCTTTTCTTTTAATATTCTGGCTTCATTTTTTAGCAATAAGCTTATTTTTAGGAGCTTGGATCTCAAGAGACTCTCAAAGATATATAGTGCCAAGATTTTTAGTGATAATTTCACTAATCTTAACTTATTTTACTGGTCCCGTTGGATTGTTTATATACTGGTTTGTCAGAATTTTCTTCGCAAAAAAAATTAATTTTAATGATTAAACCTTTTGATTTCTATTTTGACTTTGTAAGCCCATATTCTTTTTTAGCTCATAAAGAAATAAGTAAAATAGAAAAAAAAAATTCAGTTAAAATTAGATATAAGCCTATCTTATTAGGTGGTCTTCATAATTTACATGGTATTAAAGCTCCAGCTTTTATCCCCGCTAAAGCAAAACATATGATCCGAGATTGCAAATTAATTGCTGAAAAAAATAAAATAAAATTTAAATTTAACTCATATTTCCCAATAAGAAGCTTGAATTTAATGAGAGGGGTTTTGGTTGCTGAAGAAGATAATTTTAAAAGCTACTATATTGATAATATATTTGATGCAATTTGGCAGGATGGTCTTGATATGAATGATGAAAATATTATTCAAAAAATTCTTAAAAATTTAAATGTTAATCCAAAAACTTTTTTACTTAGAGTAGCGTCAGCATCTATAAAAGACTCATTAAAAAAAAGAACCAATGAGGCATATGAAAAAGGAATTTTTGGGGCTCCAAGTTTTGTTTCTAATAATAAAATTTTTTGGGGTCAAGATAGAATAGAATTTGCTTTAAATGAATCTAGCAAATAATTTATTTTTTTTCTTTTTGCACTATAGGTAAGCCCGCTTTTTTAAGTGAGTCAAAACCTCCATTAGCATTAGACACGTTATTAAATCCCATCTCTTTTAAGGCTTTTGTTGCAAGTGCTGATCTAAATCCTAAAGCACAAAATAAAACTATATTTTTTATATTTCCTATTTTTTTTTCTTGATAATAAGGACTTTGTGGATCCATCCAGAATTCTAACATTCCTCTGGGTATATGAATTGCATTTTTGATAGTTCCTTCTTTCCATAATTCTCTTATATCTCTTACATCAATCAAAGTTACCTCATTTTTATCGTAAGCTTCTTTGACCTCTTCCGCAGACATAATTTTTATGGATTCATTAGCTTTATCAACAAGTTCTTTTGAAGATTTAATATTCATGGTATTTAAATATATCAATGAAAGAAATTAAAAGCAAAAAACAAACACATTTTATTAAAAAATTTTTAATTAAAATTTGTCGTATATTTGGGTACGAGCTGATAGATCAAAGTACTCTAGAGTTTCCAGTATCAAACAAAAATTATCAAGAAATTATTAGTGAACCTGGCATTAAATCAATTTCTTTGGGACTTGGCGAAACATCAATTACCCGAAAAGTTAAAGCTTTAGATATTATAGTAAAAACTTGTACTAGTGTTCAATTAGTTTCTCAAAATAAAAAAAGAATTTTTGAAAAAGATAAATCAGAATATACATTTAGAACAATTAATTCATTAATTAAATCTGCTAAAGATTTAAAGAAGAAATTTAAAGAAATTAAAATTGAATTTACTATCATTGACGTAAATTCCTCTGATACACATGTAAATAAAATCATATCTAAAATACATGACGAAGATTTTGTGGCACATTATCTCCCGGTAAAAAATATCAAAGACTCTAAAGACAATATGATTACTACTATGGCGTCTATTCGAGACTCTTTGCGTCATGCAAAAAATTGTGATGATTTAATCTATTTCGTTGAAGATGATTATATTCATAAATCTGAAGCTTTGGCGGAGATGGTATTTGCTTACGAAAAGTTTTCTTCAATTTTTAGAGATGAGGTATTTATACTCTCTACCGACTATCCTTATCTTTATAAAAACATAGATAAGACAAATATCTTAATAGGTGAAAATACGCACTGGAGGACTGTTAAAGAGTCTCTTCTTACTTTTATGACAAGTAAAAAAATAATTGAAAAATACTTTGAAAAACTACTTGATATGGCAACAAATAAAAATGATCCGTTTGAAAAAAATTTACATGAAATTTATGAAAAAGAAAGATGCTTCTCACCTATTCCTTCTTTAAGTATTCATTGTACAAATATTAATTCAGCCTTTGGGTTATCTCCCAATATAAACTTTAAAAAAATTTGGGATGAAAATGAAAATTAAAAAATATTTTTTATTAATATCTTTTATCTTTTTTTTAAAGATTGATTACATAAAATCTCAAGAAATTGATCTTGATGAAAAATATATTACTTTAAAAGACTTTATCATTTTAAAATATGATCTTTTTTTAAAAGATAATATATCAGAGGTTTTTAAAGGAGCTGGTGTTTTTGGAGTAGTTTATCAAGAAATTAATTATGATGTAAAAATAAAAGATGACAATACAATAAGTATCTCAATTCGTGGAGTAATGGACAAAAAAAGGTATAAATCTAAAAGATACTATCCAAAACTTTCAGATTGCAACATTATTAGAAATAGGATTTTTACAAAAAAATACGGATATAGTTTTTTTAAACAATCTTTAAATTATTCAGTGAATGAAGAAAATATTTCAAATACTATAAATAATAAAATTTTAAACATTTCCGCTTTAGATAAAAAACTCAAAAAAAACATCATTGATAATACTGTTATCAATATTGAATTAATTCATCCAAAAACAGAAAAAAATATTAAATGTTCAGGAAGAATAATTAGTACTGAATTACAATAAATAAAGCCCGATTTCTCGGGCTTTAAATTATTTCCAACCTATGAGGGAGAAAGAAATTCTTTAATCTCTAATAGAGTAAGCTACTACTCCTATCTCTGCTTTATCAGTTCCAAGTTTTTCTGCTGCTTTACTTATTCTTAAACCAATAGTACCTTTCATGGCGATAAAAACTAAGTAAGAAAGTATAAAGCTAAATAACACTACTGAAAGTGTTCCTACAAATTGAGTTCCAAAAGACGTATCTCCATTTGTAAATGGAACAACTAAAGTTCCAAATATTCCCGCAAACATATGTACCGGAATTGCTCCTACTACGTCATCTAGTCCAAAATTTTCCAGCATTTTTGTTCCGAAATACATTATAATTGAACCTATAGCTCCAATTAGCATCGCTGCTACTGGACTAGGTGTTAGCGGTTCCGCTGTGATAGCCACTAAACCAGCTAGCGCACCATTCAACATCATTATAACATCTGTTTTTCCACCAATTAATCGGCTTACAACTGCTCCAGCGAAAGTTCCAGCAGCTCCTGCAAGGTGCGTGTTAACTGCAATTTTACTAATAGCAGTTACATCATCAAAAGTACCCATTGCAAGTTGACTGAAACCATTAAATCCAAACCAACCAAACCAAAGTAAAAAAGTTCCTAGAGTTGTTAGAGGAATACTTGATGCTGCAAATGGAACCATAACTCTTTTTCCACCTTGAGAAGTAAATCTTCCACTTCTTGCTCCTAATACAATTACTCCAGCTAATGCAGCTGCTCCACCACAAGCATGAACCAGGGTAGAACCAGCAAAGTCAGAAAAACCAGCTGTGCTTAACCAGCCACCTCCCCACTGCCAACCCATAGATATCGGATAGATAAATCCTGCCATAGCAACTGCGAAAACGAAGAATGGCCAAATTTTTATTCTTTCTGCTACAGCACCTGACACGATTGAAACAGTTGCGCAGACAAACATGGTTTGGAAGAACCAGTCAGAACTGTCTGAATATCCTGTAGCAATCTCAGATCCTTCACTCCACATAGAGAATGATCCAATATATCCACCTTCTGAAATACCATAAGCCAAATTATAACCAAACAAAAAGAAAACTATCGATGCAATTGCAAATTTTCCAATATTTTTTGCTGCAATTGTTGATACGCTTTTTGTAGTTACTAAACCACTTTCTAACATACAGAATCCTGCAGCCATAAAAGCAACTAGGACACCTCCAATGTAAAAAGCTAGAGAATTAAAAATGTACTGACCTTCATCAGACATTGTAGTTTCGGCAAATGCCGATGCTGAGAAACCTATAAATAAAGTTACTGCAGCAATTAATTTAATTATTGATTTAAACATAAAAACTCCTTGTTAAATTTTTTATAGACTTAAAAATTTTTTAAGGAATTGTTATGTGTTAATTTTAGCTATGCAGTTTTTGCAAGTAATATAGCCCTTAATCACTTTTAGTAACTAAGGGCTAAATAATACGTTTATCTATTAAACATTTCTTTTAAGCTTTTAGCAGGTAAAAACTTAACTTTTTGAGATGCAGCAATTTGAATTGACTCTCCCGTTCTTGGGTTTCTGCCTACTCTAGCTTTTCTTTTTGCTACCTTATAAGTACCAAATCCAGCTATTTTAACAGTATCGTCATTTTTCAAAGCATCTAAAATAATAGTCGTTATTGAATCAAAAGTTCTTTCAGCATCTGCTTTACTTTGACCCAAAGTTGACGATATTTTTGCTACTAGTTGTTTTTTATTCATTTTATGCCCCTTTATTGGTTATTTTCTAATCTGCAAAAAAATCTAATAAAATCAATGCTTTTGTTAGTGTTTCACGTAAATGTTAACACAATATATTGTGTCTCAAAAAGTGTTGGTTTTATTGACTTTTTCAATGAAAAAAAGTGGCTTAAAACAAGCCTAAATCTTTAAGATCATTGAATGTTGTAAAAAACATTAAAGAAATCAGCAAAAACAGTCCGATTCGGAAAAAACCTTCTTGAGTTCGTTGGGATAAAGGTCTTCCTAAAATTTTTTCAAAAGCATAAAACATTAAGTGACCTCCATCTAGCATTGGGATTGGAAAAAGATTTATAAATCCAAGGCTAATCGAAATGTAAGCCATAATGCTTAAAAAGGCTATAAAACCATGTTGGGCAACTTGGCCTGTAATTTTAGCAATCTTAATTGGCCCTCCTAATTGAGTGGTATCGCCCTTTCCTTGAAACATGGAAATAATAAAATCTAAAGAAGCCATTGTAACAAACCATGTTTCTTTAATCGCATAAAGCAAAGCTGTAGCAGGCCCAAGTCTCTCTCTATTAAATTCACTATTTAGAGGTGATATTTTGATACCTATGATCTTTTTATTCACTTTATTTCCAAGTGAATCCTCTCCTTTAATTCTCTCAGGAGTCACATTTAAAATAATCTCTTCATTATTTCTTAAAATTTTAACATCAATATTTTCAGTTGTGGAAGTATTAATAAAAGTTGAAACTTCTAATATACTATTCACTTTCTTTTTGTTTATAGATAAAATTATGTCACCCGTTTTTATTCCTGCTGAATAAGCTGGACTATCTTTTTGTACTTCTTGTATTTGTGCGGGAGTAAAATCTTTTCCTGCAAACATGAAGATGAATGAAAAAATTAAGATTGCTAAAGCAAAATTTGCTAAAGGGCCAGCAGATACTATTAAAGATCTTTGATACAAAGGCTTTGTGACAAAAAGTCTATTTTGATCATCTTTGCT
>CACDES010000017.1 GCA_902551865.1 uncultured Pelagibacteraceae bacterium
GGCTTTTTATTTTCTTTTTAATTCCTGTTTTTTCAGCCTTTTCACATATTTATATTTACAACTTTAAGAATAAAAAAAAGTATATTTATTTTTTTTTGATTTTTAGTTTAATTTCAACTGTGTACTATCACGAGAAGTATATAAGCAAAAGAGACACTCTTCTTTTACGAAATCTAGATTTAAATAGTGCAGTCGATGCATCGATAATAAATGAAAAGTTTAAAAATTTAAAATGGATAACACATAATTATCCTAAGAATCCTAAACTTGAGATACAAAATTTATCAGAAGTTATGAACATAATAAAGGAAGATGGAAAAGCCAAAATGATTGTAACTGATTATCAGTTTATTTCAGTTATTTTATCTATAGAAGGTAATTCTGCCGCAAGAATTTGGTGGAGACACCATATTTACCCAGTGCCTAATACAAAATATTTTATTCACTGGAAAAATTTTCTTCTTCAAAAAATTAAAAAAGAAAATATAGACTCGATCTATACAATTCACCCCCTAGAGGGCGAAAAAAATATATTTGAGGGGCTAATTAGTGAAGAGTGTTACACAAATGAGAAAATAAGTGATATTTTAATCATACAAAAACTAAAAGACTGCAAAGAGTTAAGAAGAATAAATAGTTAAAATTTATGTTCAAGATAGTTGATAAAGTTGAATTTGCTCCTGAAGAAAATAAAATGCAAAGTATTGCAAATACAAAGGAAGCTATAAAGATTTTTAACTCAAATAAATCTAAAAATTTGAAGTTTCTTTTAGAGCAAAGATTTAATTGGATGAATAAATTTATCAAGGACGATGAAACAGGAGTTGAATTTGGATCTGGAGCTGGTTTTGCTAAGTATTTTATTACAAACAAAAATTTTAGGATGTCCGATTTAAGTGATGATGATCATTTAGATTTTAAGAAAGTTGATGCTCAAGCCACAAAATTTTCAGATGACTCATTTAATTATGTGATAGCCTCAAACATGATCCACCACATACCATACCCTATGAAATTTTTTAGAGAAATGAATAGAATTTTAAAACCAAATGGAAAATTGATAATTTTTGAGTCATACTGTTCAATATTTTTTCAATTAGTTACAATAATCATGAAACATGAAGGGTTTGATTTTACAAAAGATGTATGGGATGAAAAAAACCCAAAAAGTGATGAAAAAAATGCATGGGCTGGAAATGTAGCTGTACCCCATTTAATATTCGATAATAAAAAAATTTTTGAAAAAAATCTTGGAAAATTATTTTCTATTGAATTTGAAGAATTAACGGAGTGCTTTATATTTTTAAACTCAGGGGGTGTAACTTCAAAAACATGGCACTTGCCACTTCCTTTGTTTTTATTAAAAATGTTAAATTTCATAGATAAATGTTTGGTTAAAGTCTTACCAAGTATTTTTTGTATGGGAAGAAGAATGGTTCTAAAAAAAAGAAGTGTTTAAGTTATTTCATGCTATTGAACATGTTTGCAATCAGGTATAAGTATTAAATGTAGGTAAAGGGCCTGTAGCTCAGTTGGTTAGAGCAGTACACTCATAATGTATTGGTCCCAGGTTCGAGTCCTGGCGGGCCCACCATCAATTAATCATTAATGAATTCCTCTAACTTAGCGATTAAAATATTGATATCGTTATTATTGGAATTTAGTATAGAGGAAAACTCTTCTTTCTGAGTTCTTGCTAAACTTAATCCTTCGACAATTAGATCTCTAATAAGAGGTTTATCAGGATTTTTAGTATAGACTCTCCAATCAATTTTTATCTCTGGTTGTTTTTCGCTAGCAACTATTTTTGATTTTACAATTGTGTAATTTGAGCTTTTTTTCTCAGCATTAATTATCTCAAATTTATTTGATGAATAGTCTTTGAGTCTTGAAGTTAGACTTTTTAAAAAGTATTTTTCAAAAGCTTTTTGATATTTTTCTAAATTATTTTTATCTGTTGATTTTCTTAACTCTCCGAGCGTATATAAGCCTAATGCATTAATATCTACATTTTCTTCGGCTACACTTTCTATAAAATTCTTTTTTTCATCTTCGCTTGTATTTTTGTCTGATAGTTTATTAATTGCATCAGTTACCAATTCTTTAATAAAAATTTCAGGATCAGAGCTATAATTGCTCGCATAAGCTATTTTGAAGATGAAAATAAATAAAATTAAAAGGAGACTTAACTTTTTCATTTTAGATTAATCTTAATTATCTAAATTTCCCCAGTCATCTTCACTCTCACTGGAGTTATTAATTTTGTTTTTTCTATTTTGTAGATATAAACTTTTTGTTGCTGCATAGAAATCAATTGAATTTTTTTCTAAACTTTCAAAGCTGGTTATATTATCACCTCTGAAATCTATAGCAGTTGCAGATTTTACGCCCACATAATCAATTTTATTACCAGACATGCTCTTAATTTCTCTTTCATGCCAAGTAACTTTTGCAAAAGGATCTAAATAGTTATTATCTATTATCATTCCTAGAGTATCTCTAGCAGTAGTTGGACCTAAAAAAGGCAAAACAAAGTAACAACCCTCTCCAACGCCATATGTTCCTAATGTTTGTCCTAAATCCTCTTTTTGATTTTCTAGACCCATTAGTGAAGCTGGATTTCCAAGACCAAGAACTCCAACAGTTGTATTAACCAAAAAACTGCCAGTTGCATGACCAGCCAATCTTATCTCTCCTTGAAGAAGATGGTTAGGAATTGATAATAATGTTGCAATATTAGAAGTAAAATTTTTAGTTCCATTCCTAACTGGTTCAGGAAGTTTATTGTATCCCTTAGCAATTGGTTCTAAAATTATATTGTCAAATCCCTGATTAAACTTAAAAATTCCTCTACTAACTTTTTCAAAACATTCTTTATCTGTATCTGCATTAGCGTTTACTGATAAGACAAGGAAAATAGAGCAAATTATTAAACTAAGTTTTTTTAATTCCATGTTCGCTATATATATAAATTAGACAGATATTGCTATAAATCATGCCTTTATTTTATTTTATAAGAGATTTTAACTTTAATTTTGTTTATATTTGTTAGTAAATTAGCCAAAAAAATGAACTTTATACCTATTAAATCTTATAGTTTCTCTAAAACACCTAGAAATAAGGAAAAAATTAAATTTTTAATTATTCACTATACAGGAATGCAATCTATGCGTGCATCTATTAAAAGATTAGTGAGCATTAAACATAAAGTAAGCTGCCATTATTTGATTAGCAGGGATGGAAAAATTTTTCAATTGGTTGAAGATAATAAGGTTGCCTGGCACGCGGGTAAATCAAAATGGGGTCAGATTACAAATCTTAACAATCACTCTATAGGTATTGAGTTAGTGAATAATGGTCATAAATTTGGTTACCAAAAATTTTCTGGAAAGCAAATAAACGCACTAGTGAAGCTCTGTATTAAATTAAAAAGAAAATATAAAATTAAAAATCAGTGTATTTTAGGACATTCGGATATAGCTCCTTTAAGAAAATCTGATCCAGGGGAAAAGTTTCCTTGGCTCCAACTTAAAAAGAAAAAGATAGGGATCTGGTATTTTTTAAATAAAAAAAGTTTTATATTTAAAAAAATAAGCCCTGAAAACGTTAGAAAAACTTTTTTTAGAAATCTGTATAAAATTGGTTATAGATATTTTGATAAAGAAAAATTTTTAAAAACTGACAAACTAATTATAAAATCATTTCAAAGAAGATTTAGGCAATCAAAAGTAAATGGAAAAATAGATCTAGAATGCCTTAAAATAAGTGATTATTTAGCTAAAAATCATTAGATTTTACTTGATTTTAAACACTTTAAAGACTAAATATCCTCTGCCAGATAATTGGATTGTCGCTATCAGATTTTATGATAGAGGAAAGTCCGGGCTCCATAAAGACACAGTGCCAGTTAATGACTGGCGAAGGTGACTTCAGGGATAGTGCCACAGAAAATAAACCGCCTAATCAAGGCAAGGGTGAAACGGCGAGGTAAGAGCTCACCGGTTTTTTGGCAACAAAAAACGCATGGCAAACCCCACTGGGAGCAAGGTTAAATAGGGAAGACACTGCAGAAATGCTAAAAACAGTCTTTAGTTAGTCTTCTGGGTTAACCGCTTGAGCATGAGTGCGAGTTCATGCCTAGAGAAATGACATCTTCAATGACAGAACCCGGCTTACAAATTATCTGGCAATTTTTCCTTACTAAATGTTCTCTTTTTGTACTAATATTCAAAAAACTATTATATTGACTATTTAAATTAAAACCCATAACATCCCAAATAATCCCATAATGGAGGGTGATTTGAAAATATTAAGTAAAATTAAGGTTTTAAAAAAGAATGTTTTTATCGAGCTTCGAAAACAAATTAGACAAAAAAGGAAGGGTGTCTGTGCCTGCAACTTTTAGATCTCACCTAAGTTCTTTAGGCTACAATGGGTTTATAAGTTATCCTTCGTTTAATCATCCGGCTTTAGAAGCTTGTTCACAAGACAGAATAGAAAAACTGTCTAACACCATAGACTCACTAAATCCATTCGAAGAAAAAAGAGATTATTTTGCAACTTCAATATTATCTGAAAGTGTTAATTTACAATTTGATACTGAAGGCAGAGTATCACTAACAGAAAAATTATTAAAACACGCTAACATCAAGAATAACATTTTATTTGTTGGTCTTGGGAAAACTTTTCAAATATGGGAGCCAAAAACATTTGAAAAATTTAAAGTTGTAGCAAGAAAAAAAGCTTATCAAAATAGATCAAATCTTAAATGGGAAAATAAACAGAAAGGGGAAATATTATGAGTATAAATATTGGAGGAGGAGAGCTTAAAGAATTAAAACCTAGAATTTTAGTTTTAGGGATTGGTGGAGCTGGTGGAAATGCAATTAATGAAATGATCGAGTCCGGCATGGAAGGTGTTGAATTTGTTGCAATTAACACTGACGCTCAAGATTTAAAAAAGAGTAAGGCTCATGCAAAAATTCAAATTGGAATGAACTTAACCAAAGGCCTTGGTGCTGGTGCAAAACATAATATTGGTCAAGCAGCTGCAGATGAGTCAATTGGTGAAATAGTTAATTATATACAAGGAAGTAATATGGTTTTTATAGCAGCTGGAATGGGAGGAGGAACAGGAACTGGAGCTTCTCATGTTATAGCTAAAGCAGCTAAAGAATTAAATATTTTGACAGTTGGAGTTACTACTTTGCCCTTTGACTACGAAGGATCAAAAAGAATGAGAAGAGCGGTTGAGGGATTAGAGGCGTTAAAAAAACATTTGGATACTACAATTGTTGTTCCAAATCAAAATCTTTTTAAAATTGCTAGTGAGACAACAACATTTGAGGAGTCATTTCATTTATCAAATAATGTTTTAAGACATGGAGTGCAAAGTGTGACCGATCTAATGGTAAGACCAGGTATGATTAACCTAGATTTTGCCGATGTAGAAACTGTAATGAGTTCCATGGGTAAGGCAATGATGGGAACTGGAGAGGCTGAAGGGGAAAATAGAGCGATGGCAGCTACAGAGATGGCTTTAAACAACCCATTAATTGATGAATACTCTTTAAAAGGTGCGAAAGGATTACTAATAAATATTACTGGTGGAAAAGATCTAACTTTATTTGAAGTTGATCAAACAGTTCAAAAAGTAAGAGGTGAAGTTGATCCAGAAGTAGAATTAATTTTTGGAGCTATAAAAGATGAAAGCATGGAAGGCAAGATGAGGGTCTCTATTGTCGCAACAGCTTTAGGCGGATACAAACCTCAAACCAATACTGTATTAAATATGACTTCAAGAATACAACATAGAAACAATGGATATTCTGATGACTTATTTTCTCAAAATATAAACAATATAGAGAACAATGCTTTCAATTCTATTGAAGGAGCAACAGCTCTAAAGTTAGATGAAAAGTTCGAAGTCAATGATCATAAAGAACACTCTGTGGTTAACAATTTAGAGCAAAGCATCCCTGAAACTAAGATAGAAATTAAAGAGGATAATATCCCTTCAGGAGTTTCAATAGAAAACACTTCTTATATAGAAAGTAATAATGAGGATAGCTCTTTTTTGACTAATGATAAAGATATAAGTTCTGAAGTCAAAGCAAACAATGAAGAAGAGTATACACCACAACTTTTCTCTCAGGATAATGAAGCTCAAGTTGAAAAAGAATTAAATGAGCCTGGTAGAGATGAACACACAGAGAAGCTTTTTCATCAGGATTCTAATGAAGAGGAAGATTTTGAAATTCCTGCATTTTTAAGAAAACAAAAATTTTAATGATAAAATCATATCATTATGATCAACCCAATTTCATCATCGGAAACTCCCCATTTTCCGGTGATGTTGGACGAAATAATCAGAATTTGCTCTCCAGATAAAGGCGGAATTTATATAGATTGTACATTTGGTGGGGGAGGTTATTCAAAAAAATTACTAAAATTTTCTAATACAAAAGTTATAGCTCTGGATCGTGACGAATTTATTATTAAAATTGGCCAAGAGTTAGAAAAAAAATATCCAAATAGATTTTTTTTTCATCAGAAAAAATTTAGTGAGGTAAACACGGTTGTTGAAAATCAATTTGTTGATGCCGTTATATTTGATTTAGGCCTTTCTTCAATTCAATTAAATAATTTAAAAAGAGGTTTTTCCTTTAATTCTAAAGAAAAATTAGATATGTCAATGGGTCTTTCAACAAATTCCGCGGAAGAAGTTGTAAATAATTTTAGTGAACAAAAACTAAAATCTATTATTAAAATTTTAGGAGAAGAAAAAGATGCATCAAGAATTGCAAGAAATATAATTAAAACTCGTCTAGTTAAAAAGATTACAAAAGTTGATCAATTAGTTGCAATTATTAAAAAAAGCAAAAAGAATAACTATACAAACAAAATTAATCCAAGCACAAAAACTTTCCAAGCTTTAAGAATATTTGTAAATAAAGAAATTACCGAATTAATCGAAGGAGTTATTAATGCAACAAAAGTTTTGAAACCAGGAGGAAAAATATTAATCGTTAGTTTTCATTCTATTGAAGATAAAATTGTGAAATATTTTTTTACTAATTTTTGTTCAAATAAATCCAAACCTTCTAGATATTTTCCTGAAAACAACGATATTAAAATTTCTTTATTTGATAAATACAAAAATAAAATATTTAAACCTTCTAATAAAGAGATTATACATAATCCACCTTCACGTTCAGCTAAACTTAGATATGCAATCAGAAGTAAAAATAAATTTGTTTATCCCGATGAGTTGGTAAATAAATTTAAAAAGTATTTAGATTTGGAGAAATCAAATGTCTAAAATTAATTTAGTTATATCTATTTGTATATTTTCAGTTTTACTAGGTGTAACATCTGCAATTAAAAATCAAACAAGAGTCATTGAAAAAAAAATTCATAAGATTGATAGAAAAATTGCAGCTATAGAAAAAGATTTGCATGAAACTCAATTAGATTATTTTTATGTATCTTCACCTAGTTACTTATCAAAAAAAATTAAACAATTTGCTCTTATTGAATATATACCAATGGATTTCTCAAAAATATATTTAAATTATAGAGATTTTATAGATTCTCAAAAAAAAATAACAATTCTTAAAATAGAAAATGAAAAAAAAACTAAGAAAAAATAAAAACTTTAACATAAATCAAAAGAGTTTTTATTTTGAGGATTATTTAGAGACCAATCAAAGACATAAGAAAGTTAAAAATTCTAGTATTTCCCAGGATAGAATTTATCTTCTTTTCTTTCTTTTTTTTTCTTTAATTACAATATTTTCGATTAAAATTGTATTTGTATCTTTAAAAAATCTTGACATTTATAATAAAAAAGAAAACTCATCTCATTTTATAGCTTTAAGACGAGACATAATCGACAGAAATGGAATCTTAATATCTAGAAATGTAAAATCCTTTCATGCTGCAATAAAACCTAATTTGATAAAAAATAAAGAAAATTTCTTAATTAAAATTAGATTAAATTTTCCTGATTTATCAATAAAAAAAATTGAGCAAAAATTAGATAAGGGAAAATATTTTTATTTAAAGAAGAGACTTGATCAAAATGATAAAGAAAAATTATGGTCTCTTGGAGAAAAAGGAATTATTTTTGAACCTTTTCAATCTAGAATTTATACTCATGCGAATTTATATGGTCATATCTTGGGCCAAGTTGATTATGACAACTATGGAGTCTCTGGAGTTGAAAAATATTTTGATAAAGAACTTAAAGACAAGAAATTAATTAAAGATCCATTACAATTAACTTTAGACACGAATATTCAGCATATTATTGATGATGAGCTAAATAAAGCTCTGGAGACTTTTAATGCTACTGGTGGAGGTGCTTTATTAATGAATGCTAAAAATGGTGAAGTTTTATCTTTAGTTTCTTTACCCAACTTTAATATTAATACAAGAGAAAACATTAAAGATAAAAACTATATTAATAAAATAACAAAAGGTGTTTATGAATTAGGGTCTATTTTTAAGACATTTACAATTGCTTTAGCTATTGAAAAGAATTTAGTTTCACCAAAAACGATTATTAAAAATATACCTAGAAAAATAAAATGCTCTGTTCATGAAATATCAGATATTAAACAATTCCCTAAAGATTTATCAGTTGAAGATATATTAATTAGATCCTCCAATATAGGAACTTTAATGTTAGCTAAAAAAATTGGTGAACAAGATTACAAAGACTTTATAAAAGAAACTAAATTACTGAATACGCCAGAATTAGAACTAGAAGAATTAGGAACTCCTTTAAGCTTTAAGTGGAATAAATGTAAATTAGAAACTATTTCTTATGGCCATGGAATTGCAGTAACACCATTACAAGCGACAGCAACATATGCCACATTAGCTAATGGTGGCAACGTTATAAAACCAACAATAACCAAAAAAGAGATAAATCTAGACAATAAAAAAATAATTTCCTCACAAACTAGTAAAAAAATAAATACTATTTTAAGAAAAGTAGTAACTGAAAAAGAGGGCACTGCTAGTTTGGCTAATATTTATGGTTATGATGTTGCAGGAAAGACCGGGACTTCACAAAAATATGGCAATGAGAATGAAAATCTAAATACTTTTATCTCCGTATTTCCCTATAAAGATCCAGAATACGTTTTATTTGTAATGCTAGAGAATCCCCAAGTTGCTAATGACCTGATTTATAATTATCGGGGCATGAAGATCAAAGGAACCAGAAATGAAGCAGGTTGGAATTCAGTTTATGTAGCTGGCAAAATTATAAAGAAAATTGGACCTATTTTAGCCATAAAAAACAAAGAGTTTTACATCGAACATGTTGCTAAAAAACCTAATTAAAAACTCACCTCAAAGTCTTAGAAAGTTAAAAATAAAAGGCTTAGCTCTTAATAGCAAAGACGTTAAAAAAGGATTTATTTTTTTTGCAGTAAAAGGAAATCAATCAAATGGAGAGAATTATATAAATGAAGCAATTAAAAACGGAGCTATTATTATTATATGTTCTCATAGCTGTAAATTTCAAAGCACAAAAATAAATGTAATTAAAACAAAAAAAATAAGAAAATTTTTAAGCGAAATTGCATCTAGATTTTATAAAATAAAGCCAAAAAATATTATTGCTGTAACAGGCACAAATGGAAAGACATCTGTGGCTGATTTTTTTTATCAAATATTAGATATAAATAATATTCCAGTTGCTTCCATCGGAACATTAGGGATAAAATATAGAAAGAAGTTTATTAAAACTAATCTTACATCTCCTGATGTAATCACGCTTCATAAAAGTCTTGAAAAATTAAAAAAAAATAAAATTGATAATGTTATCATTGAAGCTTCCAGCCATGGTTTAGAACAAAATAGATTAGATAATCTAAATTTAAAAGCAGGTATTTTTACAAACTTTAGCCAAGATCACTTGGACTATCATAAGACAATGAAAGATTATTTGAGAGCAAAATTAATTTTATTTACAAAGCTATTGCCAAAAAAAAGTCATGTAATAACTGATAAATCGATCAAAGAATATTCAATTCTAAAAAAAATTTCTAAAAAGAGACAACTATCATTATTGGATATTAACAAAAAGTTTAATAATATTAAAAATCTCAATTTATCTCTGACTGGATCATTTCAGATAAAGAATTTATCTATGGCAATTTTATCTGCAAGATTATGTAATTTAAATGATACTGAAATTCATAGCTCTTTAAAGAAAATTAAAAATGTTGATGGCAGGTTAGATTTAATTAAAAAATTTCCAAACAATATTAGAGTGTTCATCGATTATGCTCATACACCAGATGCATTACAAGAAGTTATAAAATCAATAAAAAAGACTTATTACAATAACAATATTTCTTTAGTATTTGGCTGTGGAGGAGAAAGAGACTTTAAGAAAAGATCATTGATGGCAAAAGTCGCAAAGTCTTTTTGTGAAAAAATTTATGTGACTGATGATAATCCAAGGAGAGAAGATCCAAGAAAAATCAGAAAAGAAATAATTAAGCATCTTAAAGGAAGTAATTATTTTAATATAGGAAGTAGATCTAAAGCAATTAAAAAATCTATTTTAAATGCAGAACCAAATGAAATAGTTTTAGTCGCAGGCAAAGGTCATGAGGAATATCAAGATTATGGAAATAAAGTCATCTCTATTTCAGACAGAAAGATAATTAAAAAATTAAAGATAAAAAAAAACATAATAAATCAAAAAAAACAAAATTATTTATTCAATTCAAAAATATTAAATAAAATTATTAAAAAGAAAAAAATTTATAAATTTGATGGGCTCGCAATAGACTCTAGAGATGTAAAGTTAGATAATTTATTTTTAGCAGTCAAAGGAAAAAAGAATGATGGGAATCAATATATTTCTAATGCTTTTAAAAATGGAGCTAGTTATGTAGTGTCATCAAGAAGTAATAAAAAAAATAAATACAAAACAATTAAAGTTGATAATTCAATTAGTTTTCTAAATAAATTTGCAAAACTAAAAAGAGGTAGTTGTAATGCAAGAGTTGTAGCAATAACTGGCAGCACGGGAAAAACTTCGTTAAAAAATATCCTTAATATCTTACTTCAAAAATATAAAAATACATTCGCTTCACCAAGATCTTTCAATAATCACTATGGTGTTCCTGTAAGTTTATCAAATCTAAATCAAAATCATCAATTTGGAGTTTTTGAAGTTGGAATGAGCAAAACTGGTGAAATACATCAATTGTCTAAAATGATAAGACCCAATTTAGCTATAATTACTAACATAGCTGAAGCGCATATAGAAAATTTTAAAAATATTAAAGGTATAGCAAAAGCAAAAAGTGAAATTATAAGCAATATTGAAAGGGATGGAGCAATTATTCTAAATCGTGATGATAAATTTTTTAATTTTCTAAATTCAAAAGCAAAATCAAAAAATATAAGGGTTATCACTTTTGGAAAATCAAAAAAATCAGATGTTCATATAATTAAAATAAAAAAATATGGGGAAATAAAAAAAATTTCAATACGTTTTAAAAATGAGGTTTTTAAATTAGAAATTAAAAATATTAACGTTTACAATGTTCTTGCCTCTATAGCTGCTTTAAAAGAATTTGGTTTAAATCCTCAAAAAACTTTGCACTTATTCAGGAATTTCGAACCCTCTGAGGGAAGAGGAAGAATTCATAAAATTGAGAGATATAAAAAAAAATTTAGATTAATTGATGAAAGTTATAATGCAAATCCATTTTCAGTTAAAAATGCATTGAATAATTTTGCAGAAATTAAGAAATATAAGTTTAAAAAATATTTATTGCTTGGTGACATGCTTGAACTTGGAAAAAAATCAGTAGTTTACCATAAAGAATTATCAAAACTTATTAACAGCTCAGATATTGATAAAGTTTTTGTAAAGGGAGAAAAGACCCTTTTTACTTATAAAAATTTAAAGAAAGAGAAACGTGGAAACATTTTGCAATGTGCCGGGGATGTTGACTTTATTTTAAAAAATATAATCGCTAATAATGATTATTTAATGATAAAAGGATCTAACGCAACAGGACTCAATATTATTAGTCGTGCAATGATAAAAGGAACTTAAATGTTATTTAATTTACTTACATCTTTTATAGATCATTATTCTTTTCTTAATGTATTTAAATACCTGACTTTTAGAACAGGTTTATCAGTAGTCACATCTCTAATCATCGTCTTTATTATTGGAGGACCTCTTATTAAAATTTTTTCTGAAAATATGATTTCAGGTCCAATAAGACAAGATGGGCCTATAGATCATATTATAAAAAAATCAGGAACTCCTACGATGGGCGGAGTGATTATTTTAATTGGAATGCTGACTGGAACTTTATTGTGGGCTGATCTTAATAATATATATATTTGGACTCTAATTTTTGTGTCTCTAAGTCTAGGATTGTTGGGTTTTGCAGATGATTTACTTAAAATAAAATTTAAAAATTCAAGAGGACTCAACCCAAAGTTA
>CACDES010000018.1 GCA_902551865.1 uncultured Pelagibacteraceae bacterium
CGAAATTTATTTCGTTTTTTTCAACCCCATCGTCAGGAATTTCATTTATAAATCTTGATGGCAAAGCATCCATCCAATCTCCATGATAGGCTCTTTTCATTGCAAAAGATAAATAAGCTTCTTGTTTTGCTCTTGTGATTCCAACATATGCCAGTCTTCTTTCTTCTTCTAGAGCAAAGTCTCCTTTTTCTTCAAGAGACTTTTGATGAGGGAATAATCCTTCTTCCCATCCTGGTAAAAAAACTACATTAAACTCTAATCCTTTGGCAGCATGCATGGTCATTAAATTTACTTTAGCTCCTTCCCACTCTTCATCTATTGATGTTGCTAGCGCAACGTGCTCTAAAAAATTTTGTAAGTTTTCATAATCTTGCATCGCTCTTAATAATTCTTTTAAGTTTTCTAGTCTATTTTCATTCTCTAAATCTTTTTTATTTTTTAACATTGCAGAATATCCAGACTCATCTAAAACTAATTTAAGAAGATCATAATGTTTCATATTAATGGAGTCTTTTCGCCATTTATGAATCATATTAATTAGTTGTTTTAGAGAGCTTTTAATTTTAGGTTTAAATTCTCCTCTTTCTAAAATTTTTATAATGGAGTCTTCTAAGCAAAGTTTGTTTTTGCTGCCAAAAAGATAAATTTGACTCAGAGTGCTTTCACCAACGCCTCTTTTAGGAGATCCGATAACTCTTTCTAATGCTAAGTCATCATATTTTTGATTAATAATTCTTAGATAGGAAACTGCATCTTTTATTTCAGCTCTTTCATAAAATTTAATTCCACCTAAAACTCTATAAGCTATACCTACCTGCAAAAACCTTTCTTCAAATTCTCTTGTTTGATAAATTGCTCTAACTAATATTGAGATATCATTAAGAGAATATTTTTTTTTTAAATTATGTTCTATAATATCACTTACCCCTTGAGCCTCATCTTTTCCCGTTTTATAACAATTTAATTTAACTGGTTCTCCTTGTATTGCAGAAGACCATAATTTTTTTCCTACTCTATTTGAATTGTTAGAAATAAGAGTAGAAGCTGTTTCTAAAATATTTTTTGTAGATCGATAATTTTGTTCTAATTTAAAAACTTTACAATTTTTATATATTTGATCAAAGGTAAGAAAATTTTTAATTTCTGCCCCTCTCCAGCTATAAATAGACTGATCGTCATCACCAACGCAACAAATATTTTGCTTTTCGTTAACTAATAAATTTAACCATTTATTTTGAATGAAATTTGTGTCTTGAAATTCATCGACCAAAATATATTTAAAGTTTTTTTGATAAATTTCTCTTATATCTTTGTTTTCTTCAAATATTTTTACACAAAATAAAATTAAATCTCCAAAATCAAATGCATTCAGATCTTTTGTTTTTTTTTGATATACCTCATATACTTTTAAAATTGATTTAATAATAGCTCCCGATCTTTTGATTTTTATATCTTTTGGAAGCAAACCTTTATTTTTCCATTGATCAATATGATACATAATCAATTGAGGCGAGAATTTTTTTGCGTCTAAATCTTCGCTTTTAACTATATTTCTGATTAGCTTTTTTTGATCATCAGTGTCTAAAATAGTAAAATTGCTTTTATAACCTAATGCTTCAGCATGCCTTCTAAGAAACTTAACACTTGTTGAGTGAAATGTACCTAACCAAGGTACTGCATTAGAGTTACCTTTTATGTAAGTCATTACTCTACTTTGCATTTCTTTTGCAGCTTTATTGGTAAAAGTTACGCATAATATTTGATTAGGCCATGCTTTTTTTTGGTTAATAATATGAATTAATCTTGTAGTTAACACTCTTGTTTTTCCCGATCCAGCCCCTGCCACAATCAAGTTTGGTCCTTCAGTATTTAATACTGCTTCTTTTTGCTCTTTGTTAAGATTTTGAATTAATTTATCAATGTTGTTCATATTAGAAAAATTTTATTTATACACTAGTTGCAAAAATAAAAAAATGATTAATAAAATTTATAAAATAATTCACAACAAGTTCTCAAGAATTTTGAAATTTTTTTTCTTTTTAAGGTATTTATTTGCAATCTTTTTTGTTGGTATATTCTTATTTCTTTTAATTCCAAAGTTTTTCAATTATGAAAAAAAGCAAGATATCATAAAAAATTACTTATTTGATTATTATGAATTGGAAATAAGTAGCCATAGTTCTATAGAGTTTAATGTTTTTCCTTTTCCAAATTTATCTATAAAAAATATGAATTTAAAGATTAAGGACAAACCAATATTTATTAATACACAAGAGCTTGATATTTTTTTAAATTTAAAAAATATCTATAACTATGAAAATTTTGAAGCAAGAAAAATTTTATTAAAAAATAATAGAATAGATTTAAATATAGATACAACTATAGATATATTAAATTATTTTGAAAAATTACGTAATAAATTAGAAATTCAAGATTTAAATTTAAGTTTAAAAAAAAAGGAAAATTCTATTTTAGAAATAAAAAAAATAGATTTTTCTAACCATGGATATAAAAAAAATAAAATTCAAGGAAAGATATTTGATAAAGAATTTAAAGTAAATATAAACGACAAATATAAAAACTTTAATTTTAAAATTTTAAATACAGGCATTAAAGCAGATTTTAATTTTGATCAAATAGATAATTTTAACTCAGCAACTGGATTATCTAAGATAAAAGTTTTAAACAATTATTTAATATTTAATTTTTCCTTACAAGATAATCAGATAAAAATCATGAAGGGCAACTTAAAAAGTCAAGATTTTTCTATATCTTTTGATAGCTATATTATTTTTGATCCTTTTTTTGAAATAGAATCCGATATTAATATTAATAAGATAAGTAAAAAATTAATTGATAGTTTAACTTTAGAAAAAATTCTTAAAAATCAAGAAGTATTAAAGAAACTAAATAGCACAAACAAATTAAATTATAATAAAAAAAAATTTACTCACAATTTAGTTCAAAAATATTATTCAGAATTTAACTTAGCTAATGGAAGATTAACTTTTTTAAGTAAAATAAATATTTTAGGAGGAGATGTAGAATGTGAAGGTGAAAGTTTATTAATTGAAGAATATCCTAGGTTAAATTTTTTGTGTTTACTTAATTTAAAAAATAAGAAAAGATTATTAAAAAAATTTTCAATATCTAAAGATGTTAACAAAGATCCATTGAATTTAAATATTGAAGGCTCTCTAAATCTTTTGAATAAAAAAATAAATTTTCGAAGAATTAAAATTAACAATGATGAAAATATAACTGAAGCAGACTTGAAATATTTGAAAGAAACTTTTGAAAATATTTTATTTAATGATGATTTTTTTAGTATTTTTAGGATGAATAAAATTAAAGAGTTTCTTATAGAGATAATTTAATTTTACTTTGGTTTTGTCATTTTTAAAGGATTCATTATTTTATCGTACTCTTTTTTACTTATTAATCCTTCCTTAAGAATTTCTTCTTTTAATGTAGTTCCATTTTTGTGAGATTTTTTTGCTATTGAAGCAGCTTTATCATACCCAATTTTAGGAGCTAAAGCTGTAACTAGCATAAGCGAATTATCGAGAAGATGTTTAATTCTTTTTTTGTCTGCTTTAATTCCTTTTATACAATACAAAGCAAATGTTTTTGCTGAGTCACTCATTATATTTATAGATTGTAAAATGTTATGAATAATAAGAGGTTTAAACACATTTAACTCGAAATGACCATGGGAGCCTGCCATAGTAATACCATTGTGGTTTCCTATAACTTTAACACACACCATAGTAACTGCTTCAGATTGAGTAGGATTTACTTTACCAGGCATAATAGAAGAACCAGGTTCATTTGAAGGTAAAATTAATTCACCATATCCTGCTCTTGGGCCAGATCCTAAGAATCTAATATCGTTAGCAATTTTCATTAAACATACAGCAGTAGTATTTAATGCTCCGGAAAAGTTAACTATTTCATCATGAGCGGCTAGAGCTGCAAACTTATTTGAAGCAGGCTTGAAAGGCAATTTAGTAATCTTACAAATCTCCTTTATAACTTTTTTATCAAAATTTTTTTTTGTGTTTAGTCCAGTTCCTACAGCTGTACCACCTTGCGCTAAATAGAATATTTCTTTTAAAGCATTTTCTATTCTAGTTATGCATTTTTTTAATTGAGATTGATAACCTGAAAATTCTTGTCCCAAAGTTAAAGGAGTAGCATCTTGCAAATGAGTTCTTCCAACTTTTACTATGCTTTTAAATTCTCTTGATTTTTTAGACAGTTCTTTCTCTAACAATTTTAAAGAAGGTAAGAGTTTGTCTTTAGCTTTAATAGCAATTGAAATGTGCATTGCTGTCGGAAAAACATCATTAGTTGATTGAGATTTATTTACATGATCGTTCGGATGGACAGGTTTTTTTGTACCCATTTTTCCACCCATCATTTGGATTGCTCTGTTAGCTATAACTTCGTTAACGTTCATATTTGTTTGCGTGCCAGACCCAGTTTGCCAAACTTTTAAGGGAAAGTGCTCCTTATGTTTTCCCTTAATAATCTCTTCAGCAGCTTTGATAATATATCTGCTTAACCTAGGATCTAGATCTTTGTTTTTAGCATTAACAATTGCTGCAGCTTTTTTGATTATTGCAATAGACCGAATTACAATTGGCCTAACAAGGAAGTCTCCTATATTGAAATATTTGTTTGATCTTTGAGTAGAAGCTCCCCAATACTTATCCTCAGGCACCTTAATTTTTCCAATACTGTCAAATTCCGTTCTGTATTTCATTTATGATTCTTTGTTATAATACACTTATATTATAAAATTTATATGGAGAAAATATGACAAACTTTGAGAGTGTAAAAAAATTCATGCAAACTTTTGGTCAAGAAGTAAGGACTAATGCAAGTTTTCCTAACGATAAAATAATTAATTTAAGAATAGATTTAATAAGAGAAGAGCTATCAGAGTTAAAAGAAGCAATTGAACAAAAAGATATAAAAGAGGTAGCAGACGCTTTAACAGATATACTCTATGTTACTTATGGCGCAGGCCACGCTTTTGGAATAAATTTGGATAAATGTTTTGAGGAAGTGCAAAATTCTAATATGAGTAAACTAGATCAAAATGGAAGACCAATATTTAATGATAAAGGAAAAGTTATGAAAGGGCCAAATTATTTTAAACCTGACTTAAGTAAATTTTTAACAAAATGAAAGATAACTATTATTGGGTATTATTAGGTATTGCCGTAGGAATATTAATTTACTTAGGTGATAAATATATATTCTAGATTTATTTAGGTACCACAGTAAGTTACATACTTTTCATCTGTGAGCGGCATTGATTGATAATCAGAAGTTTTTGAATTGCGATTATATGGATTTTTCAAAACTTTGAGTAATTCATTTACTTTATTTAAATTATCCTGTTGTGTTGCAAGATCTAATGCTTCTTCTACCAAATGATTTCTAGGAATAACTAGGGGATTTACTGAGCGCATAATTTCAAAAGATTTTTCTAAAGAATTTTGATTTAGAGTAATTCTATCTTCCCATTTTTTTTTCCATAATATAAACTGTTTATTTTTATAAATTTCATTTTTTGATTCATATTCATTCATTAAAAAACAGAAAGTATTTGTATAATCTGCTTTGTTTTGATACATCCAAGATAAAAGTTCAGTTATTAATTGTTCATCTTTATGGTCATCTCCCACTATACCTAATTTTTTTTTCATCATCTCTAAGGATTTTTTTTTATATTTTTCTGGAAATTCTTTGAGCACCTCTTTAACAAATTTTATCCCTTCTTTGTTATCATTAGCAATTAAAGGAAGTAGAGACTCTGCAAATCTTTCTAAGTTCCATAGAGCTATTCTAGGTTGGTTAAAATAAGAATATCTTCCTTGATGATCTATCGAACTAAATACAGTTGCAGGATCGTATTTATCCATAAATGCACAAGGCCCATAATCAATTGTCTCTCCCGAAATTGTCATATTATCTGTATTCATTACTCCATGAATGAATCCAACTCTCATCCAATTACAAATCAAATTAATTTGCCTTTCTAAAACAATTTTTAGAAGATCTATCGCAGGAGTTTCAGATTTTTTGATATTTGGGTAGTGACGTTTAAGAGTATAATCAAATAAAGTTTTTAAATCATTCTTGTTTTTTGAAATTAGAGCGTATTGAAAAGTTCCAACTCTAATATGGCTAGAAGCAATACGAGTTAAAATTGCTCCTTTTAAAATTGTTTCTCGAATTACATCCTCTCCAGTTTTAGTTACTGCTAAACTTCTTGTAGTAGGAACCCCTAAACAATGCATGGACTCACTAATTATATATTCTCTGAGCATAGGACCTAAAGCTGCTCTACCATCAGCATTTCGAGAGTAAGGAGTTTTTCCAGACCCTTTAAACTGTATGTCGTAACGATTTTTATTCTTATCTAAATGCTCCCCAATCGTAAGTGCTCGTCCATCTCCTAGAATTGTAAAATGTCCAAACTGATGGCCTGCATATGCTTGAGCTATTGACTCCGATCCCTCAGGTAATTGATTGCCTGAAAATATTAAAGCTAATTCTTTATTATCTATCTGAGAAAAATCTAAATCAATTTCTTTAGATAAATTGTGATTAAACAGAACTAATTCTGGAGTTTTAACTGGAGTTGGGTTTAATTTTGAAAACATACTTTGAGACAAGTTTGAGTATGTATTATCGAATTTCCAACCTATTTTTTTTCTTAACATATTTATTAAAAAGGCACGTTTTTTTGCTAGGTGCCCTTAACCTTTTAAGGTTATATAACAATTTTAGAACTCAAAAAACGTTAATTTCTTTTTTTGGGTGAGTCCATATTGAGTCCAACGGTGTGAAGGGTTATGCTGCGACATGGAAAGCTTCTTAATTAATACAATATGAGAGAATTTATTAAAAAAATAATTAATCTTTTTGGTTATAAAGTTATGAAGATTAAATCAATCGATGCTACAGATTTAGATGGTTTAACAAAATCTTTGATTACAAAATCAGAACCAGTTATTTTTGATGTAGGAGCAAACAAAGGACAATCAATAACAAGATATAAAAAACTTTTTCAAAATCCCATAATTCACAGTTTTGAACCAAATATTAATGAAGTTAATATTTTAAAACAAAAATATATTAATGATAAAAATTTGTACTTAAATAATGTGGCAGTAGGTGATAAAAAAGGAAACCTAGAATTTAACATTAACGCCATAAGTGGTCATTCAAGTTTTAAGAATTTAATACCTAATACTACTTGGATTAAAAAAAGAAGTAATAGTATTAAAATTGACCATAAGAACTATACTACTAAAAAAGTAAACGCTGAAATAATAACTTTAGATGATTACGTAAATGAAAAAAATTTAACAAATATTGATATCTTAAAAATAGATACTCAAGGATTTGAAGATAAAGTTCTTCTAGGAGCACAAAATCTTTTAAAAAATAATAGAATTAAATTAATTCAATTAGAATTAATTTTTTCTGAAATATATGAGAATCCACCAAATATTTATGATGTTGAAAAAACATTAATACCAAATAATTATAAACTTTTTGGAATCTCAAACGGTGGAAGTTTAATTTCACACTATATATATCAGTCCGATTTTATTTATATATCTAATGATACTTATGAGAATTTTAAATCAATTTTACCATAATTAAATATCCTTTAATTTTACTTTTTTCTTGCAAGAGAAAGAATCCCTAAAAAGAGAGAGTTGAAGAACCAAAGTATTGTAAATGAAATATAAACAATAATCGGGAAAGCTATGCCTGCAGACAAGAAACCAAAACCAGTCATAAAAAATTCTAATTTTTGTGATACCAGGTTAGCTAACAAATAAACATTTCCTAAAACAATTAATACAGTTGATATTATCTTTTCAAAAAAAACTGTTGATTTTAAGTTAAGTGAAAATAAAGCAATAAAATCTTCACCAGATGTACTTTTTTTTGTTATTTCAATATTTAAAAGAGATGGGTTAAATTGTGTACCTGCATTTATGAATAGCAATAAAGAAGCAAGCAAAGAGAAAACTGTTCCCTTTAAGGACCCGTTAAATATTGCCAAAATTGCTACTCCAAAAAACACAATAGATAGAATCATAGATGTTACTGCACCAAATTTTAATATTGCGTTGTTACCTAGTGAAGTAGTATTTGATTTTATAAGATCCGAACAAGCTACGTGAAAATCATTGGCAAGGTATGCAACGAAAAGAATCAGAATTGGCCCAAATATTGAAAGCGGCAACATCCAACCCAAAGATGTTTTGGTATAAAATATCAATCCAACTATCGCAATAATTCCGCAACTTATAATTAGTGCTGAGGAATGTATTCTTTCTGCAAACTTTTCTAATCTTTTTATTATTTCTACTCTCGTAATTTTTTTGAAATAAAATATAATTTTATTAAATATTTTATAAATAGAGTTTAATGCTTTATCAAAAGCCTTCATAATTTGCTCACCATATACAGTTTTTTAAAAGTTTAAAAGACTTTAGCTTAAAAAGGGGCGTTCTGTTGCCAGGTGCCCCGGACCCCGTAACTTAATTAACTAAGTTAATTAAGCAGCAAGTGCATAACTTTCGTTAGCATTTGTAAATTGGCCCGTTACGTCGGAACCATCTCGTACGAAAGAATAGCTTTTAGACATCCGTCGATCCTAATTCACCCCCGTAAGTTGTAATTGGTGGAGGTGGTGGGTACTGCCCCCACGTCCGTAATGTTTATTACGAAATTCGTTTATCGTCATAGTTGGAAAACCAACACTATTAATATAAAACTCTTACAGATAGATTCAATAAGTTTATTCAAAATGAAACTAACACCAGAACAAAAGCAAGAAATTGCAGATCAACAGTCTCAAAAGAATCAAACAAAAAGGGTAACATCACCTGAATTAGAAAAAATTCTCTATGAAGCCCTTCCTGTTTTAGACCATGGATTTGTTAGAGTAGTAGACTACATGGGTGATGACACCTCCATTGTTCAGTCTGCTAGAGTTTCTTATGGAAAAGGAACTAAAAAAGTTTCAACAGACGAGGGTCTAATTAAATATTTGATGAGACACTGGCATTCAACTCCATTTGAAATGTGTGAAATTAAATATCATGTGAAGCTTCCAATATTTATTGCTCGTCAATGGATAAGACATAGAACAGCCAATGTTAATGAATATTCAGCGAGATATTCTATTTTAGACAAAGAATTTTATATTCCAGCTAAAGAACAATTATCTGCTCAATCAACGATTAATAGGCAAGGTAGAGGAGATCTTATAACCGGCGATCAAGCAGATGAGGTTCTTAAAATTTTAAAAGATGATGCAACAAGAACTTATAACAATTATGAAACAATGCTAAACGAAAGATTTGATGGAAGTGTTATTGATGAAAATAAAGCTGGTCTTGCGAGAGAACTTGCTAGAATGAATCTGACATTAAATTCTTATACACAATGGTATTGGAAAACAGATTTATTAAATCTATTAAATTTTCTATTTTTAAGGGCAGACAGCCATGCTCAATATGAGATCAGAGTTTACGCAGAAACAATGCTAGATACTGTTAAAAAGTGGGTTCCTATAACTCATTCAGCTTTTCTAGACTATAGAGTTGGCGCTGTTCATGTTTCAGAAAAAGGTAAAAAAATTATTCAACAAATGGTTAAGGGTGAAAAAACTTCTCAAGAAAGCTCAGGATTATCAAAAAGAGAATGGAATGAGCTTATGACTTCTTTTGGATTTATTGATAAGGTGATTTAAATTTTTGATAAAATATTAATGTTAATATCTATAATAGTTCCAGTCTATAACGAAGAAAAAACAGTAAAAGAAATATTAGAAAAGATAAACGAATTAGATTTTTGGAGCAAAAATACAAATCTAAGCAAAGAAATAATTGTAGTTGATGATAAGTCAATAGACGGAACAGTAGAAAAGCTACAAAATTTAAAAGATACTGGAAAAATCGATAATTTAATTTTTCATGAAATAAATCAAGGCAAAGGCGCAGCCATAAGATCAGGTTTAAAAGAAGCAGTTGGAGAAATTATAATTATACAAGATGCAGATCTAGAGTACGATCCAAAAGATTATTCTCGTTTAATAAAACCGATAATTGATGGTAAGGCCGATGTAGTTTATGGATCACGATTTTTAGGAGGAACATCTGATGGTCACAGGGTATTATACTTTTGGCACAGAGTAGCTAATGCAATTTTAACTCTTTTCTCAAACATATTAACTGACATGAATCTTACCGATATGGAAACAGGATATAAAGCATTTAAAAAAGATAGTTTAAAAAATATTACTCTTAAGGAAAATCGTTTTGGCTTTGAGCCTGAAATTACTATCAAACTTGCAAAAAAAAGATTGAGATTTTTTGAAGTAAGCGTTTCTTATAATGGAAGGACGTATGAGGAAGGAAAAAAAATTGGTTTTAAAGATGGTATAAGAGCACTTTACTGTTTAATTAAATATAAATTTTTACCATAAGTAAAAGAAAAAATTTAAATAATTTTAAATTATTTCGTATAAAAAAAGAGTTTCTACACCTTTAATTTCACTAACTTTTCTTAAATTAATATTTTCAACTAGATATTTTGAAATTACAAAATTTGCACCTTGTCTTTTTGCTTCTAAAAAATCAATTTTAACATTTTCTGGATCAGATACAAATGCATAAACTCTATGACCCCATTTTAAATAATAATCTCTAAATTCAGAATTTGAATCGAGCTCTTTTTTAATGATTTTATAAAATTTTTTTTTATATGCTAGTGGATATAAATTATGTTCCCCATCTAATGTATAAATTCCATTCATCACCGCAACCATAGGGTCGACGTTCCAAAGAGAAATAACTTTTTCATCTCCAACTATACTTTTTATTTTTGAATAACTTTCTTTAAGGTAGTAATCTTTAAAAGAGTAATAATTTCGAAAATTTTCAACTTTAAATGGTTTTACATATTTTTTTGCAAATGGAACAAAGTTAGAATTTATTTGAAACAATAACACCAAACAAATAGATAGCGGGATTATTTTCTTGAAAGTTTTTAATACAAAGAGGAAAATACAAGAATAAATAAAAATTGAAAAAATAAAATAGTAACCTGGGTTCCAGTATTTTGTTACATAAAGATCATAAGATATAAATAATGAGTACAATATCCATAAAGAAAGACAAATCAAAACTAGTCTAATTATTTCCTTATTTTTTGAAAAAAAAACAAGTGGAAAAAAAAGTACTGTATAAAAAATGAAAGGTATATCCCAAGCTAAGCCATATGTAAAAAATTCCTCTCTCCAAAGAAAATTAAAATAAAATAAGCTTGATATTGCCTTATAAAAATTAAAATCTTCTACCACTCTTTCTATCTCTTCTCTATGAAATGGGCCGTCAAATATAAAAGCATATAGAATATTTGAATTTGAAATTAAAACAAAAAAATAAAAAACAAGTGATATAAAAAACAAATTTTTAATTTTTTGTTTTGTAATTGAATTAAAAGATATTAAAAAAATAACTAAAAATATAAAGAAATAAGGTGAGTGAACTATTTCTGAGTTTAATGCAGTTAAAACGGTTATTAAATAATGTTTAAAATTTAAATTTACTTTATATAATATCAAGTAAACGAAGTAGGGAAAGGCAGCAATAAGGATCCCATAAACAGAGTAGCTATTCATAGAAGCAAACAAACAAGCGCTTAATGAAACAATTAAATAATTTTTAGTAAATTTTTTTGCTAATATGTAGAAACTTAAATAAGA
>CACDES010000019.1 GCA_902551865.1 uncultured Pelagibacteraceae bacterium
TTTTCCCCTATAAATCTTTGATCTTTCCCAGTCAAAACAAGTAAATGGACTTTTTAAAACGTGGTCTTTATGCGACTGCAAATCATATATCATTAAATGAATTGGCAACGAATTTTTAGTACTAATTTTCATTGGACCAAATGTTGAGTTGATTAAAGTATCTATTTTAAAATTTTTTTTTTTTACCCGGTTTAATATTTTTAGAAAAACTTTTTTTTGTTAATTTTTTACAAATTACTACAACATCTAAATCGCCAATTTTTTTAATATCTTTATTTTCAGAATATGAGCCTACTATAGATGCTGAAACAACATCTTTGTCTTTAATTAGTTCACTAATAATAGCCTCTCCGATTTTCATTTTTCGTATCTAGATACGGTTTGAAGCATCATAATTTTTCTAACTGGGCGATTGTTGTTTAAAACCTCTGAACCTGAAACTACTTTTTCACTTATAAATTTATTAATAATATTACTTTTTACGCCGCCATCTACACATAAAGTTATTTTATTTCTATATTTAACAGAATTAATTCTATTTATTAAATTTAATGATTTTTCATTAAATTTTTGGCCTGAGAGGCCTGGTTTTTTAATGCTTAAAACTAGTATTTGCTCAAACCCACTCATTATACTTTCAAGATCTTCATACTCATTGATAGAGTGTAAAACTAGACCTGGAATTTTATTTTTATCTTTTATCTTTTTGATTACATCATTTTTATTATTAATCTCATGATGAACATAAATTATGTCAGAAAAATTTAATATGTTATCTTTTAATAAAACAATTGGATTTTTAGACATTATATGAGTTTCAATCGAATGATTTGGCCAATAAGCTTTAACCACTTCAAGTTTTGATAAGTTTGGATCTAAAGCCTTATCGTTCATTGTTTTATCAACTATGTCAACGTGAATAAAATCCGGATATGGTCCGATTGAATTATATATTTTATTTATATCCTCGTAACCATTAGCATAAATAGCTACTCCAACTTTTCTATTTTCTTTGAAAGAAAATTTTGTATGAAAAAAGTATGCAATGAGAAAAAAACTTCCTGATATGAGAATTCTTGCTTCTTCAAAACTATAATTACTCAAATCAATTCTATTTTTTAAATAATATTGGAATAAATATGAAAATGTAGAAATTGTAAAAAAATAAAATAGTGATTTTTTTAAGTAAATTTTTGGGACATTGAAATTAAATTTAATATTAAAATAAAATGCAAATAAAATTCCACATAATAAAGAGGTGTGCAAAAAAAGTTCGTTAGAAGAAATATATTCAGAGATTAATTTTCTTAAAAAAAGTTCAAAAACTAAAGATAAAAAACCTATTACTATATAAATGATTAAGTGTTTTTTTTTATAAAAAAAAAAATTTACATTTCTAATGAAGTCATTTTTGAAAATCATCTTTGGCCATAATATCTATTTTTTCCAAATTTTCTTTCGAAATGTTTTTTTGATATATGTGCAGGTAATTTACTTTTAACTTTAATTTGTTCTGAATAATAAGCTATTTCTGAAATAAATTCTAACATCTCTGAATAGTTAACAGCACTATCGTAATCATTGCCCCAACAAAATGGGCCATGTCCAGCCACAATGACCCCTGGACAATTTCTAGTATTAACTTTAAGTTTTTTTAATAATTCTACAATTAAATAGCCAGTATTCTTTTCATATTGGTTAAGTTGTTTTTTATTTAGATAACCTGTAACTGGTACTTTACCAGACCAATAATCTGCATGAGTTGTGCCGTAAATTGGAATTGATTTTCCAGTTTGCGCCCAAGCTGTGGCGTATTTTGAATGGGTATGAGAAATACTTTTTAAATGATCAAAAGTTTTATACAAAATTTGATGTGTTGGTGTGTCAGTCGAAGGATTATATTTGCCTTTTACTTTCTTCCCATCAATGATTCTTATTATTGGACAATCTCTCTCATTTATTTTTGATGGCAAAACCCCGCTTGGCTTAATTGTAAAATATTTTCTATCAATTCTTATACTTACATTAGAAAAAGTTTGAATACTTAACTTTTTTTTCACTAATCTAATGTTTTGTGTTTTACATACTTTGATAAAATTTTTAAAACTTTTCATAATAATCTTTATACTTTATCAGATTTCTTTAAAAAGATATAAAATATCAAATAAACTATAATTAAAGAAAAAAACCAATATCTACATACTATACTATTTTCAGCATAAAAGACGCTAGGAATAATCAATAAAGAAAAGACAAAATTAATTGCAATAGAATTAATATAATTGCTTGAATTAGTATCAAAAAATCTACTTATCATATTGTAAGATAACATATGTAAATGCTTGTTATCAGGAAGAACAGGTGACTTTTTTTGATAAATTTTTCTAAAAAAAGAAAAGAATACTTCAAAAAATAAGTAAAATAGCAAAATGCAGAAAAAGAAGGATGATACATTTGAGTTTAAATTATTAGTAACAATTGTATTTAAAGCAACCAAAGATCCAAATAAGTATGATCCGCTGTCACCTAGAAACATTTTAGCCTTTGGGAAATTAAAAAGAAGAAATGAAATTAGAATAACAAGTTGTGCAGACAAGAAAAATGAGAATTCAAGTTGATTATTATTTAAGTTTATAAACAGTAATATAGAATTAATAATTATCAAATTAATTGTTAGTAGCCCATTAAAACCATCAATCAAGTTTGATCCATTAATTACAAACAAAAAACACAAAAGTATAAAAATAGTTGAAAAAATTTTATTGTCTAACCATGAATTTATAAAAATTAGATCAATATATTTAATTTCTATTGGTAAAAAAATTACACAGATAATTAAAAAAACAATCATCAAGGTCAATCTTAAATTTGGACCAACTTTCATCTTAATGTCATCTAAATAACCCACTAAAAATAAACTAGAACATAAGAAAACATACTCATATAGAATTTTTGAAAAAAGAAGATAATAAATTCCAAAAAATACAAACAACGAAATTAAGCTTGCTGTGCCTCCGCTACGTGAAGTTGCTTCATTGTGAAATGCTTGTGGTTTAACAAAATCTTCATCTAAAAGAATGCCGTTATTTAATTTATAAGAAAATTTGCTAACGATTAAAAAGATAAAAAAAGTTATAAATGCAAAAATTGATAAAAAACTTAATTCAACTGAGTCTGGTTGCATTTTATCTATCTATACCCCTGTTGTTTTTTTTTACAATATAAATACCTATCATTATTATAATCAATGAAATTAAAACTCTCCAAGTTATTATTTCATCCATTAAAAGATATCCAAATAAAACTCCAAAAATAGGAATTAAATAAGCTACTTGAGTTTGAAAAACTAATCCATTCACAGTTAAAATTCTAAACCTAATTAACCAAGCTAATCCTGTTGCAACTACTCCAAGATATAAAAGTGCTAAAGTGGACTCTAAAGAGGGACTTGATTGCCATGGTGTTTCAAAAATCATAGATAACGGAAATAAAAAAATCACAGACCAAAGCGTTGTCGATGTAGTAACATTTTCATTTCCTTTAGTTTTTAATTTTAAGGTTAAAATCCCCCCAATAGAATAAAATGTAGAGCCCAAGATAGTAATTAATACATAAATGAAATTACTTTCATTAATAATCAATTTATCAAAAAATAAAAATAATATTCCTAAAAATCCAATTATAATTCCAATAGATTTTAACACAGTTATTTTTTCATCTTTAGTAAAAAAATGAGCAAGAATTGATCCACTCATTGGAGTGGTGCTCATTAACATCGCAGCTAAATAACTATTAATCTTAGCTGTTCCGATAGCAATCAAAGTAAATGGGATTGCAATATTACAAAGACCGATAACTGCATATGGTTTCCAATTTTTTGAAAAAGCCTCTATTTTAATACTCTTATACTTACAGAGTAAAAATAAAGGAATGCTTGCAAACACAACTCTAATTAATGCTAAAGTGAATGGATCATATGAATAAGTTGCAATTTTAATATTAAAAAAAGAAGAACCCCAAATTAAACCTAGTAATACTAAAAGAAACAAATCTATGGCTCTGGCTTCTCTCATTTTAAGTGTAATCGGATTACGTAATATATTGTGTTATGAATTAAGTGCATAGCTGGTATATGTTAATATCTATATCTTGATATTAAGTGATTATATATTAGATATGTTCAATATAGTTTTTAAATATTAATACAATTTTAAAATACTAAGGTTTTACATTATGAGTTCTAAAAATGTTCTAAAATTAATTAAAGACAAACAGGTAGAATTTGTTGACCTCAGGTTTACTGATCCAAGAGGTAAGCTTCAGCATTTAACAATGGACACGACAGTTGTTGATGAAGATATGCTTGACAAAGGTGTTTTCTTTGACGGTTCATCTATAGCAGGATGGAAAGCTATTAATGAATCTGACATGATTTTGAAACCTGATTTAGAAAGACCAATTATTGATCCTTTTAATTCACATACAACATTAAACATATTTTGTGATATTTTAGATGCAGTTAAAAAAGATCCATATGAAAGAGATCCAAGAGGAACTGCAAAAAAGGCAGAAGCATATCTAAAAGAATCAGGCATTGGTGATAAAGCTTATTTCGGTCCAGAGCCGGAATTTTTTGTTTTTGACGATGTAAGATTTAAAAATGATATGAATGAAACTAGTTTTAGCATTGATAGTTCTGAAGGCCCATACAATACAGGTAGAAAATATGAAAATGGTAACATGGGTCATAGACCTGGTATTAAGGGAGGATATTTCCCTGTTCCTCCAGTTGATAGCGCTCAGGATATGAGGGGAGAATATTTAAAAGCTCTCAAAGATATGGGGGTTAAGGTTGAAAAGCACCACCATGAGGTTGCGCCTAGCCAACACGAATTAGGAATGTATTTTGGAACATTAACTAACATGGCTGACAATCTTCAACTTTACAAATATGTAGTTCAAATGGTTACACACTCTTTTGGTAAAACCGCAACTTTTATGCCAAAACCTGTAAAAGGAGATAACGGGTCAGGTATGCACTGTCACCAATCGATCTGGAAAGGAAGTGCTCCAGTATTTATGGGCAAAGAATACTCAGGTCTATCAAAAACTGCTTTGTACTACATTGGAGGAATTTTAAAACACGCAAAAGCTATTAATGCTTTTTCAAATGCTACTACGAATAGTTATAAAAGATTAATACCCGGTTTCGAAGCACCAGTGATTTTAGCATATTCTGCGAGAAATAGATCTGCTTCATGTAGAATTCCAATTATAAACAATCCTAAAGCAGCACGAATGGAGATTAGATTTCCTGATGCAGCAGGTAACCCTTATTTAACTTTTGCTTCTATGTTAATGGCTGGAATTGATGGAATTAAAAATAAAATAGATCCAGGTAAATCTTTTGATAAAGATTTGTATTCACTATCAGAAGATGAGGTAAAGAAATTACCTACAGTATGTGGCTCACTTAGAGAAGCAGTAGAAAGTTTGGACAAAGATAGAAAATTTTTAACTCAAGGTGGTGTTTTTACAGATGATCAAATTGATGCTTACATAGATTTAAAGTTTCAAGAGATTTATAAATTTGAGCATACTCCACATCCAATTGAGTTTGAGATGTATTATTCCGGATAATTTTTATACTTTAAAGGACTCACCGCAACCACATCTCTCAGTTTCATTTGGATTTTTAAAAACAAATTGAGATGAAAATTTTTCTTTTTTATAATCCATTTCTGTACCTAAAAGATACATTATCGCTTTTGGATCTATTAGAACTTTTACTCCCTTATCTTCGATAACTTCTTCATTGGGCTTTACTTCTTGTGCATATTCCATAACATAGGACATGCCGGCACAACCACCTGATTTTACACCTACCCTTACTCCAATAGTTGAATTTTTAGCTTGTGACATAATCTCTTTAATTCTATTTACAGCTTTATCGCTAAGTTTAATTATCTTTTCGTTCATGCTAAATAATCTAACTCCAATTGTGCAGCTTCCGACATTTTTTCTTTAGTCCATGGCGGATCCCAAACCAATTTAAGATTAACATCTTCTACTCCATTAATTTTCATTATATTGCTTTTAACCTCGTTTGGCAATTCTTCAGCAACTGGACAATTTGGAGAAGTTAAAGTCATGTCTATATTTACTTTTTTTTCATCAATTATCTCAATTTTATATATTAAACCTAATTCATATATGTTTACCGGTATTTCAGGATCATAGATCTTCTTAATTTCCTTGATTACTTCTTCTTTTAAATCCTTCATATCAAATTTTTTTTTTTTCTATAGCAGACAATAATGTGTGCCATGCCATAGTAGCACATTTTATTCTCATGGGAAATTCTTGTACTCCAGATAATGAATTAATAGTTGTGACTTGGTCTTCTGATAAACTGTTTAAAGTTATTTTGTTTTTAGTTTTAATCATATTTAAAAAATCATCAGTAACTTTTTTTGTAAAAGACAAATCTTTTCCCTGAAGTAAATCAGTCAAAATTGATGCTGATGCTAAAGAAATTGCACACCCCTCACCTTCAAAACTTAAGCCTTTTATATTTTTAGAGTTATCTAAGTTTAAATAAATATGAACTTTATCACCACATAAAGGATTATGAGCTTTAGCATCATGATTATAGTTTGCGCACTTACCTTTATTACGTGGATTTTTTGCATGATCTAAAATTATTTCTTGATATAATTCTTTGAGTTCCATTTAAATGTTAAAAACCTTTTTACAATTATTGATAGCATTACATAATATATCTATATCCTCCTTAGAGTTATAAACCCCAATTGATGCTCTTGCAGTAGCGGGTATTCCAATCTTATCATGTAATATTTGACAACAATGATGACCTGCTCTGATAGCTACGCCATCTTCATCTAATATTGTCGCAATATCATGAGGATGTATTCCTTTTATAGTAAAACTCACTACAGAACCTCTTTCCTTAGGATCTCCAATTATATTTACTGAGTTATTTTTTTTTAATTTTTCAATACCATATTCCAAAATCTCATTTTCATGACTTTGAATATTTTTAATTCCTAATTTTTCAATAAAATTAATTGCTTCTGAAAAAGCTACAACTTCTGCAGTTTGCAAAGTTCCTGCTTCAAATTTGTTAGGTGAGTCAGCAAAAGAAATATTATCTTTCATTACTTCACTTATCATTCCGCCACCTCCTTGATATGGTGGCAATTCTTCAAGCCATTTTTTTTTTGCATAAAGAATTCCTAATCCATTTGGACCATACATTTTATGACATGATATTGCATAAAAATCACAATCTAGATCTTGAATATCTATTTTTAAATGAGGAGCTCCTTGAGTTCCATCTACTAAAACAGGAATATTTTTTTCTTTAGCTAAATCAACAATTTTTTTTATAGGCATTATAGCTCCTGTTACATTTGATAAATGGGTAATAGCTATTATTTTTGTTTTAGAATTAATAATCTTTTTTATTTCGTCAATTTCAACTTCTCCTCGTTCATTAACAGGCGCAAATTTAATTTTTGCACCTTTTTTTTGTCTTATAAAATGCCAAGGAACATAATTTGAATGATGTTCTAATTCTGTTATTAAAATCTCATCTCCTTTATTTATAAATTTCTCTCCAAAAGATGAAGCGATTAAGTTAATTGACTCAGTTGCACTTTTGGTAAAAATAATTTCTTCTCTGTGTTTCGCATTCAAATATTTTTGAACTTTATCTCTTGTTTCCTCGAATCTATTTGTTGCTTTGACGGCTAATGAGTGAACGCTTCTTCCTACATTAGAGAACTCTGTTTCATAAAAATTTGACATTCTATTAATAACAGATTTTGGTTTTTGAGATGAATTAGCACTATCGAGATAAATTAAAGGTTTACCATTAATTTTTTGTTTAAATATTGGAAATTCTGACTTAATGTTTTTTATGTTCATTTTGTAACTGAGTCTGTAATTTAGTTTTTATAAAATTTCTTATTGAATTACTTTTAATTGAGTCCACTACTTCATTAAGGAAACCATTTATTAACAATTTAGAAGATTCTTTTTGGCTTAACCCTCTAGTCATCAAGTAATAAATTGAGTCTTTGTCTAAATTACCTGATGTAGAGCCATGAGAACATTTTACATCATCTGCGTAAATTTCTAATTCTGGTTTTGAGTTAAATTCAGAACTCTCACTTAATAAAATTGCTTTACTTAATTGGTAAGCATCCGTTTTTTGAGCCACATCTTTAACAAATATTTTTCCCTGATAAACTCCTTTAGCTTCTGTATTTAAAACATTTTTTACCTTTTGATGACTTTTGCAATTTGGAGACAAATGATTGACGCGGGTTTTAATCTCTTGATGTTCACTATTATCTATAAAGGAAGCAGATTGTAAATTACATTCGCTTCTCTCGCCTTCTAAATTAAATTCTAGGTCTAATTTATTAAATTTTAAACCAGCAGGGAAAATAAATGAGGTATAATTTGATCCTGTAAATAACTTATTTACTGAATATTTATGAAAATAACCCGAGCTTTTATTATTCTGGAGATAGATATTTTTTAAAGTAGCAGAATTTTCTAAGACAACGTCTTCATACACATTGTTAAAAAAATTCTGTTTTGAGCTGTTGACTAAATACTCTAATAAATGCAGTTCAGAATTTTTTCCAATTCTAATCTTATTTTTACTATTTAATATATTTTCATCTAAATCTTCTGTAAATAAATAATAAATTACTAAAATTTTTTTAAATTTATAATTATCTTTTACCTCTAAATAATAACCTTTATTAGATAAAGCATGATTTAAATTAATAAGAGGATTATTTTCTTTTTCGTTAGAATAATTATCGTTAACAAAAGACTCTAGGTTTATCTTGTTTTTTTCTTCGTATCTAAAATCACTAGCACTTAATTCTCCGTTCGTAATAATAATATAATTGTGTTCAAAATCTTTAATAAAATCTACTTTCTCTTTTTTAGATTTTGCAAATTGAATATCTAGTTTGGTAAAATTTTTTGAAATAATTGTTTTTAAGTCAGAGAACTTCCAGTCTTCATCTTTTTTATTTGGAAATCCGTTATCATTAAAATAATTTAAATTTTTTAATCTAAAATTCTTCTCTTCTTTTGTAAAATTTCCAATTTTGTCAATTTCGCTAGAATTAATTTTAAAGTTAAGCATTTTAATTAATTCCTTTATAACCTGTTTTTTCTAATTCCATTGCAAGCTCTTTAGTGCCTGATTTAATTATCTTGCCGTCTGATAAAACATGAACAAAATCTGGTTTAATAAAATTTAATAATCTTTGATAATGAGTAATAACTAGAAAAGATTTCTCATTATTTCTTGAAGAGTTTACTCCGTCTGCAACAATTTTTAACGCGTCTATATCAAGTCCGGAGTCCGTTTCATCAAGAATTACTAAATTTGGATCTAGAATTTTCATTTGTAAAATTTCATTTTTTTTCTTTTCTCCTCCTGAAAAGCCTACGTTAAGTTGTCTTGATAACATTTTTTCATCCATACCTAATTCATTTGATTTTTCCTTTACAATTTTTAAAAATGATAAAGCATCTAATTCTTTTTTTCCTTGTGCTTTTCGAACTTTATTTAATGATGTTCTTAGAAAATTACTTGTATTAACGCCTGGAATTTCTGTAGGGTATTGAAAGGCTAAAAAAATTCCTTTTTGTGCTCTTTCATCTATAGATATTTCATTTAAATTTTTTCCTTGGTACATTAACTCTCCAGAAATTTTATATCCTTCTTTACCAGAAAGAATATTTGCCAATGTACTTTTGCCTGATCCGTTAGGACCCATAATTGCATGTAATTCCCCAGGTTTAATAGAAATATTTAAACCTTTAAGAATTTCTTTATTATTTATAGAAGCATTTAAATTTTTTATCTCTAGCATTAGCCTACGCTTCCTTCTAAGCTTATTCCTACAAGTTTTTGAGCTTCTACGGCAAATTCCATAGGTAATTGTTGCAACACTTCTTTGCAAAAACCATTTACTATAAGACTAACGGCTTCCTCTTGGTTTAGCCCTCTTTGATTACAATAAAATAATTGATCTTCATTTATTTTTGAAGTGGTAGCTTCATGTTCAATAGTAGAGGAAGAGTTTTTATTTCTAATATATGGAACTGTATGGGCTCCACATTTGTTGCCCATTAATAAAGAATCGCACTGCGTATAGTTTCTTGAGTTTAAAGCTTTTCTTCCTATGTCGACTAATCCTCTGTACGTATTATCAGCTTTTCCAGCTGATATTCCTTTTGAAATAATTTTACTTTTTGTATTTTTTCCAAGATGAATCATTTTTGTTCCTGTATCTGCTTTTTGATAATTATTTGTAATAGCTATTGAGTAAAATTCTCCAATTGAATTATCTCCTTGTAAAATGCAACTAGGATATTTCCAAGTAATTGCCGATCCTGTTTCAACTTGAGTCCAAGAAATTTTTGAATTTTTTCCTCTACATGCGCCTCTTTTAGTAACAAAGTTATAAATCCCACCAACTCCATTTTTATCTCCTGGGTACCAATTCTGAACAGTTGAATATTTAATTTCAGCATCATCTAATGCGATAAGTTCTACATTTGCTGCATGTAATTGATTTTCGTCTCTCATAGGAGCTGTACACCCTTCCAAATAACTTACATAACTTCCTTTATCAGCAATAATTAAAGTTCTTTCAAATTGTCCTGTCTCTGACGCATTAATTCTAAAATATGTAGATAGCTCCATAGGACATCTAGTATTAGGAGGTATATAAACAAAAGACCCATCCGTAAAAACTGCAGAATTGAGAGTTGCAAAATAATGATCGCTGATTGGTATTACAGAGCCTAAATATTTTTTAACCAAATCTGGATGTTTTTGAATTGCTTCAGAAATTGGACAAAAGATAATTCCTTTTTTTGTTAATTCATCTTTAAATGTTGTTGCAACCGAAACTGAGTCGAAGACTGCATCAACTGCAACCCCGCTCAATTTTTTTTGTTCATTTAAGGGAATGCCAAGTTTGTTATAAGTTTCAATAAGTTTTGGGTCTACTTCATCTAAACTTTTTGGTTTATCTTTCATGCTTTTTGGAGCAGAATAATAATATAAATCTTGATAGTCTATCTTTGGAAATTTTGGTTTTTGCCAATTAGGTTCTTTTGAAACTTTTAATCTATTAAATGCCTTAAGTCTCCATTCTAACATCCATTTAGGTTCTTTTTTTACTTTTGAAATAAATTTAATTGTTTTTTCTGAAAGACCTTTAGGAGCTTTGATGTTCTCTATATCAGTAGTAAATCCGTATTTATAATCTTGATTATAATTTATGTTTTGATTTTTCATAATTAATTCAAGTTTTGTTTTATCAAGTCTTGTAATTTTACTTTTTCAAAAAAATTATTTATATGTTGATCTAACTGATCCCACAAATTATGCGTAATACATTTTGTTGATTTATTATTACATCCTTTTTTTGAATTTTTCTTACAGTTAAGCATTTTAACTTCTTCATCTACCGCAAAAATTATTTGTGATAACTTAATTTCATAAGCAGGTTTTTCTAAAATATATCCTCCATTCGCACCTCTGGCACTTTTTACAAGTTTATTATTTTTTAATTTTATAAAAATCTGCTCTAAATATGCTAATGAAATATTTTGCCTCAAAGAAATTTCTTTCAAACTAATTGGTCTAGCATTTACATTGGAAGCTAGGTCTGCC
>CACDES010000020.1 GCA_902551865.1 uncultured Pelagibacteraceae bacterium
CTCCTTATCTTTTATTTTATTAATTACATTTTTTAGATTTTCTTCAGTTACATTTAATAAAGAATAATTTGCTTCAATATTGTATTTTTTAAACCAATAATTATGCAAAACTGGTGAAAGTGAGTGGGTGATGGGGCTTCCGATAATTCCAAATAATTTTTTTTTCATTTATTATGCTCTCTAATATAATTCATTATTTGTTTGATAGGCAAACCCATTATAGAATTCCTATCTCCTTTAATGTACTCAAAAAGATCCAGACCTTCGGCTTCAACTTGGTAAACTCCATAAGCAAGTAAAGTTTCAGTCTTAATTTTTTCAAGATATTCTAATAATTCTTCATCTTTTAGATTTTTCATTTTCAGTTCTGATTGGTCAGAATGATTCCAAATCATAGATCCATTTTTAGAAATACAAACAGAACTAATAAGATAGTGTTTTGAATTATTCAATTTTTTTAAAATCTTTAAAGCCTCTTCTCTAGATCTAGGTTTATTAATTAATTGATCATTAAGTGAAATTACACTATCTGCGCCTATCACAAGTCGATCTGGATTCTTTCTGCTTACCTTTATAGATTTAAGTTCAGCTAAATTTTTAGATATTATCAACGGGCTAGCTCCTGCAGCTAATAAGGATTTTTTTGCTTCATCCTCATCTACATTTGAAACAATAACATCTATATTGATATTGTTTTTCTCTAAAATCTTTTTTCTTACATTACTTTTAGAAGCTAAGATGATTCTCATTTATTCTTTTGTATCTCGTAAATTTTTAAAATTGATGCAGCACTTTCCTCTACTGATTTTCTAGTAACATCGATAACTGGCCAGTTGTGTTTTTTAAATAGTTCTTTAGATTTGTTTATTTCTTCTTTAATAAAATTAAGATCGGTATACTCTTTAATATTATTTTCCTTCATCATTGTAACCCTGTTTCTTCTAACATCAGCTAATCTCTCTGGATCTGTTACAAGTCCGACTACACAAGTTTTATTATCTTTTGATTTTAGCTCCTCTGGAATTTTTTGATCCATGACAAGAGGAATATTCGCAGTCTTAAATCCTCTGTTAGCCAAATACATTGAGGTTGGAGTTTTACTAGTTCTGCTTACGCCCAAGAGAACTATGTCTGCCTGTGTAACATCATTTATTTTTTTTCCATCATCATGAGACATTGTAAATTGGATAGCCTCGATTCTTTTATAATACTCTTCATCTAAAACGTGCTGAGCACTAGGTTTATGGATTGCTTTTTGGTTTAAGAGTTTCGAAAAACTTAAAATTAAATTTCCTAATATTCCAAAGCATGGAACTTTATTTTTTTCACCACATTCTGAAATATATTTTGCCAATTTTATCTCGACAATTGTATATAAAATTATAGCATTTTCTAGTTTAGAACATTCTTTCAGTATTTTATCAATTTGTTGTGTGGTTCTAACAAAAGCAAATTCTTTTTTCTCATATTCAAAATTAGCAAACTGAGATTTTAAAGATAAAAAGATTCTGTCTAGTGTCTCTCCAGTTGAATCAGATACTAAATATACATTGTATTTTTCGTTCATATATCTGTTAACAATTACTTAATAAAACAATTTTATTCATTATCTAAAAATTTTAAAAAAATTTATTAACAATAATTAACATTATTCTAACATTTTGTTAGGTGTTGATATTATAAATTAATAGTTGTTTATAATTTTAATAAAATATGAAATTTATAGCACTAATTAAACAATTTATTAAAAATGAATTGTATAAAATATGTATAAAAAGTTATATCAATAACCCACAATACCTACTACAAAACCTATACTTATAAAGCTTAATTAAATATATATGAGCACTCTTAAAAAAATATTAGTCGATAAAGATAAATCTTGTAAATCTGTATGGTTTATGAGACAAGCTGGAAGATATTTACCTGAATTTAGAAAAATTAGATCTGAAAATAAAAATTTTATTAAACTTTGTTTAAATAGTGAATTAAGTTCAGAAATAACACTACAGCCAATAAAAAGATTTAATCTAGATTCTGCGATTATTTTTTCAGATATTTTAATGACGCCTTATGCACTAGGTCAAGAAGTTGAATTTATTAAAGATCAAGGGCCAGAGCTTAGTGAGTTTAATTTAGAAAGATTTTTAGATAATAATGAAACAGAATTTTCAAAAAAATTAAATCCAATTTATAAATCAATAGAAAAAACAAGAAAAAAATTACATAAGAATAAATCTTTAATAGCTTTCATAGGAGCCCCTTGGACACTATTAGTTTATATGCTTAATTTGAAAAAAAATAAAAACGAATTAGATTTAGACAAGTTAAATAAAAAAAATATTAATATAATTAAAATTTTAGATAAATTAATTAAATTTTTATCTATTCATATTAAAAATCAAATAAGCGCAGGAGCAGACACTGTCCAAATATTTGACTCTTGGGCTGGACTAATACCTAATAAGGATATTAAAAATTATTGTTTTATAACAAATGCGAAATTAGTTGAATTTTGCAAAAAAGAAAAAATTCCAAATATTTGTTTTCCCAAAGGTATTAAAGAAAAATATAAGGATTTTAATGAAACAGTAAAACCTGATGGAATAAATTTAGATTATGAGATCGACCCTTTGTGGGCAAAAAATAATTTAAGAAATGTAGTAATACAGGGAGGACTAGACCCGAAAGTTTTACTAAAGTCTGAGGACGAAATGTTGAAGGGAGCGACGAAATACATCGAGGTGTTCAAAGATATTCCTTATATCTTTAATCTAGGCCATGGTTTACTTCCAGAAACAGATCCTGATAGAGTAGATAAATTAATAGAGTATTATAGGAATTATTGATGGACAAAGATCATCCAGAAGTTAAATTTGGAAAAACTGGAGTTTTATTAATTAACCTAGGCACCCCTGATTCCACGAGCTGGTGGGACATTAGAAAATATCTAAAAGAATTTCTTTCTGACAGAAGAGTAATAGAATTAAACCCTTTTATTTGGCAAATAATATTAAATTTATTTATTTTAACTTTTAGACCCTCTAAAACAGCCCATGCTTACAAAAAGATTTGGAGAAAAGAAAGCAACGAATCACCTTTATTATTTTTTACAAAAAATCAGGCAAATAAACTTAAGAGCAATATTGGAAATGAAAAAATAATTGTAGATTTTGCCATGAGATATGGAAACCCAAGTATAAAATCTAGACTAATCAAACTTCAAAAAGAAGGATGTGAAAACATTGTGGTTTTACCTTTGTACCCTCAATACGCCTCTGCTACCACAGCTACAGTTTGTGACGAAGTTTATAGATCTTTAATGAAAATGAGGTGGCAGCCTAGCCTTCAAATTATTCCGCATTATGAAAGCGAACCCAAATACATTGATGCATTAATAAATAGTATTGAAAAAAAAATTAAAGAAATAAACTGGAAGCCTGACTTAATTATTTCTTCTTATCACGGGATTCCTAAATCTTATTTTGATAAAGGAGATCCATACCATTGCTATTGTCATAAAACCACTAGACTTGTGAGAGAGAAATTCAATAAAATTGAAATTAAGACTACTTTTCAATCAAGATTTGGACCGCAAGAATGGTTAACTCCGTATACTGATAAAACTTTAGAAAACTTACCCAGTAAAGGAGTCAAAAATTTATTAGTCATATGTCCTGGTTTTGCTTCAGATTGTGTTGAGACCTTAGAGGAAATAAATATTCAAGGAAGAGAAAGTTTTTTAAAAAATGGAGGAGTAAACTTTGATTTAATTCCTTGTTTAAATGATAACCCAGATCATATTAGTTTGTTCGAAAAATTAGTAAACAAATATATATAAAATGAATTTATATTTATTTTTTAAGTCACTACATTTAATTGCTGTTATATCTTGGATGGCAGGGTTACTATATTTGCCAAGAATTTTTGTTTATCATTCTGAGTCAAAAGATATATCGCAAAAAACAGTTTTTAAAACTATGGAAAGAAGACTTTATAACTACATAATGATGCCAGCTATGATGCTTTCGTGGCTTTTTGGCGTTTTGTTGATACATAGCCTTGGCTTCTCAGTTTTTGCTGAACTATGGATGCAAATAAAAATTATAGCAGTTGTTATTTTAACTTACTATCACTTCACTCTGGGGAAATATCTTAATGATTTTGCAATAGACAATAACCAAAAAACCTCAAAATTCTATAGAATCTACAACGAAATACCTACTCTTATACTTATAGTAGTGGTATTTGTTGTAATATTTAAACCATTATAATAAAGGGTTGAATTTTTTTTTAAAATCCCTATATTTTCAGTACTTCCTTAAATCAATAATAATCACATGAATTTACAAGAACTAAAGCAAAAAAATCCAGCAGAGCTTATTAGCGAAGCTGAAAAACTTGGCATTGAAAACCCAAGCACTCTTAGAAAGCAAGAGATATTGTTTGCAATATTAAAAAAACTTGCAGAAAAGAATGAGCAAATAACAGCAACAGGTGTTTTGGAAGTCTTACAAGACGGATTTGGATTCTTAAGAGCTATAGAGTCCAATTATTTGCCTGGCCCAGACGATATATATGTTAGCCCAAGTCAAATAAGAAAATTTGGTTTGAGAACAGGTGATTCTGTAGAAGGAGAAATTAGAGGTCCTAAAGATGCTGAAAGATATTTTGCTTTATTAAAAGTAAATAAAATTAATTTTGATGACCCAGATAAAGGAAAAAATAAAATTGCTTTTGACAATTTAACTCCCTTATATCCTAATGAGAGAATAAAGCTTGAAGTCGAGTCCACAAAAGTAGAAAAAAAACCAGATAATACTGCTCGATTAATTGATTTGGTTAGTCCGATAGGGAAAGGACAAAGATCATTAATTGTTTCACCTCCAAGAGCAGGCAAAACTATCATTCTGCAAAATATAGCTCAATCTATAACAGCTAATCACCCCGAATGTTATCTGATGGTTTTATTGATTGATGAAAGACCGGAAGAAGTGACAGATATGCAGCGATCAGTTAAAGGAGAAGTTGTCGCTTCTACTTTTGATGAACCAGCATCACGACACGTTGCTGTGGCAGAAATGGTGATCGAGAAAGCAAAAAGATTAGTGGAACACAAAAAAGATGTTGTAATTCTGTTAGACTCAATCACAAGATTAGGAAGAGCGTATAACGCAGTAATACCCAGCTCTGGTAAAGTTTTAACTGGAGGTGTTGATGCAAATGCATTGCAAAGACCTAAAAGGTTTTTTGGTGCAGCAAGAAACGTTGAAGAAGGTGGATCATTAACTATTATTTCAACTGCATTAATAGATACAGGGAGCAGAATGGATGAAGTTATTTTTGAAGAGTTTAAAGGAACAGGTAATTCAGAACTTATACTAGACAGAAAAGTAGCTGATAAGAGAATTTATCCAGCATTAGATATAACAAGATCAGGCACAAGAAGAGAAGAATTATTGTTTGCAAAAGATGATTTATCTAAAATGAATGTTCTAAGAAGGATTATTAGTCCTATGGGAACAATGGATGGTATAGAATTTTTAATTTCTAAATTAAAAAACACTAAAAATAACTCTGATTTTTTCGACTCAATGAATAAATCAGCTAATTAATAAATTACTGCAGTGTTTGATTATTAAAATCTACTTCGTGTAGATAAAAATTTATTATATTTATCAAGACTCTAACTTTTTCCTCTAAAGAAATCGACTCTAATAGTTTTTGTTTTTCTTCGATTGTTATAGGAGCTATCATGGCTAAAGTATTTATTTTTTGTACTTCATCTAACTTTTCAAATTCTTTCCAATTTAATAAAAGACCAGTTTTTCTAAAAAAAATTTTTATTTTATCAATCAGAGGTTTGATATTAATTTTTTCTTTTATAGGTTTTAGATCTAAACTAAATTTTTTATAATTTACTTTAAACTCACGGTATAATTTGAAATTCTCTTTTTCTTCTAAAACCTCGAATCTAGTAAGACCTGTTAGATTGATCAAAATTCTTCCATCATTACTTTTTCGAAAATCACTTATTTTTCCCAAACAACCAATTTTATAAACCTCTTCTCCTTTCTTTTTTGATTGGATCATACCCATCAATTTGTCTTTTTGAATTGCGTCATTTACTAGATCCAAGTATCGCTGTTCAAAAATATTTAAAGGCAAATTTGTTTTAGGAAAATAAATAACTCCTGAAAGTGGAAATATAGGTATTTGATCTGGTAATTTTTCGTACATATTACAAATATTTAATTTTAATTCTCATATAAAAGTTCTTTTAATTTTTCTTTATTTTTAGAAATATATTTAGGAAAAGAACTATCAATTTTTAATACTTTATAGTTATAATTTCTATCAAACAAATCTTTTTTTTGATTTATTTTTCTTTTAATTATTTCCATGTTTTTAAACTTATTATTGTTCCACTGTTGTTCGGAGTAAGAATTGAGTTTTTTGTATATTCCTTCAGCATTTTTGACTGAACTAAAGTGCCATCCGCCATTCTCAATAAATTTATCAAACTTAGGTTTATAAAACTTATAAAATGGAATTTTTCTTGGTTTTATTTCTCTAAGCCACTGTGGTGATTTTAAATCCTTTTTTCTACACATTCTAGTCCCGTACCATCTAGGTTCAGTTATGTTTAATAAGTTGAATTTAAGTAAAAAATTACCTTGAACGAAACAAGCATATTTATCTTTTTTTTTAAAATCAGAAATTTTTTCTGGATTTGGAATTTCATCAACATCGGAAATCATAATTAAATCATCCGAGCCACAATCTGTTAAACCTCTAACCAAAGAATTTCTTTGAAATTGATCTCTAGCATGTGCAGTATGCCAATGTTTCTTAAATTTTTTTACTTCTTTTGGTAAATCATCCACGACAATGTATTTAATTTTATTTTCGTATCTTTTAAATTTTTTAATATCAAAATTTAATTTTTTTTCATTTCCTGCATGATCGAGAGTGGCTTCACAAATAATAAATTTGTCTACGTAATCAAATAAAGTTGCTAGTCTAATTTCTAGAACTAGATCTTCATCAAAATAGTTAAAACAATCAATTATTTTCATGATTTCATATTGCTTGTTTTTGAAAAATTGTCTAGTTATAATCTTTTAATATGCGGGCATAGCTCAGTGGTAGAGCGTCTCGTTGCCAACGAGAAGGTCGAGGGTTCAAGTCCCTTTGCCCGCTCCAAAATTTTAGATTTTTTTCTTAGATTTTAAGTAGATCTTACCAATTATTTTTTTGTACTCCAGATTTCCGTCTACATCATCAGAGTCAGGTCTTTTTCTAAAGATAGTTGAATGAAGACCTAGTTTTCTCTCAGAGCTTGGTCTCCCGTTTGAATAATAATATAATGCTATTGATTTTCTTGAGTTATTTTCTTCCACTTTAACTTTATTTGGATTTCCGTGATATGAAAAATCAGTGGTGCTGAAAATTACCATTCTATTAAAGATAGGTAATACTTTTTTCTCACATTTCTTCATTTCTTTATCCCACAACTCTAAATGACCACCATTATTCTCTTTCCAATTGTGGTTGAGGTATATAAGAATATTTAATCTCCTATCTAATTTCATTTGAGGATGTTGATTGAAATCTGCATGAATATTTAAAAATCCTCCATCCTTCAATTCGTGTAAACCTCCTCCAATTAAATAAGGGTCAGTAATCAGAGTTTCTTTTATTCCTGTAAGTTCATTTAAAAATTTTACAAATGGTTCTGAATTTAAAAAATTTATAAAATTATTAGTTTTAGGAGATAGTTTTTCAGCAGAGTTTAAGCTAAGTTTCTTCTCAGCTTTGTTATTAAATTCATTTCCAATATCTTTAATATTACTAGGAAAATCATTTAAAATTTCGTTTAAAATTTCTTCATTGAAAAAATTATCGAAAACTATGCTGGGGAAAGGTTTCGCATGTATATATTTTGAGCTATTTTCATCTGCGACTTTTTTTAAATTTGAATAATTTTTGTTTATAAACATAAGTTTAATGTTAGTTTATATTAATATAAATAATAATTAAACTTTATATTTAAATATGAGTGATTTACATAATAAAAAGTGTGTCTCATGCGATGGTTCAATACCAGCATTTGATGTTGAAGAAATACATAAATATTTAAAAAAAATCGATGGATGGGAAGTACTTCAAGACAAAGAAAAAAATTATTATATCGAAAAAAATTTTAAATTTAGTAATTACGTTGAGAGTGAAAAATTTGTAACTACTGTAGGTAAAATTGCAGAAATTGAAGGTCACCACCCTGATATTGCTTTTGGATGGGGTTATGCAAAGATTAAAATTTCAACTCATGCAATTAAAGGTTTGGCTGAGAGCGATTTCATTTTAGCAGCTAAAATTGATAAAATTTAATCAATGATTAAAGTGCCTAGTACCAGTAAATACCATTTTAATTTTAGCTTTATTGGCTTCTGCAATCACTTCTTTGTCTCGAATTGAGCCACCAGGTTGAATAATTAATTTTACCCCAGCTTTCACTAATTCTTTAACTCCATCTGCAAAAGGGAAAAATGCATCTGAAGCAGCAATACAATTATAAAGTTTTTTTGGCTGAAATTTTTTTGCTTTTTGTGCTGCTATCCTACAGCTATCAAGCCTGTTTTGTTGTCCAGCTCCAATTCCAATGGTTGCATTTTCTTTTGTAATAACAATCGCATTAGATTTTACGTATTTACAAATTCTGAAAGCAAACTCTATTTCTTCTATCTCACCTTTTGTTGGTTTATTTTTTGTAACAAACTTTAATTTTTTTCTATCAAAAACTGTTTTGTCTTTTTCTTGCAATAGAAAGGAGTTATCAAAAATTTTAGTTGTTGTTTCAGATTTGAAACTTATTTTTGATATATCAATAATTCTCATATTTTTTTTCTTTTTCAATATCTTTAGAGCTTTTTTATCAAACCCTTTAGCTAAAATTACTTCAAAAAAAGTTTTATTTATTTCAAGAGCAATTTTTTTATTTATTTTAAAGTTACATGCAACAACTCCTCCAAAAGCACTTACCGGATCACTAGCTTGTGCACTTGTAAATGATTTAAAAGAAGATTTATTTGAAGCAACGCCACAAGGGTTTGCATGTTTTATTATAACAGTTGATGACATCTTTCTTTCAGAAAAAAGTATCTCTAAACCAGCAAAAATATCATTGTAATTATTATAACTTAAATCTTTACCACTTAATTGATTAAGATTATTCTTATCATATTTAAGATCACTTAGATAGATTGAACTTTTTTGGTGGGGATTTTCTCCATAACGTAACTGACTAACTTTTTTACCAAAGAAAGTTTTTCTTTCAGGAAATTTGATACCTAGTTTATTGTTGTACCACTCAGCAATCATCGAATCATAAAATGCAGTCAAACCAAAAGCTTTACTTGCTAATTTTTCTCTAAATTGAAGACTTGTTTTGCCTTTATATTTTTTTATCTCTTTTATAAATGCTGCATAGTCCTTAATATCTGTTATTACAGTCACGTCGTTATAATTTTTTGCGGCCGCTCTCACCATGCTTGGACCACCAATGTCTATATTTTCTATTATTGTATTGTTGTTAGAGGTTTTTTTTAAAATTTCTTTAAAAGGATAAAAATTAACTATAATTAAATCAATTTGTTCAAATTCTCTCTCTTTCATTTGCTTTTTATGAGCATCTTTTTTCCTATTAAAAAGAATTCCAGAGTGAATTTTAGGATGTAAGGTTTTTACTCTACCATCTAACATTTCTTTAAAATGAGTGAATTCAGAAATTTCTTTAGCCTTAAAACCCATTTTTTTTATTGAACGATAGGTTCCCCCGGAACTAATGATATTGATTTTATATTTTTTCAGAGCTTGCAGAAGATTATTTAAGTTTTCCTTGTTAGAAACAGAAATAAGTGCATTTTTAATTTTTTGGCTCATAACTAAATATTTTTTCTAATTTTCCAATTGATAACTTTATTTTTGTTAACTAAATTACCAGATATTGTTATACAAGTATTATCTAATATTTTATTTCCTCCAAGAAATATACTTTTTTCTAGTAATATAGACTCATCTTTGATCGTAAATATTAGTGATTTATTTTTAGATAATTGTATTAATACGCTATTACCCCCCATTGTTTTTACAGCTGTAAGACCAGGATATAAATGAAATCTAAAGCTATAGTTAATTGGTTTCCCATCTTTTTTTTTTATTATCTCATCACAGCCTGAGAGATTGTTTGTTTTTTTATCTATAGAAATTTTTCTTTTAAAAATACAGCCAAAGTTTTTTTCATACCCATTATGTGAGGCAATAGATTGTATTTGATCTATGCTTTCTTTAAAATAAAGTTCAGAAATCTTAAAACTGTTTTTTATAGAATTTCCATAAATTTTATTTATTAGTTTATTTCTTTCAAATTTTGTTACAGAAGTATCATTTAAAGTTAGGGTAGATTGTGCCGAAGTTAAACGGCTTAAAAGTTCTGCTTTTGAGGATATATTAGAGCCAAAACCACAGTTAGTAATAATTTTTCTACCTTCAAAATAATATTCAAAGGATAAAGGTCCGGACTGATAACTTCTTGAAAAACTTTTGCTAGGGGGTTTCCCCACATCAAAAAAGACTGAACTATTTCTAAATTTAAATATTTGAATGCCACCTACTATATTCTTTTTATATTTTAATTTATATTCTAAATCACTGATAAATTTATTGAACTGATGTAGATCTTCTTCAAAACCACCATTAAAAAGAGGAACTTGTTCATTAGGAGTAAGAATATTTTTTATAGAAATAAGATTTTTATCAATTATGTTTTCTAAAAATTCTGGAACGTATTGCTGAGCATCTTGGATACATTCTTTACAAAGAATCAGATATTTTGAAAAAAAAATTAAATCACTAGGATTTCTAGTAAATGGAAAACCGGTTTCATCAAAGTAATCTTTAACTAGTTTTTCAAGTTCTTTAATAGCAATATCATAATTTTCTTTATATTCCTTAAAGACTAAACCAGACAATAGGAGTGCAGTTAAAATCTCTATTCTCCTTGAATAATTTTTTTCAAATTTTATATTTTTTTTTAAATGATTAGATTGTGAGATTATACTATTTAAAAATTTTCTTTTAAATTCAAACAGTCCATTATTAAGAATTATGTCTACATTCAATAACCAACTAATAATTCTTTTGCTAAGAACAGAACTATCCCAAATATTTTTTTTATATTTTGAATGTTTCATCATCCAAATATTAATTATTTTTTGAAC
>CACDES010000021.1 GCA_902551865.1 uncultured Pelagibacteraceae bacterium
AATTCATCTTTATTAGGGGGTATTAAATAAATTTTTATTAGCTTTAAATTTTTAAATTTAGATAATTGCTGAGTTCCTTGCCAATCAATATCAAAAATTATATCGTTCTTTTTTATCATTTCATCCACACTTTCTTTCGAGGTTCCATAATAGTTATCAAATATTTTTGCGTACTCATAAAATTTTCCTTCGCTTATAAATCTCTTAAATTTTTCATGAGAAATAAAATGATAATCAACTCCATCTACTTCGTTAGGACGAGGTTTTCGCGTTGTGTGTGAAACTGATATTTTGAATGATTGATATTTTTGTTGAATTTTCTTTGTTATCGTTGTTTTACCAGCGCCAGAAGGGGAAGATAAAATTACCATGATATTATTTGAATCATGACTCATAATAATCCTAAGAAATGAATAGATTTATTGATTTGTTTTACTTTCAATAAATTTAATAGCATCTCCAACTGTTAAAATTTTTTCAGCTTCGCTATCTGATATTTCAGAGCCAAATTCTTCTTCAAAAGCCATTACTAATTCAACAGTATCTAAACTATCTGCTCCCAAATCATCAATGAAACTTGCTTCTTCTGTAACTTTTTCTTCTTCTATACCTAAATGATCAGCAACTATCTTTTTAATTTTTGGTTTTATATCGTTTGACATTAATTACCTTTGTTATGTTTATGATAATTTCTTAATAGATTATTGAATAGAATTGTCAAGCCATATACATTCCACCATTAACGTGAATCGTTTCACCGTTAATATAATTAGCCATATCTGATGCTAAAAAAGCTACACAATTAGATACATCCTCGCCTGTTCCTAAATCTCCTGATGGAATTTTGCTAATCAGCATTTTTTTAAAATCATCATTAATTTTATCGGTCATTTCGGTTTTTATAAAACCTGGAGAAACACAGTTTATATTTATATTTTTTTTTGCATATTCAATTGCTAAGCTTTTAGAAAAAGCGACTATACCTGCTTTAGATGCAGAATAATTCGCTTGACCTAAGTTTCCTGTGTGCCCAACAATCGAAGTGATATTTATTATTTTCCCTGATTTATTTTTAAGCATCTTCTTTATTGCAAATTTACACATTAAAAAAGTAGATGTTAAATTAATATCTAAAACCTTTTTCCAGTTTTCTTCTGTAAGCCGGATAGATATGTTGTCTAACGTTATTCCTGCATTATTGACAAGGATATCTAAACCACCAAGTTTATTGCTAGCAGTTTCTATAAAGTCTTCTATTTTTTTATGTTCATCTAAATTAAATTTTTCAATGTGAATTTTATTAAACTCATTTTTAAGATTTTTTAGTTTTTCTTCTTTTGTGCCGGTAGCTAAAACAATTGAACCATTGTCAGTAAACTTTTTTACTAGACTGTTTCCAATACCTCCTGTAGCGCCGGTAATAACAACTTTTTTATTTTTTAGATTCATTAATTATTTTTTTCATATCATCTATTGAATTTATACTAAAGCAATTAATATTCTTAATAGTTCTTTTAACCATCCCAGATAAAACTTTTCCAGGGCCAATTTCAATAAAATTATTAATATTTTCCTTAGACATGTTAATTATACTTTCTCTCCATCTTACCGTTGAGCAAATTTGTTCAACTAATAATTTTTTGATATTTTCAGAGTTGTTTTCAGGTTTTGAAGTCACATTGCACACAATATCAAATATAGGCTTTTTGAAGTTAATCGAATTAATCTTGTCTTTCATTTTGGCAGCTGCAGGGGCCATTAAAGAACAGTGAAAAGGAGCACTTACATTTAAGGGAATGAATTTTTTTTTATTTTCTTTTAAAATATTTTGCAACGAATTAACACTTTCAATATCACCACTGATAATTGTCTGACCTTCTGCATTGTCATTAGCAATTTCACACACACCTTTTATTTTAACTTCTTTAATCAAATAATTAAGTTCTTCTATTTTTGAACCTAGTACAGCTATCATCTTACCTTTGCCTACTGGAACAGCTTCTTGCATTGATTTACCTCTTTCAAAAAGCAAAAATAAGGCATCATTAAATTCAAGTGAGTCTGCACAAACTAAAGCACTATATTCACCTAATGAATGGCCCGCAAAAAACTTAGTTGATGTAAAATCAAAGTTATATTCTTTTTTAAAAACTGAAAAAATTGCATAACTAACTGTTAGTATCGCTGGTTGGGTATTTTCAGTTAATTTTAGTTTATCGTCTGGGCCTTCTAAAATAATTTTTGAAATTTTATAATTAAGCCTATCGTCTGCCTCTTTGAAGATTTTTTTTACAATTTCAAAATTATTGTAAAATTCTGATCCCATCCCCACAATTTGAGAACCTTGGCCTGGAAAGAGTATAGCTTTCATATTTTTAGCATTTTATTGCTGATAATTAGTATTGATATAAATATCTATTATAGTATAAAGCTTTTTTTACAATTATGTACTTTAAAGCTAACTAATTAACAATAATCTTTTGATGTCATTTTACGAAAATACTTTAATTGCTAAGCAAGATTTGCCTGCATCTGAATTGAAAAAAATCAAAGAAAAATATAACGATATTATTAACAATAATTCAGGTAAAGTTGTAAAGATTGAAGAGTGGGGTTTGCTAAATCTTGCTTCAAAAATAAGAAAATATAATAAAGGTTTTTATATTCATTATAAATTTGAAGGAAATAAGAAAACATTAAATGAAATAGATAAAAAAATTAGAATAGATAGTTCGATAATTAGACACCTGTTAGTTAAATATAAAAAATTAGATACAAAAAATGAGTATTTTAAAAAAGAAAAATAAATGAAGAGAAAAGGAAAAAAATTTCAAAAAAAAACTAGTTCTTTAAATAAACTTAGTTTATTTCAAAAAACTGAAGGTAGATTTAATAGATCGTGTCCTTTATCTTTAAAAAATGCTCCGATAATTGATTATAAAAATGTTAGTGTATTAAAAAGATATATTTCTGAAAACAATAAAATTTTATCTTCAAAGATCACTTCTGTATCAAGTGGTAAACAAAAAAAGTTAACCAAAGAAATTAAAAAAGCAAAAATTCTAGGACTTCTATAATTATGGAATTAATACTTTTAGAAAACATAATTAATCTAGGAAATATAGGAGATAAAGTTGAAGTTAAGCCAGGATACGGGAGAAACTTTCTATTAAAAACTGGTAAAGCATTAAGACTCAATAAAGAAAATTTAGAATACGTTTCCAAAAAAAAAGATGAACTAAACAAAAAAAATATTGAGTTAAAAAAGAAATTAAAAAATACAGCTCAAGTAATTAATAATAAATCTTTTGTTTTTACTAAAGAGAGTAAAGAAAATGGTGAATTGTATGGATCAATTAAACCAAAAGAAATCTCAACAGCAATTTTTGAAAAGCTGAAAGTAGAAGTAAAACCCTCACAGATAGTTTTAAAAAATGATTTAAATAAAATTGGTAATTACAAAGTAGATGTAAACTTTCATACAGAAGTTTCAGCTCAAATTTCAATTAAAATAGATAAAGTTCAATCAAAATAAATAAAATTCCTCGTCCTGACTTTTCCACAAGTAAGTATAAACGGTGTGTAACTTTTAACTTTATTTATAATTCTCTCAAACTATTATTCTGAAGTGGAAAAAATCAAGTTAACAGATAACAATTTAAATAAAAAACAACCTTCAAATCTTGAAGCAGAACAAGCCTTATTAGGATCAATTTTAGTAAATAATGATATTATTGATGAAGTTTCAAATACTATCTATCCTTATAGTTTTTATGATCCCTCTCACACTAAAATTTACGAGGTAATTCAAACCTTAAACAATAAAGGGATGATTGCTAATCCTATTACTTTAAAGAATTACTTTGAAAAAGATAATATGTTAAATGAAGTTGGGGGAACAGAGTATTTAGTCAAGTTAACAAGATTTTCTGGATCAATAAAACAAGCAATAGATTATGCAAAAGTTGTTCATGAAATGTATTTAAGAAGAGAGTTAGTGTTAATTTCTGATAATTTATCTTCTGAAACACTAGAGGCCAAAGAACAAACAGCAGAAAAAATAATAATAAATACAGAAAAATCTTTATATGACTTAGCAGAGAGAGGTAGTTTCTCTCAATCGTATTTAAAATTTAATGAAGCATTAGATCAAACAATTGCCTCAGCTACTCAAGCAATGAAAAGTGACAGAGGAATTGTAGGTGTGCCAACAGGTTTGACTGACTTAGATGAAAAATTAGGTGGTTTACATAAATCTGACTTAGTTATAATAGCTGGTAGACCTGGAATGGGTAAAACAGCTCTTGCAACTAATATTGCTTTTCATGCAGCTCAAAATATTATGAGCCGCCAAGAAAAATCCTCTATAGCATTTTTTTCTCTAGAGATGTCGTCTGAACAACTGTCTACAAGGATACTCTCTGAACAGGCAAGAATTAAATCTGATGATATAAGAAAAGGGAAAGTTACAGAGGAGGAAATAAATAGATATATTGAAACATCAAGAAATATATACGATCTTCCTCTTTTTATAGATGAAACTCCAGCTATTAATATTGCAACATTAAGTAATAGAGCTAGAAGGATTAAAAGATTATTTGGTATTAGTTTAATAGTTGTTGACTACATACAATTAATGAGATCGGCTAACCTAAATCGAAATGATAATAGAGTTCAGGAAGTTTCAGAAATTACGCAAGGCTTAAAAGCATTAGCCAAAGAACTCAAAGTACCTGTTTTAGCTTTATCCCAATTATCTAGAGCTGTAGAACAAAGAGATGAAAAAAAACCACAACTTTCAGATTTAAGAGAATCTGGCTCAATTGAACAAGACGCTGATGTAGTCATGTTCGTTTACAGAGAAGCCTACTATTTAGAAAACAAGCAACCTAAATTAAACACTATTGAACACGCCGAATGGCAGTCCAAAATGAACGATGTTAATGGGCTCGCAGATATTATAATAGGTAAACAAAGACATGGTCCGACGGGCATTATTAAAGTTGAGTTCGAAGGAATGTATACAAAATTCAAAGATTTAAACAAAAAATAGGTCTAAATTTTATCTTTAGTTATCGTAAATTTAAGATATATCTGAAATATCTCTATGTTTGCTAGTATTTATAAAAAATTGATTATAGATTTTCCTAAAGTAACTCTTATATTATTAGCAACATTAATTTTCTTTTCTCTTTATCATGCTAAAAATTTTAATTTAGATGCATCATCTGACGCTCTGTTACTTGAAGGAGATCCAGATCTTAAATATTTAAGAGAAGTTAATGAAACGTATGGTTCAAAAGACTTTTTAGTTTTAACATATACTCCGGTCTCAAGTTTTGTTGAAAAAGAAACTATTCTAAATCTTCAGTTATTAAAGTCCAAAATAGAAAAATTAACCTGGGTTGATAGCGTTATTACCGTTATTGATGTTCCTCTTTTAAAAAGTACTGACGAAGGATTAATGGAAAGGTTAAAAAATTATAAAACTTTATCCTATCCAGAAATAGACAGAAAAAGAGGATTTGATGAAATAATAAATAGTCCTATTTATAAAAACTATGTTATTAGCGAAGATGGTAAAACATCAGGAATTGTTGTTTATCTAAAAAAAGATGAAAGACTCGCAGAATATATAAAAATTAAAGATAAATACTTTAATCAATCTATTGAATCTGGTTTGTCAAAAAAAGAAAAAATAAATTATAAAAAATTTCTTAACGAATATGAAGAATATAAAAATTTATATAATATTAGAAATAACCAAAATATAGCCGAAATAAGAGATGTGATTAGCAAATACGGAGAAAATGCTAAAATACATCTAGGAGGCATTCCAATGATCGCTAATGATATGATGGGCTATATAAAAAGTGACATAATTGTTTTTGGGATAGGAGTTTTCATTTTTATTGTTTTAACACTTTGGTTTATTTTTAGAAATCTAAAATGGGTAGTGATGCCATTATTAGGATGTGCAACTTCGGTAATCATAATGATTGGTCTCTTAGGATTAATAGGATGGAAAGTAACTGTAATCTCATCAAACTTTATTGCTTTAATGCTAATATTAAATATGGCAATGAATATCCATGTAACTGTTAGGTTTTTGCAATTAAAAAAAGAATTTCCTCAATTAACAAAAGATGAAGCTGTTTTTGAGGCGAGTAAAAAAATGATGCTACCAATTCTTTATACTGTTTTAACAACTATATGTGCTTTTTTGTCTTTAGTTTTTAGTGGAATAAAACCAATAATAGATTTTGGTTGGATGATGACTTTAGGACTGATTGTTTCATTGTTAGTTACTTTTTTATTATTACCTTCTTTATTAAGCTTATTTTCATCTGACGATGAGATAGATGTAAAAGACACAGAAAAATCCTTAATTACTTCTAGCTTAGGTTCTTTTGCTAAAAATAATAAAATTCTAATTTTTGGGTCAACCTTGATAGTAATCTTATTTAGTATAGTTGGAATATTTAAGTTGGAAGTTGAGAATAGTTTTATTAATTATTTTGACAAAGAAACAGAAATTTATAAAGGAATGAAAAAAATTGATGATGATTTAGGTGGTACTACTCCTTTAAATATAATCTTAAAATTTCCAGTAAAGAAAACAGAAATTAAGGAAGAGAGCGATGAATTTGATGAATGGGAAGAGGAAAGTGAAAATAATGAAGATAAAGCTAAATATTGGTTCACCAGAGATAAAATGAATAAGATCATTAAAGTTCACGATTATTTAGATTCTTTGCCAGAAATTGGAAAGGTTTTATCATTTGGTTCAATTTTAAGAGTAGCTGAAGACTTAAATAATAAAGAACTACAAAGTTTAGAGATAGCAGTTTTATACAGTAAAATTCCTGAAGCAATAAAAAAAGAAATTGTTACACCTTATATCTCTGTTGAAAAAGATGAAGCTAGAATTAACCTAAGAATTAAAGACTCTTTAGAAAATTTAAGAAGAAATGATTTAATCAAAAAAATTAATTCTGATTTAGATACAAAATTAGGTTTAGATAGAGAAGAGTATAAATTAGCAGGTGTTTTAATCTTATTTAATAATTTATTACAAAGTCTATTTAAATCTCAAATACTAACCTTGGGTATAGTCATGCTTGGAATTTTTCTAATGTTTTTAATTTTATTTAGAAATATTATTCTAGCGTCTATAGGGGTTGTTCCAAACTTTATAGCAGCTTTTTTTATTCTTGGTATTATTGGCTTGCTTGGTATTCCTTTAGATATGATGACCATAACAATAGCAGCTATTACAATTGGTATAGCAGTAGATAATAGTATTCATTATATTTATAGATTTAAAGAAGAATTTAAGAAAATAAATGATTATAATAAAACTCTTGATAGATGTCATAGTACCGTTGGTATTGCAATTTTAAATACCTCAATAACTATTGTTTTTGGATTTTCAATTTTAGTTTTGTCAAATTTTATACCAACAATCTACTTTGGTGTCTTCACAGGTATTGCAATGTTACTAGCTATGATTTCAGTTTTAACTTTACTTCCTAAATTATTATTAGTTTACAAACCTTTCGGGGTTGAGAGTACAAATTAAAAAAATGGAAGATTTGTCAAAAATAATATCAACCATCAATATTTTTGATATTACTTTTTTAATTTTGATGATTTATTTTATAATTCAGTGTTTTTTAAAAGGTTTTTCTTTGAGCTTTATTTCTTTTATGAAATGGGTTTTTGCTTTAGTAATAACAATTGTTTTAGTTCCAAAATTACAACCTTGGGTTAATAATTATATAGAGTCAGAATTTATAAATAATTTTGGTATTGGAATCGTAGTGTTCATTTTAACAATATTCCTTACTATTCTTGCTGGAAAATCTATAAGTAGAGCTGTTACTTGGACTGGTGTAGGTTCTATTGATAAAACATTTGGCTTATTATTTGGATTTTTCAAAGGCTATATAGTTTCAATTTGTTTGTTTTCCATATTAAATTGGTTTTATCCTTATCAAAATTGGGGTATATCAGCAGAAGATGCAATTTCATTTAATATAGTTAAAAAAGGAAGCGAAATACTTATTGAAGAATTTCCTTCTAGTGAAGATTTCATAGACACAAAAGATAAAATTGAAAAAATTTAGATCAGATAAACTTAGAGAGGAATGTGGAGTATTTGGCATAACTAATCATGATGATGCATCTGCTATGGTAGCATTAGGGCTTCATGCTCTTCAACATAGGGGTCAAGAAGGATGTGGCATAGTTACTTATGACGGTAAAAATTACCATTCAGAAAAAAGACAAGGTTTAGTCGGAGATCATTTTACTAAAAGCAATGTAATAAATAAATTACCTGGCAGGTTTGCTATAGGTCATAACCGATATTCTACTACAGGAGAAACATCTTTAAGAAATATTCAACCCTTTTTTGCAGATCTTCATTTAGGGGGTTTAAGTATTGCTCATAATGGAAACTTAACAAATGCGTTAATTTTAAGAGAGCGATTGGTTAAAGAAGGTGCGATCTTTAGAACTACTAGTGATACAGAAACAATTGTTCAATTAATTGCTAAGTCAAAAAGAGATAAAATGATTGATAAATTAATTGATGCTCTTTTTCAAATACAAGGAGGATACTCTTTAGTTATTATGACTAACAAAAAAATGATAGGTGTGAGAGATCCATTTGGAATAAGACCTTTGGTAATTGGAAAATTAAAAGACTCATTTATTTTGGCTTCAGAAACTTGTGCATTAGATATTGTTGGAGCAAAATTTTTGAGAGAGGTAGAAAATGGTGAAATAGTTATAATTGAAAATAATGAAATTAGCAGTGTTAAACCATTTCCTAAACAAAAAGCCAGACCTTGTGTATTTGAATATATCTATTTTGCTAGACCAGATAGTTTAATTGATGGAAAATGTGCATATGAATATCGTAAAAACTTTGGAATACAATTAGCAAAAGAATCAGATGTAAACGCGGATATAGTTATTCCAGTACCTGACTCTGGGGTGCCCGCTGCTTTAGGTTTTGCAGAGTATTCTAAGAAAAAATTTGAACTAGGATTAATTAGAAATCATTATGTCGGACGAACATTTATTGAACCTACTCAAAACATTAGAAGTTTAGGTGTAAAACTAAAATTAAGTTCAACAAAAAGTATTGTGAAAAATAAAACAATAATATTAATAGATGACTCCTTAGTAAGAGGAACAACATGTTATAAAATTGTAAAAATGCTTTATGAGTCTGGAGCTAAAGAAGTTCATGTAAGAATTGCATGTCCAGAAATAAAATTTCCTGATTTCTATGGAGTAGATATGCCTACAAAGAGTGAGCTTCTCGCATCTAAAAAAAGTAATGATGAGATGTGTAAATACATCAATGCAAAATCATTACAATTTTTAAGTTTAGAAGGACTTTACGAGGGATTAGAAAAAGGCAAAAGAAATAATTCATATCCTCAATTCAGCGATCATTACTTCACAGGAGAATATCCTGTTAAACCAGAAGACAATTTAGGTCGGTCAAAAATAACTCAGCTGTCTTTACTGAGCGGAAAATCTAATAACTAATTTAAAACTATTAATTTATTATTTTTATTTAAAAATAAAATTGACTTATCAATGAATATTGGAGAAGTTCCTAATTTACTTTTGAGTTTTTCAATTTTTTCAATTTTTCCATTTTTATTAAAAGCTACTAAGTATGAATTGTTTAAAAATATTAGTAAATTATTATTTGCTAAAGATAAAGATTTTATGCTGATTGATTTTTTTTTAGTGTCTAAAAAATCAGCAATTTGACTGGATATATTTAAAGAATAAATTATTTTACCCGTAATTATATTTATACATACTAGTAAATTATCTTTTGTGATAATAAATAAATTTTCTCCAGAAAGTACTGGTTTAACAATTGAGGTAATTGGTATTTTAAAAATTGTTGATCCACTATTAATGTTTAGTAAATATAAATATGGGTCAGTAGCAATTATAATCTTATCTTTAAATGTAACAATAGGATTTGAAAAAAATATGTTTGTAGGATTTAAATCAAGAGATTGTTTAAAGTTTGCATACCAATTAATTTTTGAATTTTGACTATTGATGGAATAAAGAGATCCGAATGTGTTCAAATAAATTAATGACTCTCTGTATAAAGCCAATGAGTTAACAAAATCACTTTTTATAGTTGTTTCTTCAGTTGGTATAAATTTTATTTGATTGCCATTAAACTTATTAATCATATAAAGAATATTGTTTTGATTTGCTGTAATAATTTTGTTTCCAAATATTTTTATG
>CACDES010000022.1 GCA_902551865.1 uncultured Pelagibacteraceae bacterium
CTTACCGCATCTTCTTTTTTTGTAGATTTATTTATTTCTTTTTGTGTTTTTGCACCACATAAGCACTTTTCTGGAAAAATGTATTTCTCGCTATTTTGGTTTCTTTTCGATTTGTCTACAGAAATTACTTGTGGAATTACATCTCCTGCTCTCTGAATTTGGACCGTATCACCTATTCGAATATCTTTTCTATTAATTTCATCTTCATTATGTAATGTAGCATTCGATACAACCACTCCTCCCACCGTAACTGGTTCTACTTTTGCCACTGGTGTTATTGCTCCTGTTCTACCAACTTGGATAATTATATCTTTGATCCTTGTGACTGCTTTTTCCGCAGAAAACTTATATGCAATAGCCCAACGGGGAGAATTCGATGTATTACCTAGTCTTGACTGCAATTTTAAATCGTTAACTTTGTAAACCAATCCATCAATATCATAATCTAGTGATGACCTTATTGAGTCTATGTAAGAATGTTGAGTCTCAATCTCGTCTAAATTTTTTACTATTTTTCCTAAAGGGTTTATAGAAAAACCCCAGTTTTTTATTTTTTCTAAAAATTCTGCTTGGGTATTAAAAATCATTGGTTTAATAGCTCCAAATCCATAAGCAAAATATTTCAGAGGTATTTTAGATGTTTCTTTTGAGTCTTTTTGCCTAAGCGATCCACCCGCAGCATTTCTAGGATTAGCAAAATTTCCTTTTATTTTATTAAAATCTTTTTTTCCAATATATATCTCTCCTCTAATTTCAAATAAAGAAGGGACATTACTGCCTTTTATTTTTTTTGGAATCTCATTAATAGTTTTAAGATTTTCTAGGATATCCTCCCCAACGACACCATCACCTCTTGAAAGTCCTTTAATTAAAATTCCATTTTCATAAATTAAAGTTGCAGAAATACCATCTATTTTTGGTTCAGAAGAAAATTCAATATTTTCATCTTTAAAATTTAAAAAATTAGTAATTTTACTAATAAAGTCTTTCATATCATCTCTATCAAATGCATTTGATAGAGAAAGCATTGGTTTTAAATGTTTAATTTTTTTAAATTTATTAGATGGAGGAGAGCCTATTATCTTTTTATTTAAATTTAATTTTTTTAGAAAATTATTATTCTTTTCTAATTTCAAAATCTCTTTTTTTAAATTATCATATTCAGCATCAGATATTGTTGGACTATCCTTGCTGAAGTAGAGTTTGTTATGTTTTTTTAAAAGATTTATCTTTTTTTTATAAAAGCTTATAATTTTAGATTTATCACTCATGATTGTACAATCATTTTATTTTATTTATAATTTTTTTAAAAAAATTATCATCATCTTTAGGTTTTATTTTTTTCTTAATCTTATAGTCTTTATTTAAAACTTTATATGACTGCTCGAACCATTCACTAGAATTATAGTTATATCCTAAAATTTTTGCATATTTTTCTGATTCTTCATTGAGGCCTAAATAATAATAAATTTCTACTAATCGATGAAGCGCTTCTTCTATAAAAACTGTTTTATTATAATCCTTTACTATTACTTTTAATCTTTTTATAGCAGGAACCCATTTTTGAGTAGATATGTAATATTTAGCTACATACAATTCTTTGGCTGCAAGCTGATTTTGAATCAAATCTTGTTTAAATTGCAAATCAATAGCATAATCTGTATCTGGATATTCTTTTAGAAAAAATTCTATCTTGCTTCTTGCATCTAACAAAGGTTGAAGATCTCTTTTTTCATCCTCTATCTGTTCATAATGTATTATTGCGATTAAATAATGTGCATAAATAACATTATTATCTGTTGGATATTTTTTTAAATATCTTTCTAGATTAGTTAATGCATCAGAATAAAAATTTATTCCATAAAGTGAATAACTAGACATTATTGCTGATTTTGCCGCAAAATCTACAATCTCAAAATTTAATTCTGCTTCAGTAAATTTTTTTTCTGCATAGAAATAATCTCCTTTTTCAAATGCTTCAAAACCTTCTTGATATAATACATATGGATTAGCTTTATCTTTAGGTTGATATTCAATATCTTTTTTTGAGCAGGAATTTAAATGTATTGCTAATACGAAAATTAGAAAAATTCTTTGTAACATGTACTGATTAATATCAGATTAAAATAGAATGGTAAATTTTAACGACGTTATGCGTTAATAGCTACTGGATTTTTATAAGAATTTTCATTTTGTTTTTCAATATTTTCAAAACTTTCTAAGCTCCAGTTAGCTTTATTTGAAAAAAATTTTGTTAGTAATTTATTAGTAAGAGCATGGCCCCCTTGGGATGTTTTAATATGACCAAATATACGATTACCGGATAGCATTATATCTCCTAAACAATCTAATATTTTATGATAAACAAATTCATGCCTGTTTCTTAAGCCATCCTCATTGAGAATTTTACTTCCTTGAACTACAATAGCGTTATCTAAAGATCCACCTTTAGCTAAACCCATTCTTTTAATATTGTCTATATCCTCATATAAACAAAAAGTTCGAGAGTTATATATTTCAGTTAAATCATCATTGCTTAATTTGAACTCTTTTCTTCTAGTTCTAATTAACGGATTATTAAAGATAATTTCAAAATCGATTATTAAATCTTGATTGAGTGGCTCTATAGAAATAAATTTTTGATCCTCTTTAATCTCAATCTTTTTTAATACTTTAATAAATTTTCTAGGTTGATTTTGCTCTTCAACTCCTACTGATCTTATTGAGTCTACAAAATCTACTGCCGAACCATCCATAATTGGAATTTCAGAGGCATCAACTTCTACTATAACATTATCAATACCTTCTCCATAAAAAGCAGCCATTAGATGTTCGACTGTTGATACAGTAATTCCATTTTCATTCTTCAACTTAGTACACAAAATAGGTTCAACTACATTTTTAAAGTTTGCATGGATAATATTATTACTATCGATATCAACTCTTTTAAAAATTATTCCAGTATTAGGTTTTGAGGGTTTTATGGTTAAATTTACTTTTTCCCCATTATGTAATCCAACACCTTGTAAATTTATATTTTCTTTAATGGTTTTCTGTTTAGATTTAAGCATAGTGACTTATACAAAATTGATATGATCGAATTAAAACAAAAAATGTTTCCAAAAATAACAAGAAACTACTCAAATATAGACTTAAAAATCCTAGTAATTAAAGAGTTTTTTGTTTGAGTGACAGGTATTGCTTCCTTTTTCCATCCATAAGCAGACAAAAAAGCAGCGCTGATTATTGATGTGTCTATTTGAAAATTATTAATTAAAAAAGGATCAAAATTATTATCTTTAGATATATAAAATTTAAAATTTTCTTTAAAATTATCTAAAATAAGCTGATCTTCAAGAATTAAAAAAATTGCAGTCGAATTTTGTTTAAATGATTTTATATTAACATTTCTATTCAAAATTATATTTAAAATTTCCTCTATTCTTGCATTCACTATATCTAGAATTAACTTCTTTCTAATTTTTCTATAACTGTCTTTAACAAAATATTTCTCTTCTAATAATTCATTATCATTCTGTACCTTTTTATTTGTAATAATTTGATCAGATAACATTTCAATAATAGTCTCTCTGTTAATAGAACAAACTTTTGCTATATCTTTTAATATTATATTTGTTCCAAAATTGAAATATTCTTCGTATCTAAATGAAGCTTGGTCAAAAAAATTTATGTGAGAACTATCCTTATTTATTTTAATTTTGAAAAAGGTTTCAATTTTATTATTTTGATCAATTATTTGAGATCCTTCAACAAAATTCTTAATTAAAATTTTTTTAACTTTCAAATTATTCTTATTAAATATTTGCCTGATGTTTTTCACATCATTATTATTAATCAAAAAAAATGTCAGCTCATGACTATAAAAATCACCAAACAAGCCTATAGGAAGATTTTCTACAGGAATTCCATCTAAAATACTTTTAGAGTTAAAAATATGTAAAATATTTTTCTTTTTTTCATTTTCGGAAATGGCTAATTTTAGTGAATTCAAAATATAAGAAATATTTTCTTTTAAAACTTGAGATCCATTTAGCTTTTTGTATCCAGATATATTAATGCAAGGATTATCAAAATTATCTATAATAATAGTTACTTCTTTAAAAATGAAATTTATCTTATCCTCAATATTTTGAATATTTTTTTTTATTAATCTCTGTGCTAGATCAATATTTGTAAATCTTTTTTCTTCTATTCCTTCATTAGGTGTAACTATTTTTTCAATAATCTTAAATTTTTGATTTTCATCATATTTTCCAGCTGCAAAGATATAATTTTGATCATTTATTTCAACAAAAAGAGTTGGAATGTCTGTTTGCATATATTAGTTGAGAATAAGCTGATCTTTAATTCGATAATCAAAAATTTTGTATTTATTAAAATTGCTATTAGTTATTGATAACATAAAATTTCTTAGACTAGATAAGTAGTCTTTAACTGGTAGCTTAATAACTTTATCGTCTTGCATAACTAAATCCCATCTACCGGACTCAAAAAAATAAAAAGATATTATCTTTTCTAGAGGAAATCTTATACTTTGCAGGTCTTGGTATAAAGAATAGAAACTTTCTCCGTTGCCAAAAACTGTTGGTAAATCTTTATAAATCTTTATTTCTATAAAATTTATTAATTTACCTTTATTTGAAATATAAAATTTTCCTTTTTTATAGTGTAAAATTGCTATAGGAATTTTTTCTACAATTATTATTTTTAAAGTATTTGGATAAATCTTTTTAATACTAAAACTTTCAATAAAAGTTTCCTTTTTTAAATTTCTTTCAATTTCTTTGTGATCTAAAAAAAATAGATTTTCTTTATATAAAAAGCTTAATCTTTTTTTAATCTCATCAGTCTCTACAATTGAGTTATTTTCAATTTCAATATTTTGAATATGAAAATTTGACTCTAATATGAAATTAAATTTTGGTGTATAAGTCGTTAAAAAAATAAAAAGTATAATCAATCCAAATAGTGATTTTTTCATCTATTTAAACTGGCATTAAGTAAAATTTTTTTAACTAAATTTTCAAAAGATATTCCTTTATAGTTAGCTATTTCAGGAACTAATGATAAACTAGTCATTCCCGGTTGGGTATTAATTTCTAAAAGATAAAATTTATCCCTGAAAAATTTAAAATCAGATCTAGTCACACCCTTGCAACCTAAAGCATTATGAGCTTTTTTTGCGATCTGAAGAACTTTCTTGTATTTAGATTGTTTTAAATTAGCTGGCATAATATGTTTAGTTTTCGCAGCTTTTGAATATTTAGCTTTATAGTCATAAAACTGTCTTTTTGGTTTTAGCTCGATGGCACCTAATGGAATACCATTTATAACAGCTACTTGAATTTCTTGACCACCAATATAAGGTTCGAAAAGTAGTTCTGTGTGTTTTTTAAAAAGAGATTTTGCAGATTTATTAAGATCTAGTGTATTTTTACATATTCTAACTCCAATACTAGATCCTTCGTTTATGGGTTTAACTACAATAGGAAATTTAATCCTTTTTCTTTTAATAGATTGAGCTAATTTATTTTTAGTATAATCTTTTTTTTGAAAAACAAAGTATTTAGGAGATTTAATTTTATTTTTTTTAAAAATTTTTTTAGAAATTATCTTATTCATTGCATTATATGAACTAATTACCCCTGAATGAGTATATGGAATTCTTAAATACTCAAAATAGCTTTGGGCAACACCGTCTTCGCCATATTTTCCGTGGAGAGCATTAAAAATTACATCTGTTTCATTTTTATTAATTAAATTATATTTTTTTTCCTGAGGATCAAAAGTGGATACATTGTAACCTATTTTTTTTAAAGCTTTTATACATGCTTTTCCACTTTCAAGACTAACTTCTCTTTCTTTTGATAAGCCGCCAAGGACCACTAGAACTTTTTTATATTTCATCACCAATTATCTTAATCTCTAGCTCGAGACTAACTCCAGTCTTATTTTGTACTTCTTTTTTTACATTATTTATTAATTTTTCGATGTCCGAAGCTTTAGCGGTTCCGTTGTTTATAAAAAAATTACAATGCTTTTCAGAGATTTTTGCATCTCCTACATGAAATTTATCGCAACCAGACTCCTTGATCAGCATCCATGCTTTTTTTTGATCATTATTCTTAAACGTGCTCCCTCCAGTTTTTATTTGACTTGGTTGAGATTGTTTTTTTCTTTGGATTAATTCCTCTTGTTTTTTCTCAATCAATTGTTTTTTAGAAATAGTTCCCTTTAGTACAGCAGATAATATTATATAGTTTTTGGGAAGATTTGTGCCTCTGTAGTAAAATTTAATTTGATCATTTTTTATCTCTTTTTCTTTTCCATTTTCATCAATAACCTTAATGGACAATAAAATCTCAGAAATATCTGTTCCATAGCATCCGCTATTCATTGTAATTGCGCCACCAATAGAGCCTGGAATACAAGATAAGAATTCCATATTAGCTATATCATTATTTTTTGCAAAATCTGAAACCTTCCTATCTAATATAGCAGCACCGACTTCAATCGTGTCTTTTGTTAATAGCTTAATATTTGAAAACTTTGAACCTAATTTAATCACAACGCCTTTTACACCGGAGTCTCTAATTAAAGTGTTCGAACCCGCTCCTAAAATATGTATCTCATAATTATTTTTTCTAATTTTCTCTAAAAATTTTAAAAGTTGATCTTTATCTTTTGGCCTAAAAAAAATTTCAGCAGGCCCTCCTAGATTAAACCAACTGTATTTTGATAAATTTTCATTAATAATCAAATTTTTTCCAAATATATCTTTTAAAACTTCTTTTTTTTGACTCATAAACTATATTTCAATTGTCTCATCCACTTAGAGATAGAACCAGCACCCATGCCAATTATAATTTCATTGCTTATCAAATTCTTTTTAAAGAAATTAGATAATTCTTTTTGATTATTTACTAATACCACTTGAGTTTTAGAGTTTTTAGATATTAGTTTTGCAAAATTTAATAGATTAAAATTAAAATTTTTCTTTTCACCAGCTGCATATATTGGGCAAATTAAAACTAAGTCTGACTTTATAAATGCTTTGGAAAAATCTAATTTTAATGACATTACTCTAGAGTATCGATGAGGTTCAAAAACTGAAATAATTTTTCTATTATTATATACTTTATGTACTCCTTCTAATATTGATGAAATCTCTGTTGGATGATGAGCGTAATCGTCAAAAAATTCATTTGTATTTTTTGTGAATACTTTAGTCATCCTTCTTTGAACTCCTGAAAAATTTTTTAAAGCTTTTTTTATAATATTAGTTTTGACTCCTAGATTTATACAAACAGCTACAGCAGCAGATGCATTGAGAATATTATGTTCTCCTATTAATTTTAAATTAATGTTTTTAATTGTCACTATAGAGTTATCTAAACTCTTATAATGTAAGTTAAAAAGAGAGTGGGTTGCATAATATCTTGGATTACTAATTCTATAATTGGCTTTTTTATTAAAACCATATGTTAGAATATTTTTATTTTTAATTTTTTTTAAAATTCTTTTGATGTTTTTGTTATCAATACAAATCAAAGATTTGCCAATAGGTGGAGTTTTATTTATAAATTGGATAAATGCGTCTTCCAAATTTTTATAATTTTTGTAATAATCTATATGTTCAAAATCAATATTAGTGACTATTGAGTAGTTTATTGGTAACTTTAAAAAGCTGCCATCTGATTCATCTGCTTCTAAAATAGCCCAATCACCTTTTCCTAATTTTGCATTACTATTGAATGAATTAATTACTCCTCCATTAATAATAGTTGGATCTAATTTTTGATCAGACAAAATTTTTGCTACTAGAGATGTGGTGGTAGTTTTTCCATGAGATCCAGTTATTATTATATTTTTTTTAAGTGAAACCACATTTGCCAAAACTTCTGCTCTTGAATAAATTGGTATTTTATTTTTTTTAGCTTGTTTAATTTCTATATTGTTATCTTTGATTGCAGAAGATTTTACTAGAAGCGTTGAATTTTTTATATTTTTCTTAGCATGGCCAATAAAAATTTTTATTCCTTCTTTTAAACAATCAGATGTACTTTTATTTTTATTTTGATCACTTCCTTGAATTTTAAATCCCATTGTCTTCATAACCTGAGCTAAACCACTCATGCCAATGCCTCCAATTCCTACAAAATGAATAATTTCTTTTTGTCCTATTCTAATCTTTTTCATTTGTTATATTTTCCAATTGTTTATCGATATTTTTATATACTGATTTGTCAGAATGTTGTCTTTGTTTAATTATTATTTGACTTAATAATGATTTGTCTTCATTAATTTTTTTAATCAAATGGAATAATTTTATATCCAAATCTTTTTCCTCTATTAAATAGCTATATCCATATTTCTCATAATGAATAGCATTTTTTAATTGATGATCATCTGCTGAGGTTGGCAAAGGGATAGAAATAAAAGGTATACGTGCATTAATCAGCTCTGCTAAGACTGAAGACCCTGAGCGAGTTATTGCTAAATTAACTTTAGAAAAATAATTTAAAATATCATTTGTAAAATTAAATATTTCAAAATCAATATTTAAATTCTTATAAAAGGATTTTAAAAATTTATTTTGTTCAGGTAAACATTGTTGATAAACTTTTAAAGATATATTTGCTTCACTGCATTCCTTAAAAATTTTAGAAAGTCTTTCCGCAAAAATTTTTGCAGCTTGGCTACCACCTAAAATTAATATTCTTAACTTTTTATAGTTTTCATTAGAGTCTGGCTTTACTTCAAAATTTAGTATTTCTTTTCGAATTATATTTCCAATTACACTAATTTTTTTCTTATACTTTTCTGAAATTCCTTCTAATTGTTTATGTGAAACAAAAATTTTTTGCGCAAAAGGCAACAGATATTTGTTAGCTTTTCCAATAAATAAATTATTTTCATAAATAATGAATGGAATCCTCAGTATTTTAGCAGCTATACAAACAGGAAAAGATGAATATCCACCCATCCCAAAAACTAAATTAGGTCTGTTTATTAATAAGAGTAATAATGATCTAAGTATTGCAAAAGAAATAATTAGTATAGAAAATAACTGCTCAATAATATGCTTTTTAAAAATAGTAGAAGAATTGATTTCAATTACTTTTATATCATTAAAATTTTGCAAATATTTCAAGCCTCGCCTATCTGAAATTATTGTAACATTTGTATTGTTTTCAAAAAGGTGTTTGGCTACGCAATAAGCTGGAAAAACATGCCCGCCTGTTCCACCTGTGGCAATTATAATTTTTTTAAATTTGTTATTCATCTATCTCTAATTTGATTTTTGTATAATTTAAAATTATTCCAGCTAAAACAGCACTCCCTATAAGAGATGATCCTCCATAGCTTAAAAAAGGCAATGTCATTCCTGTAGTTGGCAACAGGCTAGTGTTAACTCCAATGTGAATAAATGTTTGAAAAATAAATAGTGAAGCAAGTCCACATAAAGAAAGTTTCAAAAATTCATCATCTTTTAAAACACAATTTTTAATAATCCTAAAAGCAATGTATAAAAAAATTGAAATAATTAAGATAGAAATAACTGAACCATACTCTTCAGATATAATAGCAATAATATAATCGGTATGAGCTTCTGGAACACTATCTTTTAAAATTCCCTCTCCCATTCCTTGGCCTTTAAGCCCTCCTTGCTTTATAGCATTTAAAGCAGTCGAAGACTGAAATGCATCTCCCTTGCTGGGATCTAAAAATGTAACTAAGCGATCAATTATGTAACCAAATTTCTCAGGCATTAAAAATAAAAGACTGCCTACTAAAACGGAAAAGAAAATAAAAAAACTAAAAATATATATTATACTAACACCTGAAACAAATACAGTAGCAATCCAACTTCCTGTAAGTAGAATTGATTGTCCTAGGTCCGGTTGATCAATTAAAAGAATTATTACTGATATCAATAGAAGAAAACTGAACAAATATTTTGCTTGAGAATTTTTTAAATTTTTTAGAGTTAATATTTTAACTGTTGCTAATATAAAAAAAGGTTTTAAAAGTTCTATAGGTTGCAGTCTAAAAAAATATAAGTCTAACCACCTTTTAGCTCCTTTAACTTCTACCCCAAAGATAGGGACTAAAATTAATAATAGAAAAGAAAATATAA
>CACDES010000023.1 GCA_902551865.1 uncultured Pelagibacteraceae bacterium
GCGAAGATTAATAAATTCATAATAAAGGTTTAGATCAGAAGTGTTACAGATTTGTTAAATGATTAAACTTATAATTGAGAATAAAAAAAAGGCCGATAAATCGGCCTTTTTCTACAAATTAACAAACGTTTATTTTAAACTTATTGTGACAAGATCTTTGGCTGCAGTTCTAGTCGTCTTATACTTATCGCTTGCAAGTGGTACTAATCCGATATCAGTTAGATATCCTCTAGAGCCCATTGCTTTTTTAGACGTAAAATCTACTAAAAATTCCTTTAGACCAGGAACTACACCTACGTGAGCTTTTTTGGCATAAAAGAATAGCGGTCTCGCTATTGGATAAGAGTAATCTTGAATTCCTTCTAAAGAAGGTTTTACTCCATTAACAGCTGCTGCTTTGATTTTATCTTTGTTGGCTAAAAGGTAACTGTAACCAAAGAAACCATAAGCATCTGGATTAGCTGCAAGCTTTTGAACGATTAATGTATCGTTTTCACCTGCTTCAACCGCATAACCATCTTCTCTCATTTTTGCACATTCTTTTTTAGCTTTTTTACCATCAGCTTCATAAAGAGATTTTGCTCCTTTAGTGCATCCTTTTACCATTACTAAAGAATTCCAAGCGTCTCTAGTTCCTGAAGTTGGGGGTGCTATAAGAATTTCGATTTTTTTACTTGGTAAACCCGAGTCGATATCGCTCCATTTTTTGTATGGATTTTCAACTAATTTACCATCGATGTCTACTTTGGCAGCTAATGCTCTCCAAAGTTGCTCTTTTGTAAAATTTGCATCTGGTGCTTTTGTAGAATGTGAAAATGTTATTCCATCGTTTCCTACAACAATTTCAATAATATCTTTAACTCCATTTTTTTCACAAAGCTTTTTTTCTTTTGGTTTAATAGCTCTTGAAGCATTAGTAATATCTGGATGATTTACTCCAATTCCAGCACAAAATAATTTCATGCCTCCGCCAGTTCCCGTACTTTCAATAACAGGTGTTTTAAAACTACCTTTTTTTCCAAACTGCTCAGCTACTACTGTTGCATATGGATAAACTGTTGAAGAACCAACTATTTTAATTTGGTCTCTTGCATTCGCATAAGATGCGAAAGAAAGAATTGCTAATACTGCAATTATATTTTTAAGTGTTTTCATATTTTTCTCCTTTAATAATCAATAGAGATTTAATTTGTTCAGGTTTAGATTATATTAAAGAGATATTAAACTTTTGTTACAAAGCTAACTTTTTAGTTGTAGATGTTAGTTTTTAGGAAAATTGAGGGAAATCTGGGTACCTTTTCCCTCTTCACTTGAGATATCCATTTCGCCTCTATGTTGATTAACAATATGTTTAACAATCGCTAATCCGAGGCCAGTGCCACCAACTTCTTTACTTTTTTCTGGATTTACTCTGAAAAATCTCTCTGTAATTTTTGGTATATGTTCTCTTGGAATACCAATGCCTTGGTCTTTTATAATGACATCGATGTTATTTTCATTTGTTTTAACAAGAATATTAATTTTTGTATTTTTCTCGCTATACTTAATCGCATTATCAATCAAATTATTAAAAACCTCTGTTAGTCTATTTCTATCGCCTTTAAATTCTGTATTTTTATTTTCTGTTTCAATTTTACAAGTAATACTATTTTTTTGAAGCAGATCCCTATGTAAATCAACCGAGTGTTTTATAATTTCATCTAAAACAACGTTGTCACTAGGTCTTATATGCTCTTGAAGCTCAATTCGAGATAAAGAAAGCAAGTCATTCACTATATTTTCCATTCTAGCCGCTTGTTGCATTATTAATGGCATAATTTTTTTCTGATTTTCCTTATCATTTTTTGCAGCTCCATCATTAATAGTTTCAAGACCCATTTTAATACTTTGTAAGGGAGTTCTTAATTCATGTGAGACGTTTGCTACGAAATCAGATTTTAGTTTTTGAGCCTTAATGATATCTGTTAGATCTTTAAAAAAAATTATTACTGTTTCTTCAGCATTAAAGATATTCTTAGGTCCTGGCATTACACTTACTTTATAATATTGATAGTTCGGCTTTTTGGTTTCTACATCTATCGTTGAACTAGATTTATCATTTAAAGAATTTTGAATATTGTCTAATAACGCTGGGTCACGAATAATGCTTGATATATTTTGATTTAATATATTTTCACCAAATCTGTTTTTTGCATTTAAATTTGCAAAACATATGGTTTTAGACTTATCAATTACCAAGACTTGATCTAAAAGATTATTTAAAAAATTAAGTTTGCTAGTTTCGCTCAAATTATTTTTCCTCTTTGTCTTTATTCTTTATTTCTTTATAAAGATTTTTAAGATCTTCCTCTGAAAGATTTTTATCTTTAAGCTTATCTAAAATCTCCTCATCTTCTTGGCTGACATTCTCATTTCTTTGTTGGTCTTTCACTTCACTTCTAGCTTCAAATCCTTTTTTGATATGCTTTGCTGATACTAAAATTACGATGATGGCAATAATAACCGCTAAAGATAAAAATAATAATGTCATCAGTTCTATTTCACTTTTCCAAATATATTTAATAATACTACGCCTGCGATAATCAAAATTAAACCTAAAGTACCGTAGATATTTGGTGATTGGTTATATTTTAAAATCCCAAACAAAGTTACTGCTGTAATTGTAAGAGCTCCATAAGTTGCGTAGGTAAAACCCACAGGAATGATTGTCATAGCTTTTGAAAGACAAAACAAACAAACAATTATACTGGTTACACAAAAAATAGTGGGACTTAGTTTAGTAAATCCCTCTGTAGTTTTTAAAAATCCGTTAGAAGCTATTCCAGTAATTACTGCTAGAACTAAATAAATATATCCCGATAATAAACTAATACTTTTCATTGTACTTTTGCAAACTGTCCACCATCTCTATATCTCCACAACCATTTTTTCATAGCTTCCTCAACATCAGATGGTTTTACGTTTAGGTCTTCCAAAGTTAAATGATTATTTGAAACGATATTATCTGCTTCAGATAATATTTTACATTGATCAATCGTTAACATTGGAGGAATGGGAAGCATGCTCATGAGTACGCTTTGAGTTTTAGCTAGTGGCATTGGCATCTCTACTACAAATCTTTTTTTATTCAATGTTTTCATAATTGATTTAACCATATCGCCAAAGCTAATCACTTGTGGTCCTCCTATTTCATAAATTTTTCCATGATTATCTTTTGCTTCAATTGCCTTAACAATTGTATCAGCTACATCTGAAACTAATATAGGTTGAAATTTATAATTCATCTTAACAACTGGTATTATGGGTAGAATACTTAACTTAGAAAACAAATTTGTAAAATTATCTTCTGTCCCACAAACAACGCTCGGTCTTATAATGACAGTATTTTTAAAGTTTGTAAGTGCATTAACTTCTCCTTGAAATTTAGATCTTTGATATAAAGATTTTGAATTTTCACTCGCACCTATTGCGCTTACTTGAATGAATTTTTTTACATCTGACTGTGCACATATCTTTGAAATTGTCTCTGGTATACCTGCATGAATATTCATGAATTTTTGTTTTCTTGTTTCATAAAGAATGCCAATTAAATTAATGACAACATCTGAATTTTTAATTGATTCTTTTAATTCATCAAAATTATTAGGGTTCCAATTTATCAATTCTATTGAACCAGGAGTCGCTTGAGTCTTTAAATAACCTTTTTGAAAGCTATTTCTCGTAGAGATAATGCATCTATAGTTTTTCTTGGTCAAATTTCGAACAAGATATCTTCCTATAAAACCACCACCACCTAAAATTGTGCAAATTTGATTTTTCATGGTATTTAGAAACTATATATGAAAATAACTAAGATTAAAGAGGACATAACTTCAGAGATAGCTAATTCATTTAAAAATAGTATTGCAATAGATACAGAAGCTACGGGTTTACAAATCCCTGAAAGAGACAAATTAAGTCTCATCCAAATTTGTGATGAAAAAGAAAATGTTTACATCATTCAGCCAAATAAAAAAACTTACAAAGCTCCAAATTTAGTTTCCGTCTTAGAAAATGATAAAATTCTTAAAATTGGTCACTTTTTAAGGTTTGATAAAAGTGCATTAGAATTTTTTTTAAAATGCAAAATGAAAAATATCTTTGATACTAAAATAGCATCAAAAATTGTGAGAACTTATACCGATGCTCATGGTTTAAAAAATTTAGCTCAAGAATTTTGCAATAAAAATTTAGATAAACGTCAAGGTAGCAGTGACTGGAATAAAGATATTAATGATCTTTCTGATAAACAGCTAGAATATGCAGCCAACGATGTAATTTATTTGCATAAGATTAAGTCAGAGTTAGAAAAAATGCTTATAAGAGAAAATAGAATGGATTTATTTAAAAGTTGTATAAGTTTTTTAAATACTAGAGTCGAACTTGATCAAAATGGATTTAAATTTGATATTTTTGAGCATTAATGAATAAAAATAATTATATAAATTTAGCTAAAAAAGCTGCCAATATACAAATTCAAGAATTAAAAAAAATAAATAAAGTTTTTAATAGCTCTTTTGTCAAAGCAGTCGATTTAATTCTAAATTGTAGAGGTAAAGTTGTTTTTGGGGGCATAGGTAAATCTGGATTAATTGCTAGAAAAATTTCAGCAACTTTTTCAAGTGTTGGAATTCCAAGTTTCTTTTGTGATCCAGCTCAAGCTCTACACGGAGACATGGGGCAAATAGAAAAAAATGATATTCTAATTATTTTTTCTTATTCAGGAAACACATCAGAGCTAACGAACATGCTTAAATATGCTAATCGTTTTCGAATAAAGATAATAGGTGTAGCATCTAAACCCGACAGCCTTCTTCTTAAAGCAAGTGACATAAAAATTTTACTACCAAAAGTTAAAGAGTCTGATGTAACTGGAATGGTTCCAACATCAAGTACATCAATTACGATGTTGCTAGGAGATTGTTTAGCTACAACTGCTATATCTAAAAGAAAATTTTCTAAGGAAAAATTTAAACTTTTTCATCCAGGAGGCAATATTGGTAACTCTTTACTCCTAGCAAAAGATATTATGATTACTGGAAAAAAATTACCAGTTATAAACTTTAAAAAGAATTTAGGAGAAGCGTCAAAAATAATTAATAAAAAAAAATTAGGAATTGTAGTTGTTATTAAAAATAATTATATTGCCGGTCTTATTTCAGATGGGGATATAAGACGAGGAATAAAATTCATCTCAAAAAAAACTAATTTACAAAAATTGATGACTAAAAATCCTTTGATTATTAGTGAAAATATGCCTGCTACAAAAGCTTTAGGAATCATGAATGAAAGAAAGATTACAAGCTTGCTTGTTGCTTCTGATAAAGATTTTAAAAAGAAAAATAAAATTAAATTAAAAGGAATCATTCATATACATTCTCTTCTTAAGTATGGATTCAAATGATTGAAAGAAAAAAAAAATTAAGAATTATTCAATTTTCTTTACTAATTTTTGCTCTAATAATAATTTATCTAACTTATTACAATAAAGAAACCAGCGATATAGATCTGACAACGTCTAATCAAGTTAAGAAAACTGTAAAAGATGATGAGAAAGATGATGAAAATTTATTCTTTAACATCGAATATAGTGGAGTCGATCTTCGTGGAAATAGGTATTTATTAAAATCTAAGAAAGCGCGTTTAGATGAGTTAAAACCTGAAATTGTCTATATGGATGATGTACAGGCAATTTTTTATTTTAAAGACAATACAATATTATATATCTGGTCCGATAAGGGGATTTATAATAATAAAAACTTTGATATGAAATTCTCTAATAATGTAAAAGCAGAATATATGGGCAGCAAACTTTTTGCTGAAAAAGCTAATTATTCAAATACAGAAAATTACCTTAGTATTTATGAAAATGTAAGAATTGATGATATAAGAGGAAACTTGATTGCAGATAAATTATTATTTGATATAAAAAAACAAAATTTAGCTATTACATCTTTTAATGATGGTAAAATTAATGCTAATGTAAAATTGAATGAAAAAAGGTTTTAGAATTTTAAAATTTAAAAAAGACAAACCTATCTTTGAAGTTAAAGATATAAACAAATCTTTTGATGGAAGGCCAATTTTAAAAAAGCTCTCATTAAGAGTGTTTCCTGGAGAATGTGTTGGAGTGCTTGGACCAAACGGTTGTGGAAAAACAACTCTGTTTTCAATATGTATTGGTGAACAAAATCCTGAGGGAGGAAAAATATATCTAAACAATAGAGCTATAGATCAAATCCCAATGCATCTAAGATCAAAAGAAGGTTTAGGTTATCTTCCTCAACAAAGAAGTGTATTTAATATGAGTGTATACGATAATATAATTGGAATTGCTCAAATAAGTATTAAAGACACACAAATACAAAAAGAAATTACTGAAAAGCTTCTTGATGAATTTAATTTACAACACTTAAGAACTTTAAATGCTTCTGTATTATCCGGTGGAGAAATTAGACGACTAATGATGGCAAGAATAATGATAAACAAACCTAAAATTGTTTTACTCGATGAACCTCTAGCTGCTCTTGATCCTATAGTTATTCAAGATATTCAAAAATATATTGTAAAAATTCAAAGACAAGGCGTAAGCGTTCTTTTAACGGATCATAATGTTAAAAATTTATTTGATATTACTGATAGAAGTTATGTCCTAGGAGAACAAACGGTTATTGCTGAGGGCACATCTAAAGAGTTGTTGAAATCATCAAAAGCTATAGAGCATTATTTTGGTTCCCAATTTTAATATATTTAATGCAACCTAAAAGTTTTTCTTTAAATATTAATCATAAAATAAAACCTTTTATAAAATCAATTAAAGTTGACTCTGACAAATCCTTATCGATCAGAAGTTTTTTAATTGGATCAATTTGTCAAGATATTTCAGTTGCTAAAAATGTTTTGGAGTCAGAGGATGTTTTTTCTACAATTAATTGTCTAAAGAAACTTGGTGTTCAAATAAGAAAAAAATCTAAATCATATTTTATTCACGGAAAAGGTTTAGGCTCCTTGTTTGCGAAAAAAAATTTAAATTTAAACTTTGGAAATTCTGGAACTTTAGCAAGACTTTTAATAGGAATACTATCAACTACACCAGATATAGATATAAAAGTTCAAGGCGATCATTCTTTAAATAAAAGAAGTATGAAAAAATTAATTGATATAATGTCGGAATTTGGAGCTGAATTTTTACCTAAAAATAAATTTAATTTTCCACTAAAACTTGTTTCCACTGAAATGCCAGTTTGTATTAACTATAAAGCTGGAGTTTCTGCTCAACTTAAAAGTGCTGTTATGCTAGCAGGCTTAAATGCTTTTGGCACTACTGAAATAATCGAAGACAAAAAAAGTAGAGACCATACTGAAAATATGCTTATTAAAAATTCCAAAGCTATTAAGATAAAAAAAAGTGGAAAAAAACTTATAAAAATATTTGGGAAAAAAAATTTAAATCCAGTTAATATAAATGTGCCTGGAGATCCCTCCTCAGCAGCTTTTTTTACAGCACTGACATTATTAAATAAAAATTCAAAATTAAAAATAAGAAATGTAGGATTAAATCCAACTCGAATTGGTTTTTATGAATTGTTAAAAAAACACGGAGCAAAGATAAAATTTAAAAACATAAGAAGTAATAACAATGAAATTTATGGAGATATACATGTACAAAGTTCAAAGATTAGACCAATTAAAGCTTCTAAAGATTTTTATGTTAAAACTACAGACGAATATCCAATTCTTTCAGTCATTGCCGCTCTAACTAAAGGAACATCTACATTTAAAGGAATTGGGGATCTTGTTAATAAAGAAAGTAATCGTATAAAAGAAATGCAAAAAGTTTTAAAACAAATTGGTATTAAAAGTAAATCTACAAAAGACCAGCTCAAGATTTTTGGAAAAGATGTAATAGAACCAAAAAATAAAATAATAAAAGTTCCTGATATAAAAGATCATCGAATTTTTCAAAGCACTTCTATTCTTGCTTTAGTTACAGGAGCAAAAGCAAAAATGAAAAATTTTGAAACAGTTTTTACTTCTGCTCCATCTTTCTTAAAAATAGTAAAATCATTAGGAGGAAAATTTGAAATTCAAAGATAAAAAAATACAGATCTCTTGTGACGGAGGAGCAGCAACAGGTAAATCAACCGGCGCTCAAATGATTGCAAAGAAATATAAATTAAGTTTTTTATCTTCTGGTCTATTATACAGATATGCAAGCTATCTTTTAATTAAATATAAGCCTAAAAATAAAATTAAATTTTTAAAAAAAAAATTTGAAAAATTAAATTACAAAAAATTAAAAAAGATAAATTTACATACAATTGAAATATCTAAACATAGCGCGATTATTGCAAAAATATATAAGATAAGACAAATTCTAAAAGATTTTCAGACAACTTTTGCAAAAAAAAATAAATATTGTTGTATCGAGGGAAGAGATATATCAACAAAAATTCTTCCAAATTCAGATGTAAAATTTTTTTTTAAATGCAATTTAAATACGGCTGCTTTTAGAAGATACAAGGAATTAAAAAGTAGTAATAAAAAAATTAAAATTAAAGACGTTAAAAAAGCCTTGAGAATAAGAAATAATCTTGACATCAAAAGAAAAAGTAGCCCTTTACTCAAACATAGAGATGCGATAGAAATCGACACCGGAAAATTAAATAAAAAAGCTATGGTGAAAAAAATGTCTAAATACGTGGATAAAATGATTAAAATAAAATATGGCAATCGAACAAGAATTAAATAAAACAAATCCCTTACATAAAGAATTTCAAAGCCTTCTTGAAAAAGACTTTAAAGATAGAAAATTAAAAGAAAACGAAATTATTAAAGCTACAGTAACTGAAATAACTAAAAATTTCATAGTAGTAGACTGTAAAGCTAAAATGGAAGGCATGATACCCATTGAAGAGTTTAAAAACGATGATGAACTATCAAAACTAAAAGTTGGTTCAATGATAGATGTTTATTTAGATAGAATAGAAAGTGCCAGAGGTGAAATAATTATCTCAAGAGACAAAGCTAGAAAAATGAAAGCTTGGAAAAAAATGGAAAAAGTTTTTGAATCTCAAGAAGAGTTAGTTGCGACCTTACAAGGAAAATGTAAAGGTGGCTTTATAGCTTATGTAGAGGGTTTGCCTTGTTTCATGCCATCTTCACAAATTGATATTAGACCTCTAAAAAAAGTTGACCACCTAATGAATACTCCAATAAAAGTAATTGCTACACGAATTGATAAAAATAGGGGAAACGTATGTGTTTCAAGAAGAGCAGTACTTGAAAAAAGTAAAAATGCAGAAATTCTTGAAGCATTAAAGAATATTAAAGAAGGGTCAGTTGTAGATAATGCAATTGTAAAAGCGACAACAGATTGGGGAATTTTTTTAGACATAAACGGAGTAGACGCCTTGTTGCATGTGAGTGATTTGAGTCATGGAAGAGTTAAGAAGCCATCGGACTTGGTAACTATAGGACAAAAATTAAAAGTAAAAATAACAAAGATTGATCAAAAAACTAATAGAGTATCAGCCTCAATAAAAGCTTTAACGGAAGATCCTTACTCAAATATTGAGAAAAAGTATAAAGTTGGAGAATTTTATCAAGGCACTGTAACAAAAATCATGGACTATGGTTGTTTTGTTAGAATTGAAGATGGAATCGAAGGTTTAATACATAACTCAGAATTAGATTGGACTAATAGAAATGTAAAGCCAAGTAAAATTCTTTCTGTTTCACAAAAAATAAAATTTAAAATAGTGAATATTGATAAAGACTCAAAAAGAATTTCATTATCTTACAAAGCCACATTAGAAAATCCATTTGATAAGTTAGATCAACAGATAGGTAAAGAAGTAAAAATTAAAATTAATAATATTACAGATAAAGC
>CACDES010000024.1 GCA_902551865.1 uncultured Pelagibacteraceae bacterium
ATAAATGAGGCTGAAAAACTTAAAGAAGAAGCAAAAAATATTTTAAGTGAACATGAAAAGAAAATTAGTAATTCAAAAGCTGAAGTTAAATCAATGTTAGATAAAGCCAATGAGGACTCTGAGAAAAATATCATTAAAACAAATGAAGAATTTCATAGCTTAATGGAAAATAGAAAGAAAAATGCTGAGGAAAGAATAAAGCAAATGAAAAATCAAGCTTTGAAAGATGTTAAAAATGCCTCAGTAAAAATAGCAATAGAATCTGTAGAAAAACTTCTTAAAAATTCCATAGACAAAAGCAAATTAAATAAGATTTATTTATCTAGTATTGAAGAAACAAAATTAGCACTTAAGAAAAAATCCAGTTAGTATAGGCCATAAATAAAATGGCAAAAAAAATAATAATAATAGGCTCAGGCTTCGGTGGTTTGGCAGCATCTTTAAGATTAAAAGCTAAAGGCTATAAAGTTACTTTAATCGAAAAACATCCTGATCTTGGAGGTCGAGCTAGAGTCTTTAAAAAAGATCAATTTATTTATGATGGAGGTCCTACTGTTATAACTGCTCCATATTTATTTGAAGAATTATTTTCTTTATTCAATAAAAAAATTACAGATTATGTGAAAATTGTACCACTGGAATTGTGGTATCGCTTCGTTTTCAGTGATGGAGATACATTCGATTACAACGGTGATGATAAATCCATGGAAGAACAAGTTAAAAAATTTAATCCATCTGATTATGATGGATATAAAAATTTAGTAAATTTTACTGAAAAGATTTTTGATAAAGGTTTTACAGATTTATCAGATAAACCCTTTAATAATTTAATCTTTATGATAAAGCAAATTCCATCTTTATTAAAATTAAAAAGTTATAAGTCAGTATATAGCTTAGTTTCAAATTACATATCTAACGAAAAATTAAGAAGAGTATTTAGCATGCATCCTCTTTTGGTAGGTGGAAATCCTTTTAGTACAACATCAATATATACATTAATTTTATTTTTAGAAAAAAAATGGGGTATTCACTACTCTATGGGAGGAACGGGAAATGTTGTTAAAGCTTTAGAAAAGTTAATGATCGAAGAAAATATTAAAATAATTAAACACGCCGAAGTTACTGAGATACTCACAAAGAATAAAAAAGTTAAAGGAGTTAAAATTAATAATTCTAAGATTATTAATGGTGACTATGTGATTTGTAATTCTGACCCCCCAAATGTTTATAACAATTTAATAAAATCAAAAGAAGATTATAATTTTTTATTTAAACAAAAAATGAAAAGAATGGATTATTCTATGGGACTGTTTGTTTATTATTTTGGTTCTAAAAAAAAATATAATAATGTGGCTCATCATACAATTTATTTTGGAGATACTTATGAAAAACATCTTGATAAGATATTTGAAAAAAAAATACTTTCTGACGACATAAGCTATTATTTGCATCGACCATCTGCAACAGATCCAAATATGGCGCCAAAAGACCAGGATGCCTTTTATGTTCTAGTTCCTGTGCCAAATAATTTATCTAAAGTTAATTGGATTAAAGAGGCAGATAAATTCAAAAATTTAGTTTTGGATAAAATGGATAAAACTATTTTACCAGGCATAAAAGAAAATGTAATAAGTGATTTTTATTTAACCCCTGACTATTTTGAAATTGATCTGGGAACTCTATACGGTTCTGGATTTTCAATTCAGCCAAAATTTTCTCAGTCAGCTTATTTTAGATTTCATAATCAATCTGAAATATATAAAAACTTATATTTTGTGGGTGCCGGAACACACCCTGGTGCTGGAATGCCTGGTGTTCTATCATCTGCAAAAGTTTTAGATAAATTGTTTCAATGAAAAGTAATTTATTAAAGGAACATGCTAAATCTTTTTATTGGGCAAGTTTTTTCCTGTCGAGTAATACTTTAGATAAATGCTCATCTTTATATAACTTCTGTAGAACATTGGACGATATAGTTGATGATAATAATAATCTGAATACAAAGAAAGAAATTTTCTCAAAATTTAAAAAGGATTTTGAAAATAGAAATTTAGAGAATCAAATTATAAAAGATATGTGGTCAATTATTGATAGTGAAAATATTTATAAACAAGTAGTAATGGATTTATTTGATGGAGTTGAAACAGACTTAGAGGAAAAAGTTATGATTAATTCAAAAAAAGATTTGCTTGTTTATTCTTATAGGGTTGCCGGAACAGTTGGATTAATGATGTCAAAAATACTGAAAGTAAAAAATAAAGAGGCTCTAAAAGGTGCGATTGATCTAGGAATAGCTATGCAGCTTACTAATATCGCTCGAGATGTTTGTGAAGACAAAGCGCGCAACAGACAATATGTTAAACACGATTTTTCATCAATTCGAGATATTATAAATGAGTCTCAAGTATTTTACGAAAAATCATTTAAATCTATTAGCAACATACCATTTAAATCCAGATTTTCAGTTATTGTTGCTAGACGAGTTTACAGAAAAATAGGTGACTACATTCTAAAACAAAAAAACATAGATAATTATAATAAAGCTGGCAAAATCTATGTTCCGGTGATTGAAAAGATAGTTCAGACCTTTTTGTCTATTTTTGACTTCATTAAGTTGTTATTCGTAAAAAATTTAAATTACGATAATCAAGAAAATCATAATATCTTAGAACAAGAGATTAATTTAAATGAAAGAATTTGATTATATAATTATAGGTGGTGGATGTGCAGGTTTATCATTAGCCTATGAGCTTGAAGTTAATGATAAGTTAAAAGAAAAATCTTTAGCAATCATTGAAACTCGTGAAGAATATAAAAGAGACAAAACGTGGTCTTTCTGGAGAGTTTTTAATCATAACTTTGATGATTGTGTTATTAAAAGTTGGAACAATTTTACAATTAACACTTCAGAGGGTTTTCATGAACTTTCAAATAAATCTTTTCCGTATCAAAGTATTAACAGTGAGAAATTTTACAAAAAGATAAATTCTAAGTTAGGCTTAAATCCTAATGTTAGTTTTTTTAAAAATATCAATGAGATTAATTCAAAAAACTCATTGATCTTTAATAGTGTTTTCGAAGGTGAAATAGATAAATCTAAGCTGTGGCAGCACTTTCAAGGAATAGAAATTGAGACACCTAAAAATATTTTTGATGATGAAATTGTAAACCTAATGGATTTTAATTGTGATCAGAAAAATGATGTGCATTTTTTTTACACTTTACCCTTTAGTAAAAACAAAGCTTTAATCGAAACCACATGGTTATCGAACTTAGAAGATCAAAATCTTATGGATTATGATCTACAATTGGAAAATTATATCAAAAATAATTTAGGTATTAAAAGTTACAAAATTAATTTTATGGAAAAAGGTGCCATACCCCTTTTTTACCCTTCATTTAAAAATAAAAATAAAGTTATCAATATTGGCTCAGCCGGTGGGATGACTCGTTTAAGCACAGGATATACTTTTTTAAATATACAAGAACATAGCAAATATATTGCAAAAAATATTGATAAAATTGAAAGAGTAAAATTCTTTAATTTAGGAAAAAAATATCAATTTTTAGATAAGGTTTTTCTAAAAGTTCTAGAAAATTATCCTGAAAAAATGCCAATGATATTTTTTAATATGTTTAAAACATCTTCAAATACTATTATTAAGTTTTTATCAAATAAAAGTAATATTTTTGAAGATTTGAAAATAATTAGTAAAATGCCAAAATTAATTTTTATAAAGGCTTTGCTTTGATTATATGAAATTTTTAATTGGAAAATTTGATGACTTGTACGAAAAACACTCCTTCTATTATTTTTGGGTATTTATAATTTGTTGTTTTTATGCAGGATATGAGCTTCCTAGATTAGAAAATATTTTGTCTACATGTTTTTTATTAATATTAACAATTGGTGTATCTCATGGTGCGCTAGACCATGAAAAGGGAAAAAAATTATTAAATATTTACAAAATTGATAACATTTTTTATTTCTATTTTATTTATCTCGTTATTGCAGTTTCAATATCCTTACTGTGGTATAAATTTCCCACATTTACATTAATTTTATTTTTATTAACAGCTTCATACCATTTTGGAAAAGAAGATAGTATTTATAGTAAAACAAATAATTCGATTTTGTTTGCGCTAAAAGGATCAATAATTATCTTTGCTCCAATTTTCTTAAATTACGATGAAACTTTAAATATCTTTAAATTGTTAAATGCTAATAATATAGATTTCTTTAACGTGCTGGAAATTTTTGAAGACAATTTTAAACTATTTTTAATATTCATTTTATTTTATTTTTTTTTAAATTTTCTAATTTTTAAACTGTATCTTCAATTTTTTGCTTTTATAGATTTGCTGATAATTATTGTATTAAATTTTTTCTTTTCAACAATTTTTGCTTTCACTTTTTATTTTTGTTTTATACATTCCATAAGACATATAATTTCAATTATGATTGAGGAAAAAATTAAAGTTTCTACTTTTGCTAGGAAAGCTATGCCATTAACGCTGCTAACAGCAATTATCTTCATAACTAGTGGTTGGATACTAACATTAAATAATATCACTTTAGATGTAGCTATAATGCAAGTGATTTTTATTGGTTTGGCGTCCCTTACTTTTCCGCATATATTGCTCGAATACTTATTAAAAAAGAATGAAAAAAGAACTTAAAATTTACTTAGCATCTCCTAGAGGTTTTTGTGCTGGTGTTAAAAGAGCCATAGAAATAGTTGATAAATCTATTAATAAATATGGTTCGCCCGTTTATGTGAGACATGAAATAGTTCACAATAAACAAGTAGTTGAAGATTTAAAAAAAAAGGGAGCCATATTCGTAAATGAATTGTCAGATATTCAAGACAACACTAGGCCAGTAGTTTTTTCTGCACATGGAGTGCCAAAAACAGTGCCTAGAGAAGCAAAAATTAAAAAACTTTCTTATGTAGATGCAACTTGTCCATTAGTATCAAAAGTTCATAGAGAGTCTGAACAACTTTATAAAAATGGTTACGATATTATTCTTGTAGGTCACAACAACCATCCTGAAGTAATAGGTACAATGGGGCAATTGCCAAAAGGGGCTATAACACTAGTTGAAACAATTAATGACGCTAAATCCCTAGTAAGTAAAAATTTTACTAAACCCATGGCGTATATAACTCAAACTACTTTATCAGTAGATGATACTGCAGAGATTATAGCCTGTTTAAAAAAAAAATTTCCAAGTATTAAAGGTCCAATAAAAGAAGATATATGTTATGCGACTACTAATCGACAAACAGCTGTAAAAAAAATAGCATCCAAATGTGATATGTTTTTTATTATTGGTAGTAGAAATTCTTCAAACTCAGCCAGATTAGTGGAAGTTGCTAAAAAAGCAGGGTGCAAAAATTCATTGCTCATGCATTCAGAAAAAGAAATTCCATTTGAAGATATTGCAAATTCAAAAATAATTGGTATATCATCTGGTGCGTCTGCACCAGAACAGCTGGTACAAAATTTAATCAGAGAAATAGAAAAAGATTATCTAGTATCTATTGAAGAGGTTTCTGTTGCTGAAGAAAAAGTAATTTTCAAGCTACCTAAAGAATTAAATTAAATGGCAGTATATACAAAATTTAATAAGGAAAATATTGAAGAGATTCTATCAAATTATACTATCGGTTCACTAAATTCTTTTAAAGGAATTCAAGAGGGTATAGAAAATACAAATTATTTTTTACTTATAGATAATAAAAAATACATTCTTACAATTTATGAAAAAAGAGTTAAATCTGAAGATCTTCCTTTTTTTTCTGAGCTAATGACTGGTCTAAACAAAGCAGGAGTTAAGTGTCCAATACCAATAGTTAATAAACATAAAAAATCTATTACTGACTATAATGGAAAAAAACTAATGATTGTTACTTACCTGGAGGGTAAAGCAAAAAAAACTCTAACTCCAAAAAACTGCAAATCTGTTGGCGTTGAAGTTGCTAAAATGCATGAAATTACAAAAAATTTTAAAATTAAAAGAAAAAATGATTTATCAGTTAGTTCATGGAGAGAGCTCTTTAATTCAGTTAAAAAAGAATGCTCAAAAATTCACCAAGATCTTCCAAGATTAATTGAGTCGAATCTTAATGATGTAGAAAAAAATTGGCCTAAAGACTTGCCGAAAGGAATAATACACGCTGATTTATTTAATGATAATATTTTCTTTAACAATAATGAGTTTAGTGGATTAATAGACTTCTATTTTTCTTGTGAAGATTTTTACGCATTTGAAATTGCGATTTGTTTTAATGCATTGTGTTTTGATGGTGTTCCAAAAAATTTAAGTTTTAATGTAACTAAAGCTAAAAACTTTATTGACGGATACAATTCAATTAGAAAACTAACTGTGGAAGAAAAGATAAATATAAAAGTATTGTCTCAAGGAGCAGCCCTAAGATTTTTGCTAACTAGAGTTTTCGATGCATTGAATACTGTTGATGGAGCTATTGTTAAAGTAAAAGATCCCATGGAATATTTAAAAAGATTAGAGTTTCATAAAAATTCTAAAAACTTTGAGGAATTTTTTTTTTAGTGAAATATACAATTTATACAGATGGAGCATGTTCTGGAAATCCAGGAAAAGGTGGTTGGGCTGCAATTATTTTGGATATTGATACAAATCAAACAGATATTTCTGGTAGCCAAAAAAACACGACTAATAACAGAATGGAGTTATTGGCACCAATTATGGCTTTAAAAAAAATTAAAAAAGGATCTGAGGTAACTATTTATACTGACTCAAAGTATGTCAAAGATGGAATTACAGAATGGATTAAAAAATGGAAATTAAACAATTGGAAAAACTCAAATAGAAAACCAGTTAAAAACAAAGATCTTTGGATTAAATTAGATAATTCTTGCCAAAAATATAAAATCAATTGGAGGTGGGTTAAAGCCCATGCGGGAAATAGATATAACAATCTAGCTGATGAGTTGGCTGTTGCAGAAACTAGATAGAATTTAAAAAACTTTCAGCAGAGGATAGTTCACAATTAGCCGTTTCTTTTTCTTCCTCTACTTTTTCTAATTGACTATTTACTACAAGCATAGTGTATCGATTTGATCTAATTCCAAGACCTTTATCAGTTTTATCTACTTCAGCTCCAATAGCTTTTGTAAATTTAAAGAATGGATCACCAGCCATAAAAATTCTATTTCCAACATTTTGATTTACACCCCATGCTCTCATCACGTTTGGATCATTCACAGCAATACAAATAATTTTTGAGATACCTTTTTTTAAAGCTAAGTCATAATTTTTTATATATCCAGGTAAGTGAAGTGCTGAACATGTTTTTGTAAATGCTCCTGGCATGCCTAGGATGATAGTCTTATGATTTCCGCACAAATCTAAAATATCAATCTTTTTTACGTTGTTACTTTCATCAAGATAAAATAATTCAGAACTTGGTAATTTATCTCCTATTTTTATTTTCATTTTAATTTATCAAAGATATAGCTTTTTACTTGAGAATTAGAATTTTCTACAATATCAAATTTTTCTTTTTTATCTATATCCATTTTTAAATTTGATGGTACTTGTAAATTTTTTCCTGTTACCTTTTTAACTATATCACCAAATTTATAAGGATGAGCAGTGCCTATAACGACTATGTTTTCTAAACCTTTAATTTTTTTTGCTGCTCCAAACCCAGTAGCTGTATGTGGATCAATAATAAAATTAAATTCATCATTAATATTCTTAATAATCAATTGTGTATCTTCATCATTAATCTTTACTGCTTCAAAATCTTTTTTAATATCTTGAATTGTGCTTTGATCTAATTTAAAAAAACCTTTTTTAGATAGATCATCCATTAATAAACTAACTTTTTGATCATTCTCACCTAATACATAAAAAAGCAATCTTTCAAAATTACTTGCAACTTGAATATCCATACTTGGAGAAATTGATGGTTTTACTTTATGAGGTTTATACTCACCTGTGTTGATAACTCTCTCTAATATATTATTTTTATTAGTTGCAACTATTAGTTTGTTAATTGGTAATCCCATTTTTTTTGCAATATACCCTGCATAAATGTCTCCAAAATTTCCTGTTGGGACTGAAAAGCAAATATTATCTTTTTTTAATTTAAAGAAAGAGTAAAAATAATAAACAATCTGACAAACTATTCTTGCCCAATTAATAGAGTTCACTCCAGACATATTGATTTTCGATCTGAAATCGTCATCATTAAAAAGTTCTTTTACAATTTTTTGACAATCATCAAAAGTACCTTTGATTGCAATATTAAAAATATTTGAACTTCCAATAGTTGTCATTATTTTACGTTGAACATTAGAAATTTTATTGTGAGGGTGTAAAACAAATAAATTTATATTTTCTCTATTATTTAATGCTGCAATAGCGGCTGAACCTGTATCTCCAGAAGTAGCGACGACAATATTAATGGTTTTCTTTTGTGCTATCTTTAAATAGTCATACAAATTACCTATAACTTGCATAGCTATATCTTTAAAGGCCAAAGTTGGTCCATTATAAAGCTCAAGAAGATTGATATCTCCTACCTTTTTTAAATTAACTACTTCTTTGTTTTTAAAGCTACTATAGGATTTATCTATTAGAATTTTTAGCTGTTCTTTATTAATTTCCTCTTTACAAAAATTAAATATTATTTCTGTAGCTAAATCTACATAATTTAACTTGCTCAAATTATTGAGTTCTTCTTGATCAAATCTCTTTATTTCACTAGGTAGAAATAAACCACCTCCGGGAGCTAAGCCTCTTAAAAAGATATCTTTAAAACTAAATTTTAAAGATTTATCTCTAGTGCTAAAATAGTTCATATAATTCCTCTAAAATATAGAAAATAAACAAAAATTGATATTAATTAATTTTTTTTAGAATAGCCTTATTATTTCATTTAATTCAAATAAATTATCAAAAAGAATTAATAAAAAAAGAAAAAATAAATAAAATATAGAATATACAAATACTTTTCTTGCTATCAGATTTGACTTGATAACAGATTTAGATTTAAAAAGTAGATAGCATAAATGAATATAATAGAATGTCGTAGATAGAGATAAAATTATATAAATAATACCTCCAAATCCGAAAAAAATTGGAGCAATGACTACCGGCAGCATAAAAAGAGCATACAAAAGGATATTGAATTTTGTACTTTCTATTCCAGCGGTTATAGGCAGCATGGGAATTTTTGCTTTTTTATAATCATCA
>CACDES010000025.1 GCA_902551865.1 uncultured Pelagibacteraceae bacterium
TATATTTACTATAGTTGGTTTCATATAAATAAATATTGGATTATCAAAATATAAGGTTAGACCTCCGAAAAGAGTAATAACTACACCCCCTATTAATGGAACATATGGAATTTTTTTTTCCACAACATACATGATTGCAACAGCTATTATAGTTGAAATTATCAGAGGCGGAATAGCAACAGTAAGGTTGTTTCCACTTTTGTAATATATTGTAAAAAAAATTAATAAAGGTCCAAAGTCAGTAATAAATTTTAAAAATGACTTATTCACAATAAAGACACTAACATATAATTAAATTTTAATAAATTAGATATTGATTTTACCAAAAAAATTATTAACTATTAGATATGGCATCAAGTAATAATGCAAAATTTTCAATAGGTGAAGTTGTTAAACATAGACACTTTAATTTTCGAGGTGTTATTTATGACGTAGATTTTGAATTTAATAATTCTGAAGAATGGTACCAGTCTATACCAAAAGATGTTAGACCTAGAAAAGATCAACCTTTCTATCATCTCTTAGCTGAAAGCAACGATGTAACTTACGAGGCTTACGTTTCAGAACAAAATCTATTATTAGACAAGTCTAAAGAACCGGTCAAACATCCATTGATAGAAGAAATTTTTTCTGGAAAAAGGGGTTCAAATTATTTTAAGCTTTCTAATTAAATAAGTTTAACGCTGCCTCAAATTTAACAATATTCATTCAAATCTAAGACACAGATTTATATTAATTAGTTACTGTTGCCTAATTGAGAATTAACTCATACTTCTAACTCCCTCTCAATTCTCAGTTAGGCTCATATTCACTCTTCACATAAAAATAATATTATAGTAGTCAGAAGATATGTTTGACTTAATAAATCCAAGTAAGATTTTTTTATGGATAGAGAAATTAATTAACTTTATTAATTCAATTTTTTTTATCCTTTTGATTATTGCTTTAACTTTTGCTTTAATATTATCACCGCCGGATTATCTACAGGGTGATAGTGTAAGAATAATGTATGTTCATGTACCATCTGCCTGGATAGGTTTAGCTTCATTTACTGTTATAGCTTTATTATCAATACTTAGTTTTATCTTTAAGATAAAAAATTTAAATTTAATTACAAAAAGTATTGCACCCATAGGACTCTTGTTTACTTGTCTAGCAATTATTACAGGTTCAATATGGGGTCAACCAACCTGGGGTACTTGGTGGGCTTGGGATGCGAGAATAACTTCGATGTTAGTTCTTTCAATCTTTTATGTCTTGTTTATTCTTGCTCATAAGCTAATTGAAAAAGAAGACTTAGCCATCAAAGTTTCAAATATTATTGCTGTTATAGGAGTAATAAATATTCCAGTTATTAGATACTCTGTTGATTGGTGGAATACTCTTCATCAACCTTCAAGCATTAAGATTGATGGAACTAGTTCAATACACCCCTCTATGATGTTACCTTTAATGTTGATGTTGTTAGTTTTATTATTGTATTGTGCGTTAATTTTGCTAATGAAATACAAGACAGAAATCATTAGAATAAAGAAAAAAAACATTAAAAGAATATGATTCAAAATTTTATTTCAATGAACGGGTATGGTACTTTTGTATGGCTATCTTTTGCTATTACTTTTTTAGCTTGTGGGATTGTTTATTACAAAACTTATAAAACTTTGAAAAAATACGAAAAAGATTTTGCAAAAGAATTAAACCAGCTTTCCGAGGCAGAAAGAAAATTAGTTTTAGAAAAATCAAAAGTAGCTTCTCAGTTTTTAGCATCATACAACAAATCGATCTAAAGCATTTTAATGCTTACAAAAAAAGTTAAAAAGAGAGTATCTTTTTTAAGTTTATTACTTATTTTTTTAGTTCTAGGAGTTTTTTTTATTTTAAAATCTTTAACTAGCAACATTCTTTATTTTAAATCTCCTACAGATATTCAGTTAAGTCAGGATATAATTTCTAGCAAAAAAATCAGAGTGGGTGGTATGGTAAAAAAAAACTCTATTGACATCAATAATCAGGAAATCAAATTTATTATAACAGATTTAAAAAATGAAATTTTTGTTAGTTATAGGGGTACAGTACCCAATCTCTTTTCTGAAGGAAAAGGAGTAGTAGCCGAGGGGAAGCTTAAAGATAAAAACTTTTTTGTAGCTGATAGGATATTGGCTAAACATGATGAAAAGTATATGCCTCCAGAATTAAAAGATTTAATGCAAAACAATGTTAAGTAATATAGGAAATACTTTACTATTTTTAAATATACTATTAGGAATATCTATAATTTATTTATCACTTCAGAATTTAAAGAATAGAAAAGTCTTAATAAGTAAAAGCATTTATCATATTTGCTTATTTCAAAGCACTTTTATAATAATTTGTTTTTTTACTCTAGTCACTGCTTTTATTATTTCAGATTTTTCAATAATTACAGTTTATCAAAATTCTCATTCGCTAAAACCTTTTTTATATAAAGTTTCTGGAACCTGGGGAAATCATGAGGGAAGTTTATTATTATGGGTTATTATATTAACAATTTTTTCTTTCCTTTTTCTTTTATATAATAAGCATCATGCAAAAAATTATAGAATTTATAGTTTAATTGTTCAAAATGTTTTAATCCTTGGTTTTTTATTTTTTCTTTTGTTTAACTCAAATCCTTTCAGCATTATTTTGCCTATACCCAAAGAAGGTTTAGGTTTAAATCCAATTTTACAAGATCCAGCTTTGGCAATACACCCTCCATTACTTTATGTTGGTTTTGTAGGTTCTTCGATTTATTTTTCAGCAGCTGTAGCTTCTTTGCTAACCAACTATTCAGGAAAATTATTCGCTAAGTCAATTAAAACTTGGGTTTTGGTTTCGTGGACTTTTCAAACACTTGGAATTTTGACCGGTTCAATCTGGGCTTATTACGAGTTAGGTTGGGGCGGTTTTTGGTTTTGGGATCCTGTAGAAAATGCTTCTCTTTTACCATGGTTTGCTATGTCAGCCTTGTTACATTCATTGATTGTGTTAGAGAGAAGAAATTTACTTTATTTTTGGGTAATTATTCTTTGCCTTTTAACTTTTATTTTAAGTGTTACTGGAACTTTTTTAGTGAGATCAGGAATTTTAAATTCAGTACATACATTTGCTAACGATCCTTCACGAGGCATTTATATCTTAATATTTTTAAGTTTAATGATTTTTGTCTCAGTTTTACTTTTTTTTAATAAGTTTAAAAACAGCAGTTATAATTTAAACTCAAATAGTAAAGAGACTTTTATTTTAATCAACAATTGGTTCATGATGTTTTATTTAATCACAGTTTTAATGGGAACCGTTTATCCTATTTTTACTGAGGTTTTAACTGATCATAAAGTTTCGGTTGGCCCTCCTTTTTACAATACAGTAATAATACCTATTGTCGTATTATTTCTTTTGTTTATGTCTGTAGGTCCCCAGACTGGGTGGATTAAGAATAAGTCTTATAATTTAAATTTATTACTTAAGATCTTAATCGGATCTATTTTAATTAATTTCTGTATTGTATATTTATTTAAGGAATATAGTCTGTTATCAAATTTTATAATAATTTCAGCAGTCTTTCTTGTGATATCTTCTTTAATAGATCTTTATAAATCATATAAAAATTTGAAAATAGATACTCCTAGAATCGTATCACATCTTGCTTTTGGATTTTTGATATTGTTTATAGGAATTAACTACAATTTTTCTTTAGAAAAAGATTTTAATTTAAAGTTAGGCGAGAAAAAAAATTTTGAAAACTATTCAGTGGAGTTCAAAGATCTAAAATTACAAGATTTTAAAAATTACAAGGCTGTCATTGGAGAATTTAAAATTAATAATTTCAAAGAAAATTCTAATCAGTCTCTCTATCCTGAAATAAGAATATACGAAAATCCAAGCACAATTACTTATGAAGCCTCAATAAGATCTGGGATATTAAAAGATTACTATATAACTATGAGCAATATTGATAGGTCAGATTACTACAATATTAAATTTCAAAAAAAACCTTTTATGATGTGGATCTGGATATCTGTAATTTTTATATCCGTAGGTGGCTTTTTAAGACTTTATAAAAATGCAAAAAAAAATTATTAAATCATCTATAATTTTATTTCTTATATTTATTATTGGAGTATTTTTTGTTGGTTTAAATAAAAACTCAATCTATGATACAAAAAATTTAGTTGGTCAAAAAATAACTAAAATACAGTTAGAACGTTTTAATGATAAAAGAATAATCACTGAAGACGATTTAAAAAAAAATAATTTTACTTTAATTAACTTCTGGGCCTCCTGGTGTGCACCTTGTAGAGATGAGCACCCTATTTTGATTAAATTAAATGACGAAAAAAATCTTAAATTATTAGGTGTAAATTTTAAAGATAAAAAAAGTAATGCTTTAGAATTCCTAAAAGATCTTGGTGATCCATACGATGATTTAGCAAGAGATGAATTAGGAAAGCAATCAATAAATTTTGGAATTTATGGTATTCCAGAAAGTATATTAATAAATAAGAATTTAGTAATTATAAAAAAATTTATAGGACCTATTTCTAAAAATGACTATGATGACATCAAAAATATCGTAAGGCAATAATGAGAACAAAAGTAATAATTTTTTTTATTTTAATAAATTTCAATGTTGTTAATGCCATAACTTTCTCAGTAGACTCAAATAAAATTTTAAAAAATTTACGTTGTTTAATTTGTCAAGGACAATCTGTCGCTGATTCCAATTCGGACTTTGCTCAAACGATTAAAATTGTAGTTAAAGATCAAATCAACGACGGTAAATCAGAAAAAGAAATTTATGATTTTTTGATTGAGAAATATGGTGAATGGATTGTTTATAAACCCCCATTTAATAAAGTGAATTTTGTATTATGGTTATTTCCATACATAGCTTTAGTATCTGGCGGAGTGATAATTTTTTTATTTTTAAAAAAAAGAGACAATCACTAGTTGAAAGATATCTAGACATATGAGATATTTAATTTAATTTTTAATTATGAAATTAAAACTTTTAGTATTTTTAGCACTGTTAAACTTTGTGGCGAATCCTGCTTTAGCAGAAGAAGGTAATGAAGAAATTTCATTTTATACCGGTACTTTTGATGTCATTGATAAAGAAGGCGATGATCAAACAAGTTTATTTGGCATAGAGCATAAAAATCCTAATCTGTTTCGTGATACTTTCTTAGGAAAATTTTCTCCTGTTTCTGGAGGCTTTATGACAGGAGATAGTTCGGTTTATTTGTATACAGGGGTTGAAGGCCAATATGGCATTGGAAGATTAAAAATCTTACCAAGCTTTACTCCTGGTTTTTACGAAAAAGGAAATGGCAAAGATTTAGGAAGTGCTCTAGAATTTAAAAGTGAGATTAAACTAGGCTTAGATATTTTTGAAAATTCAAAAATTGGATACAGTTATAGTCATATTTCAAATAACGATTGGGGCGAAACTAATCCTGGAACAGACAATCAACAAATTACATTTTCTAAAAACTTTTAATAGAAATGAATTTAAAAGATTGTCATAATTTTAAAGATTTTAGAAAACTAGCAAAAAAGAAACTACCTTCACCTATATTTCATTACATTGATGGTGCTGCCGATGATGAAGTTACTTATGCTAGAAATACAAGTGCATTTGATGATGTAGACTTAGTTCCGAACGTTTTAAGAGGTGTAGAGAATGTAGATTTATCGACTACAATATTTGGAAAAAAACTTGATTTACCTTTTTATCTTGCACCCACAGCATTACAAAGACTTTTTCATTATGAAGGAGAGAGAGCAGTAGGAAAAGCTGCACAGAAATTTAATACTATGTTTGGTGTTTCAGCTCTAGCAACAGTTAGTGTCGAGGAGATATCTTCAATGATAGATACGCCAAAAATGTTTCAATTTTATTTTCATAAAGACAGAGGTTTGAACGATTCTTGTTTAGAACGAGCAAAAGCTGCAAAATTTGATGTTATGGCTTTAACAGTAGACACGATTACTGGAGGAAATCGTGAAAGAGATTTAAGAACTGGTTTTACCTCTCCCCCTAAATTAACACTAGCAAGCTTATTTAGTTTTGCAACAAAACCAATGTGGGGAATAAACTATGTAACAAGAGGCAAGTTTGAATTACCACATCTTCAAGATTTTGTGAAAGAAGGTACTAGCACAAACTCATCAATTGGAAACTATTTCTCCACTATGTTGGATCAATCCATGAACTGGAATGACGCTGAAAAACTTTGTTCTAAATGGGGAGGTCATTTTGCACTTAAAGGTATCATGAGTGTAGAAGATGCAAAAAAGGCCGTCGATATAGGATGCACAGGCATAATGGTATCAAATCATGGTGGAAGGCAGCTAGACGGATCTAGATCTCCTTTTGATCAACTTGCTGAAATCGTTGATGCGGTTGGCGATAAACTTGATGTAATTTGCGAAGGTGGAATTCATAGAGGCACTCATATGCTTAAGGCTTTATCTCTTGGGGCAAAAGCTTGTTCAGGTGGAAGATTATATTTATATGCTCTTGCAGCAGCAGGTCAGGCTGGAGTTGAAAGAGCATTAGGTCAATATAAAGCTGAATTAGAGAGAGATATGAAATTGATGGGATGTAAAACTATAAAAGATTTAAGTAGGAAAAATTTAAGATTCAGACGCTAATGAATTTAAATGACTGCTATAATTTTAATGATTTTAGAAAATTAGCAAAAAAAAATCTACCTGCACCAATTTTTCATTACATAGATGGTGGTTCAGATGATGAAACTACATTAAAAAGAAACACAGAAGCATTTTTAAAATGTGATCTTGTTCCAAATATACTTGCTAGTGTTGGTGAACCTGATCTTTCCACATCAGTTTTTGGAGAAAAAATAGATCTACCAGTTTTTTTAGCTCCAACAGCGATGCAAAGATTGTATCATCATGAAGGAGATAAAGCTTCAGCTAGAGCAGCAGAAAAGTTTGGAACATTCTATAGTATGTCTACTATGGCTACCTCTTCTATAGAAGAAATTGCAAACATATCAAGTGGACCAAAGATGTTTCAACTTTATATTCATAAAGATCAGGGTCTCACTGACAATTTAATTGATAGATGTAAAAATGCAGGGTTCAAAGCCTTATGTCTTACAGTAGATACAGTAGTAGCAGGCAATAGAGAGAGAGATCACAGATGGGGATTTACTACCCCACCTAAGCTTACAATGAAAAGTATTTTAAGTTTTATGATGCATCCAATTTGGTCATTTAATTATCTTACACATAAAAAATTTGAACTAGCAAATGTTTCACACTGGACAAAAAAAGGATCAAGTATAGCTAAAGGTGTGATGGAATATATTAATGAACAATATGATCCTGCAATGAGCTGGAAAGATGCAGAGTATGTTATTAAAAAATGGGAAGGGCCTTTTGCACTAAAAGGTGTAATGTCAGTGGATGATGCAAAAAAAGCTGTTGAGATTGGTGCTTCCGCAATTATTTTATCCAATCACGGAGGAAGACAACTTGACGGATCTAGATCGCCTTTCGACCAGCTTCCAGCTATCGCCGATGCAGTGGCTGGAAAATTAGAAATTATTCTAGATGGTGGAGTGAGAAGAGGAACGCACGTTTTAAAGGCTCTTTCGTTAGGTGCAACTGCATGTAGTTTTGGCAAAGGGTTTCTTTTTGCCTTGGGAGCCGGTGGACAAAAAGGGGTTGAGGCTATATTGCAAAGAATGCATGACGAAATAAAACGCGACATGATATTATTAGGCTGTAAAAGTATTAAAGAATTGAGTAAAAGTAATATAGTTTTTAGATAAATTATGAAATTAGCAAAAAGTTTAGAAAGACTTGGAACAGAATCTGCCTTCGCTATTTTAGCTGAAGCTAAAAAACTTGAAGCTCAAGGAAAGCCTATGATCCATCTTAGCTTGGGACAACCAGATTTTAAGACTCCAAAACATGTCGTAGATGCTGCAAAAAAGGCAATTGACGATGGACATCATGGTTATGTTTTAGCAAATGGAATTTTGGAATGCAGACAAGCAGTTACAAGAAAAATTAAAAAACTTTATAACAAAGATATTAGTCCTGAAAGAGTAATGATTATGCCAGGGGGTAAACCTACAATGTATTTTGCCATTAGTATGATTGGTGAACCTGGAGCAGAAATAATTCATCCTACTCCTGGATTTCCAATTTATGAGTCGATGATTAATTATTCTGGTGCAAAGGCTGTACCTTATGATTTAACAAAGGATAAAGATTTAAAATTTGATCCTGAAGAAATTTTATCACTTATAACAGATAAAACTAGATTACTAGTTTTGATTAATCCAAATAATCCTACAGGAAGCTTTGTAGAAAAGCCTGCAATAGATTTTTTAGCTGAAGGATTAAAAAAACATCCTCATGTAGCGATTTTGAGTGATGAAATTTATAGTAGACAAATTTATGATGGAAAAGAGATGCCAACTTTTTTTAATTATCCAGAATTAGAAGAAAGATTAATCGTACTAGACGGCTGGAGTAAAGCATATGCTATGACAGGTTGGAGAATGGGTTGGAGTGTATGGCCAGAGAAATTAGTTCCACATATTACAAAACTTGCAATAAATAGTTTTTCATGTGTTAATGCTCCCTCTCAATTTGCAGGTATTGCAGCTTTAGATGGCCCAGATGATGCAATTCATCATATGATGAAAAAATTTGATCAGAGAAGAAAACTTATTCATAAATTATTGAATGATTTGCCCGGGGTAGAATGTAGTTTGCCAGGAGGAGCTTTTTATGCTTTTCCAAAAGTTATTGGGACTGGAATGAATGGTTCAGAATTTTCAAAAAAATGCATGCACGAAGCAGGAGTTGCTATAGTCCCAGGTACAGCATTTGGCTCAACTTGTAAGGATTATGTAAGGTTTAGTTTTGCTGCCTCTCAAGATAATATTTCTCAGGCTCTAGAAAATGTAAAGAAAATGTTAGCTAAATAACTGTATTTTTCCTAAATTTTAACTAAAATCAATTAAATGAATGAACAAGTTCAATCTGAACTAAAAAAAATTTTTAATGGTAGATTTTCTACTTCGGTATCTACTAGAACAAATTATTCTAGAGGAGAAGATACCTACGATCCAGTATTATCAAAAGCAGTAGTCTTCCCTGAAACAAATGA
>CACDES010000026.1 GCA_902551865.1 uncultured Pelagibacteraceae bacterium
GAATTCATCGTATTTGGAAAAATAAATTTATTGATTGGATGAATCCTCAGCGAAATGAAAATCTTATTGATGTTGCTTCAGGCACAGGCGATATAGCAAAACTTTTCTCTGAGAAAAATGATAACTCAGCAAACATTTCGTGCATAGAGCCTAATGATCATATGTTTGGGCTTGGTAAACTTAATCTAAAAAAATTTAAAAATATCAAGTGGTATAAAGCTAATGCAGAAAAGTTGCCCTTTAAAAATGATACATACAATTTCTACACTATTAGTTATGGCATAAGAAATGTATCGGATATAAATTTATCTTTAAAAGAAGCATTTAGAGTTTTAAAGCCTGGTGGTCGTTTTATGTGTTTAGAATTTTCCAAAATAGACAATGAAATAAACAAAGTTACGGCGATCAAAGACTCAATCCTAAATTATAATAGGTTAAATCCGAATTTAAACTTCGAAAACTTTGTTCAAGGAAAAAGTAATGATATTGCATTATCTTATTCAAAGAAGATATGTGAACATGTATCAAGATATAATCCTTTATATATTTGCGGAGGTGTAGGTTTAGGAAAGACTCACTTACTTAATGCTATTGGTTTAGAGCTGCAATCAGAAAACAATGTAATGTTTATTTCTGCTGAACGTTTTATGTATCACTTTATCAAATCAATAAAAAAAAATGATATGGTAAATTTTAAAGATTTTTTTAGAAAATCTTCAATTTTTATTATTGACGATATTCAATTTATACGAGGTAAAGAAAGCTTGCAGGAAGAATTTTTTCACACTTTTAACAGCTTAATTGATAAAAACTCACAAATAATTATATCAGCTGACAGAGCACCTATGAAGCTAGATAGAGTTCAGGAAAGAATTAAGTCAAGGCTAGCAGGAGGATTAGTAGTTGATATTGATATTCCAGATCTAGAATTAAAAGTAAAAATTATTAAGAAAAAGATTATAGAAATGCAAAACCAATTTAAAGAGAACATTAATTTAAGTGAAGAGGTAATAAATTATATAGCAAATGAAAGTAAAACGAATATTAGAGAGCTTATCGGCATCTTAAATCGAGTAATAGCATTTAGCAGAGTTCATAATAAGGATCTAACAATCAATGACTGCAAAAATATATTGAAAGATGTATTTAGCCAAATGAAAGTTATAACAGTAGACAAAATACAAAATGTTGTATCAAACTATTTTAATATCGCATTAAGTGATATGCTTTCTCAAAGACGCTCCAGGCCTTTAGCTAGACCTAGACAACTGGCAATGTATTTAGCAAAAAAATTAACAACAAGATCTCTTCCTGAAATTGGAAGAAGATTTGCAAATAGAGATCACACAACAGTAATTCATGCAGTCAAAACTATAACTAGACTATCCGAGCAAGATGATGAGATGAAAAAAAACATAAATCAGATTAAAAATCTTTTACAAGAGTAATAATAAAAATGCAGTTTGTTGTTAAAAGAGATATCTTATTAAAGTCATTAAGCTTTGTTCAAGGCGTAGTTGAAAAAAAAAACACTCTTCCAATACTTTCCAATGTCTTGTTACAGCTAAAAGACAATAAATTATCTATTGTAGCTACCGACTTAGATATAGTTTTTTATGATGAAATAAATGAGGTTAAAATTTTAAAAGAAGGAAGCACAACAACCTCAGCTGCTATTCTTTATGATATACTAAGAAAAATTTCTTCAGACTCAGAATTAAATTTTGATCTTAAATCTCAGAATAAATTAAGTTTGAAAAGTGATAACTCAGACTTTAATCTACTTTGCTTGCCAACCGATAATTTTCCTACCTTTGTCGATGAATTTGAAGGTCAAGAAATATCACTTAATAATAGTAGATTTTTAAAACTTTTAAATAAAACTAAAATTGCAATTTCAAATGATGATACGAGACACTATTTAAATGGTATTTTTTTACATTTAACCGAAGGACATGGAAGAAATTTCTTAACTGGAGTGGCAACTGATAGCCATCGATTATCATCTAGTAGTTTAGAAATTGAAAATGCAGATAATTTTTCATCTTTAATATTACCAAGAAAAACTGTTTTTCAGCTTTGTTCTCTGTTAACAGAGTCTAGTGAAAAGTTTTCTATGCAAACTAGTGAAAATAAAGTTAAATTTACTCTAGGAAATATGAAGTTGATTTCTAAAGTTATTGATGGAAAATTTCCTGATTATAAAAAAGTTGTTCCTTCTAACAACGAAAAGTCTTTAATTGTACCTTCTAAGGATTTTATAGACTCAATAGAAAGAGTGGCAAGCGTCTCTTTAGATAGGAAAGAAGGAGTAAAATTACATATTAATAAAGAGAACGTTCAATTTTCAGTTAATAGTGCTAATTCTGGTGAAGGAAACGAAGTTATCAAAGCAAATTTTAATTCTGACGATCTAAATATAAGTTTTAATTCAAAATATTTGATTGATATTGCTTCAGAGATTGAAGACAAAAATTTAAAAATGAATTTAAAAGACTCGGTTTCGCCAGTATTAATCGTAGATGCTTCAGATAAAAATAGTTATTATGTTATAATGCCTATGAAAATCTAAATTTCTTTAATTTTACAAATTTTTTTTTATTTTCAGCTAAAAGCATTGGGAAACAATCATTCTAAGCTACGGGGCATTTCTAACGTTTTCTATTAACTTAAAAAAGTGCTATAAATATCTATCTAAATTATAACAATGTCAAAAAACTCTGTATTAAATTCCAATCCATCCTATGGTGCGGATTCAATAAAAGTACTAAAAGGCTTAGACGCAGTAAGAAAAAGACCAGGAATGTATATCGGAGATACCGACGATGGTTCTGGCTTACATCATATGGTCTTCGAAGTTATAGATAATTCTATTGATGAAGCTTTAGCTGGCCATTGTAAAAATATCACTGTTACAATGAACAAAGATAACACTATTACGGTAGAAGATGATGGTAGAGGTATACCAGTAGACACACACAAAACTGAAAAGATTTCTGCTGCTGAGGTTATAATGACACAGCTTCATGCAGGAGGAAAATTTGATCATGATTCATATAAAGTTTCAGGTGGTCTACATGGCGTTGGTGTTTCTGTAGTAAATGCTTTGTCAGAAAAACTAGAACTAAACATATACAGAGATGGTAAAGAATATTCAGTACTATTTAAAAATGGTAATACAATTAAATCTTTAAAAAAAATCGGAAAAACAAAAAAAAGAGGGACAAAAATAAGTTTTTCTCCATCAAAAGAAGTTTTTTCTTCAACAAAATTTAGTTCTTCAATTATAGAAAAACGAATTAGAGAGTTAGCTTTTTTAAATAAAGGAATATGTGTAAAACTTTTTGACCAAACATCTAAAAAAGAGAAAGAATTTGTACACAAATATGATGGAGGAATTGTTGAGTTTGTCAAACATATTAATAATAAAAAACCAATTTTGGTTAACAAGAATGAAAAAGAAGTATTTAAAAAACCTGTTTATGTTAATGCAACAAAAAATAATGTAGTGGTTGAATGTTCCTTTGAGTGGAATGCCGGGTACTCTGAAGACGTTCTTCCTTTTACAAATAATATTCCACAAAAAGACGGGGGTACCCATCTCCTAGGGTTTAGAAGTGCTTTAACTAGAGTAATAAACAAGTACTCCAATGATAGAAATAGTAATAAAAGAAATAAAATCACTTTATCTGGAGAAGATATAAAAGAAGGATTAACCGCAGTGTTGTCTGTAAAGATGCCTGATCCTAAATTTTCATCCCAGACCAAAGACAAATTAGTATCTTCGGAAATTAGATTAATAGTTGAAAATATAATAAATGATAAAGTTTCAACTTGGTTTGATCAGAATCCTTCAATAGCTAAAACTGTACTAGAAAAAATTACTCAAGCAGCAATGGCTAGAGATGTAGCAAGAAAAGCTAGAGATAGCGTTAGAAGAAAAGGAACTTTTGAGTTATCTGGTTTACCTGGTAAACTTGCTGATTGTCAAATCCAAAAAAGAGAAGGTACAGAATTATTTATTGTAGAGGGAGACTCAGCTGGAGGTTCTGCAAAGCAAGGAAGAGTTCGTGAATATCAAGCGGTATTGCCTTTAAGAGGTAAAATTTTAAACACTTATGTTAATGGTAAATCCAATGGAAACGATCATGCTACAAAAGCATTATCAAAAATGATGTCGTCTAATGAAATAGTAACTTTAATTAATGCATTAGGTACTGGCTCTAAAGATTTTAACATTGAGAATTTAAGATATGATAAAATTGTAATTATGACGGATGCAGATGTTGATGGATCTCACATCCGAACATTATTACTAACTTTTTTTAATAATCATCCTTTTAATCAATTAATCGAGAATGGTCATATTTATTTAGCTCAACCACCACTATTTAAAGTAACGAAATCAAATAAGAGCGTTTATATAAAAGATGAAAAAGAATTAGAAAACTATATGTTTAAAGCCGCAGGGAAAGCAGATAAAAAAATAAAAAAAGGATCTAATGAGTATAATAAATTTATGCAAGATCAAAGAGAAAAACTCTCTATCCAGAGGTTTAAAGGTTTAGGTGAAATGAATCCAGAGGAACTGTGGGAAACTACACTTAATCCAGAAAATCGAACTATGTTAAAGGTTCAGTACACCAAAGGAACAAAAGAAAAATCTAAAGAAGATCAAAAAATGATAGAAGTTTTAATGGGAGATGAAGTGGCACCACGAAAAGATTTTATTACTAGTAACGCTCTGGATGTTACCAACTTAGATATATAAAGTTCAAATGAATTTTTCCACTCTCTTTAGACTGAGAGAAAATCTTAATTTAGACAAAAAAACTTTAGTAATTTTAAGATGGATTGCAATAATAGGTCAATTCACAGCTATTAATCTGGTTTATTTTTACTTAAAACTTGATTTTCCTATATTATTTGCACACATAATCCTAGTTTTTGGTTTATTAACAAACTTATATTTACAGTTTGGTATTAAATCTATTATTTTGAAAGATTTTTATGCAAGCATATTTTTAGTTTATGATTTAGTTCAATTAACAGCACTTCTATATTTAACGGGCGGTATTTCAAATCCTTTTTCAATACTAATAATTATTCCAAGTATTGTCTCATCAACATTTTTAAGTATGGGAACAACAATAATTTTGGGGTTTTTAACTATTATTTTTCTATTTCTTTTGACTATGTTTCACTATCCTTTACCTGGGATACATGAGCATTCTATTACTTTTCCAAAACTTTATTTAACTGGATTTTTTTTAGCAATTATCGTTGGATTAGTATTTTTAAGTTATTTTGGAATTAGATTTTCTGGTGCAAGCAAAAGAAGATCAGACGCAATAACTAAATTACAACAGGTAATAGCTAAAGAATATGAATTAGAGTCACTTGGAGGGCAAGCAGCTGCAGCAGCCCACTCTTTAGCTACTCCATTAGCAACTATAAGTGTAGTTGCAGCAGAACTTAAAAAAGAATTAGGAAAAAATAATGAACATTCTAAAGATATTGAATTATTAATTAGCCAAAGTAAAAGGTGTGGTGAGATATTAAAAAAAATTTCTAAAAAACAAATTAAAGATGATAAATTTTTTTCTAAAACTCAAATAGAAGATCTACTTCATGAGATTGTAGAGTCTTTTAAAGAATCTTCTTCAAAAAAAATAGAATTAATTGCAGATGAGAATAAATATAAGTTTGATATTCAAAGATCGCCTGAATTGATTTATGGTTTAAGGAACTTTATTGGAAATGCAGTAAAATTCTCTAAAAGCATTGTTGAAATAAATATAAAAAGTAATTCTCTAAATTTAGAAGTTTCAATAAATGATGATGGGCCAGGATTCCCAGATGATATAAAAGGAGTTTTAGGTGAGCCTTATATTAATTCTAAATCACTAGAGGTGAACTCAAACTCAGGAACAGGATTAGGAACTTTTTTAGGTAAAACTCTATTAGAAAGAAAATCAGCAAGTTTATCATTTCTAAAGGATGAAAGACTAGGTGGAGCTTCAGTAAAAATCTTATGGAATACAAAGGATTTAAATTCTAACGCTTGAATTCAAATATATAAGATAAAATTTTGTATGCTAGTTTAGCGACTAGAAAATTATAAGAGTTAAAATTTTTTATTGGAGCTAACTCATTAATATCTACTCCAATTATATTAGAAATCTTACATACAGTTTTTATTATTGGAAGAACTTCCCCCCACAATAAGCCTCCTGGTTCAGGCGTGCCTGTTGCCGGCATAATACTTGCGTCGAAAGCATCTACATCAAATGTTATATAAACATTTTTTTCTTTAAAAATAGTTTTGAGATTACTTAAATCCCAATTTTTTTTGTCTTTACCCCAAAAAATTCGAATTCTATGTTGATTTTTTTTGTAAAAGAGCATCTCAGATTGGGATAAATTTCTTATTCCGAAAGAAACAACTTTTACATTTTTAAAATCTAAACATCTCTTTATGGCTGAAGCGTGTGAGTATTTATCTCCATTATAACTTTCTCTTAAATCTGCATGAGCATCAAAATGAAGCAAAGTTATTTCATCATATTTTTTTACAAAAGGTTTAATTGAACCTGCTGTTAAAGAATGTTCTCCTCCAAGAACTATAGGAAATTTATTATTAGATAAAATTTTTTCATTAATTTTTGTTAATTGGTCTAAAGCTGGTTTAATATTTTTTTTTATCAAAAATGGTTTTAGAGTTTTGATCCCAATTTCTTTATATGGTTCTTTATTTAACTCTTCATCGAACAATTCAACTTGGTGAGAAGCTTTAATTATTTCTTTTGGACCATTTTTTGTTCCACCTCCATAACTAACAGTCTTTTCTAAACCAAATGGGACTACAACCACTTTATGATTTACATCTTGATTAGCATCGTACCCAAGGAAACCTTTTTTTTGACTCAAATAATTCATTAAGACTTAAATAGCTGAGAAAAATTTCTTTTTTTTCTACTCTTCCAATTTTCACGGTGATATACATCACTGGCGATTAAAGGAAGAACACTTGTTGCTTCAGCAAAAACCATTTGTTCTTTAGCAATATCAACTTTTCCCCAAGAGCTAGCTTCTTTTAAAGTTGAACTACTACATGCACCATCTCTAGTATCTGCTACTGTAATTTGAATCGCATATTTATGCATTTCTACTTTTTTACCTATTAGATCAGCACATACGACTGTGTCTTGCACAAAATTTTTTGGGACTCCTCCACCAACCATTAGCAGACCAGATTGTTTAGATTTAATTTTAATTTCAGTTAATTCTCTTAACTCTCTTACAGAGTCAATTGTGATGTGTTTATTTGGATTTTGTTCTTGGTGCATTACCAAACCAAATCCGGCAGAACTGTCTGTGAATGCAGGACAAAAAATAGGGACATTGTTGTCAAATGCTGTTTCTATTAAAGAACCTTTTTTTTTAGCGTTATTTTTCAAAAATTTACCTAGTTCTTTAATAAACTCTCTAGAAGTATAAGTTTTAGGTTCTAAAGAATTGGCAACGTCACAAATAGCTTGATCGCAAGCCTGTAGTTCTTCTTCATCAATATATGTGTCATAAATTCTATCAATATAATTTTTTCTGAGTTCAGTGTCGTCTTGGAATTGAGACCCCTGATAATGCTTGAACCCTAGAGCTTCAAAGAAATCCATATCAATAATAGAGGCTCCTGTAGCTACTACTGCATCAACCATGTTGTATTTTATTAAATCTGAGTATAGTTTCATACATCCGCCAGCAGAGGTTGAGCCAGCAATAGTAAGAAAAATCGAACAGTTTTGGTCTGATATCATCTCATTATAAATTTTAGCTGCATTAGCTGTATCTCTAGAGGTAAATGACATTTTGCCCATACCCTCAATTATTTTTCGGGCGTCAAAAGAGGTAATGTCTATATGCTCGACAGGATTATTTAAAAAAGATTTTTTATTATGTCCGATCTTAGGACCATTTTTTTTTGTCATTAAGCAACCAAGTAATCAACTTTACTTGTATCCTCATATAAAGACATGATTGGTTTATCACCCAATTCAAAAATTTCATTTGAATAAAAACCATTAAATTTTGTTCTAAAAGTTAAACCGTATGCACCTAATTGTCCTAATTCTATATAGTCACCCTCTTTTATGTTGTTCGGTAATAAAAAAGGTCCTTTCATATAATCAATACTATCACAAGTTGGCCCAAAGAATCTGAAAGAAGTTAATTTTTTAGAGTGAATTCTTCCATTAGTAATCATTTTGGTCGGTAAAACAAAATTTGGAACTCCTGCGTCAAACAACGAACCATATGTACCATCATTAATATATAGATTATGTTTTTTTCTTAATATAACTTTAACAATTGTTGATCCACTTTCAGC
>CACDES010000027.1 GCA_902551865.1 uncultured Pelagibacteraceae bacterium
AATCTTGTTTTAAGCTACGTGACAAAATGCTAATTTTTTTATCAATAAAGCTTTTAGTCAACTCCTCGTGTAATTTATCTGATAATTTATCTTCAATATCTTTTGTTAATTGAACCCAATAATCAGAATTTTCAACCCAATTTTTTTTATTTGCTACGTACGACCAGGTTCTTACATTGGACAGTCTATGTGATAAAAGGTCTACGTTCCCATGATCTTTCTCAAGACCTTTCAATTGTTCCTTCATAAAATTACTTGGAATTTTATTTTTTCGAGTTGATAAAAATTGAAATACTTTATCAATGATATTTATATGTTGACCGTAAGCTTTTTTCTCAAAATCGGGAATTTGACAGCACTCCCAAAGTAATTCTAGATTTTTATAGTATATTATATTATTTGCTCCTTTTTTTAAAAAATGTCTTAATACACTCTCATCAAGAGAGTCATTAGTCCTTAAAAGATTTTTTTTATTAGGCTTTAATTCCAGAGAAGAAATAAGCTTATTAGGGTTTTCAAAGTTTAATTTTGAATTTCTCCAATAAATCATTTTAGTTTCTGGCAAGTGATGCTTTTCTATATTTTCAATTTCATCTGAGTTTAGGTTTTCACAATCTCCAGTTGTTCCAAATCCTCCATCATTTTTGTATCTTCCTGCTCGTCCAGCTATTTGTGACATTTCTATTAAGTTTAATCTTCTAGTTTTCTTTCCATCAAATTTTTTTAAATTTGAAAAATAAATTTCATTGATATCCATATTTAAACCCATGCCAATAGCATCTGTCGCAATCAAATAGTCTACGTCTCCTGATTGGTAAAGGCCAACTTGTGAATTTCTAGTTTTAGGGCTCAAAGATCCCATAATGACAGCAGCCCCACCTTTTTGTCTACGAACTAATTCTGCGATAGCATAAACTTCTTCGATCGAAAATGCTATAACAGCTACTTTCCTATCTAACCTAGAAATTTTTTTGTAACCAGTGTAACTTAATTTTGAGAATCTTTCTTTTTTTTCAAATTCAACATCTTTAATTAAATCTTTTATTATAGCGCCCATCACTTGAGACCCTAGAAACATTGTTAATTTTTCTCCTCTACAGTGTAATAATCTGTCAGTAAAAATATGTCCTCTTTCACGATCAGCACACATCTGAATTTCATCAATAGCAACAAAGTCTACAGTTTTATCTTTTGGCATAGACTCTACAGTACAAATAAAATAGTCAGCAGAACTAGGTATAATTTTTTCTTCACCAGTAATTAAAGCAACTTTATCTAGACCAATTTTTTTGACACAGGTATCATAAACTTCACGAGCTAAAAGCCTTAAAGGCAAACCGAATATACCAGAGTCGAATCGAAGCATTTTGTCTATCGCTACATAAGTTTTGCCAGTATTTGTTGGTCCTAAAAGAGCTACTATTTTTTGAGAGTAATTTGACATTCTTGTGCTAGGTATTTTTTTTTATACTATATATAGATCGATGTTGAGAACAAAATAAGATTAAAACATGACCGAATCAATTTGTCAAATGTTCTAATTTTGAAGATTTGAATTGACTTAAAACCCTTAGTCCCCGTAAGGTCAGAAATAGCTTTTGTCAAAAAGTTATTATGAAAGATCTAACTAAGAAAAGTATATTAAAGCTCAAACAATCTTCAACTTTAGTTATTAACGAGAAGTGTAAAAAACTTATCAATCAAGGAAAAAAAGTTTATCAGTTCGGATTTGGGCAGTCACCTTTTCCAGTTCCAGAACAAATCGTGACAGAGTTAAAAAATAATGCGCACAGAAAAGAGTACTTGCCAATACAAGGTCTCAGTAAATTAAGAGAGTCGATTTCTAAGGATTTAAAAAAAAAAATTGGAATTAATTATCCAAAAGAAAATATTGTTATTACTCCTGGTTCTAAGGAAGCTATGCTTTTGTTACATGTTGCATTTAACGGTGAAATTATTCTTTCAGCGCCAAGTTGGGTTTCATATGAACCCCAAGCAATTATTGGAAGAAATAAGGTTCACTGGATACAAACTTCTAGAGAAAATAATTGGTTTCCGACTGCTAAACAGCTTGAAAAAAAAATTAAATCTTTAAAGAAAAAAAATCTTATACTTATTCTTAACTCTCCCAATAATCCTTCAGGGACAATATGTAAAAATCTTAAAGAATTAGCTGCAGTTGCAAAAAAATATAATCTTATAGTTTTATCAGATGAAATTTATACAGATCTAACCTTTTGTAATAAATATGAGTCAATATCACAATATTATCCTGAGAGAACATTTATTAGCGGTGGTTTAAGTAAATGGTGCGGAGCAGGCGGATGGAGAGTTGGATTTTTTGCTGTACCAAATCAATTATCAGAACTTTTAGAGAATATAAAAACTTTAGCTAGTGAGTCTTATTCTACAGTTAATAGTCCTGCACAATTCGCTGCAGTTGCAGCTTATGAAGGAGATTTCAGTGAATATAAAGCTAAAACTGTAAACATTTTGAGATCAGTTGGTAATTATGTTTATAATAATCTTAAATCAAACAAAGTTTTAATTAATGCTCCCCAAGGTGCATTTTATTTAATGCCAGAATTTCCAAACAAGAAATATAAAACTTCAACTGAGTTATGTGAAAGTATATTAGACGAAATTGGTGTAGCAATGCTACCGGCATCTGACTTTGGTTTTAGTCCAAAAAAGATGCTTACTAGATTATGTTATATTGATTTTGATGGAAATGAGTTTCTTAAAGTTCCTATAAACGGCAAGACTTTAGACGATAAAATTATAGAAAAATATGCACCAAATGTAGTCGAAGGTATAGAAAAATTATCAAATTGGGCCAAAAATCTATAAAGATTCTCTTTGACCTTCGTCTTTATCCATAGTTAAATTATTACATTAACAAATGGGGGAAGACATGAAAAAAATAATATCAATGATTTCAGCTATTCTAGTAACTTTAGCTTTATCAAGCCCGATTACTTCAATCGCGAAATCAGCTGAGTTCTTTACAATAGGAACTGGTGGACCTACTGGAGTTTATTTTCAAACAGGTAATGCTATTTGTAAGATGCTTCATAAATCAGCAATAAGCGCTGATCATGGTAGAAAAAAAGGTACAGCTAAAGCCTACAGATGTACTGCGCCTTCTACAGGTGGTTCAAACTATAATATTGGTCAAATTAAAGATGGTGAGTTTCAATTCGGAGTAGCTCAGTCTGACTGGCAATTCCATGCTTATAACGGATCAAGCAAATGGGAAGGCAAACAGTTCAGCAATTTAAGAGCTGTATTTTCGGTTCATAACGAACCATTTCAAATTTGGGCAAGTAAAAAATCTAAAATTAAAGATTTTAAAGGTCTAAAAGGAAAAACAGTAAATATCGGTAACCCTGGTTCTGGTCAAAGAGGAACTATGGAAGAGCTAATGAAAGCTATGGGAGTTGACAATAGTTACTTCAAAGCAACTACTGAACTAACTTCTTCTGAACAAGTAAAAGCTCTATGTGACGGTAAAATAGATGCATTCGGATATTCAGTTGGATTTCCAAATGGAGCTATGGAACAAGCAGCAACTTGTAAAGCTAAAGCAAGTCCAATTAATCTTACTGGAGCGCCAGTTCAAGGTTTAATCGATGGAGCTGACTATTATGCTAAGGCTGTAATTCCAAAAGGAACTTATTCAAATCAGAAAAAAGATGCTACAACTTTTGGTGTAAAAGCTACAGTTGTAACAAGCGCAGATGTTTCTGAAGAACTTGTATACTTAGTAACTAAAGCAGTTATGGAAAACTTTGATGCTTTTAGAGATCAACACCCTGCTTTTGGACCTCTGGAAAAGAAAAATATGATAGCTGACGGTTTATCAGCTCCATTACATCCAGGTGCAATTAAGTATTATAAAGAAGCTGGATTAATGTAATCCAACTACTTGATTAAATTAAAAAGGCCCAAATTTTTTTTGGGCCTTTTTTTTTATAATAATGTATCTTATTTAAAATGAGAAAAAAAATTCAGAGCAAAATTAAAGATAAAATTCAAGAAGATATTTCACCTACTAGAAACTTATCAGGTATTCATTTAAAAATAGTTTTTGGTATTGCTATTCTTTGGACAATATTTCAACTTTGGTATGCATCACCATTCCCATTTTGGTTTAATATTGGAATGTTCAAAGGTTTACCTGCTAGAGCTATTCATCTAGGTTTTGCTCTAACTTTAACTTTTTTGATTTTTCCAATAATTAGAGGAAAAAAAATTTCAGTTTTTGATGTTCTAATTAGTATTGTTGCAGCATTTTGTTGTTTGTATATTTATTTTTTTTATGATGATCTTGTTAATAGGGGCGGAATACTTTTAGTAAAAGAAATATTTGGATTCAAAGTTCCTGTTGAGCTCATAATAGGGTCTATAGGAATTTTAATTTTATTAGAAGCTACCAGGCGTGCAATAGGTTTACCTTTGGTTATAATCGCTATTTGTTTTCTTTTATTCTCTTATTTCGGAAAATACGCACCTGATATAATTTCTCACGGAGGTCTTTCAGTAAAAAGATTAGTAGGGTTTCAATGGTTTGATCAAGAAGCAATATTTGGAATACCTATAGGCGTTTCAGTTGATTTTATTTTTTTATTTGTATTGTTTGGTGCTCTACTAGAAACTGCAGGCGGTGGAAAATATTTTTTAGATTTAGCATTTGCTATGGTGGGAAAAATGCGAGGAGGACCTGCCAAGGCAGCTATTTTAGGATCTGGAATGACAGGTATGATTTCAGGTTCATCAATTGCAAACACTGTGACAACAGGAACTTTTACAATTCCTATAATGAAAAAAACAGGTTTCTCACAAGAAAAAGCTGGAGCAATCGAAGTTTCATCATCAGTGAACGGCCAAATAATGCCTCCAGTAATGGGCGCTGCAGCTTTTGTTATGGCAAGTTTTATAGGCGTTACTTATTTTGAAGTTGTTAAACATGCTTTTTTACCCGCTATCATTTCTTATATTGCTTTGTTTTATATATCGCATTTAGAAGCACTTAAACTAGGTCTTAAAGGAATGGATGATGCCGATGTACCTCATCTAAAGAGAACCTTTTTATCTGGATTACATTTTTTAATACCAATTTTTGTTTTAATTTTTCTTCTTGTTTACATGAGATACACAGCAGGTTTTTCAATTTTTTATGCAACGATTTCCTTAATTTTAGTTAATTTGATAAATCGTATCGTAAAAAAATCAGATTTTAAAATTGGTTTAATAGAGTGGTGGAACCAAACTATTGTTGGATTACAAAAGGGTGCAATTAATATGGTTGGAGTTGGGATCGCTATTGCCACAGCGGGAATAATAGTAGGAGCTGTTGGCTCTACTGGACTCAGCACTAATTTAATAATTGTTATAGAGACAATAGCTAGAGACAATGTGATTATATTAATTTTATTAACTATAATACTTTGTTTACTACTTGGTATGGGCCTTCCTACAACCGCAAATTATGTTGTAGTGGCATCACTAATGGCTACAGTTTTAGTTGATGTTGGAAATGCTTCAGGCTTTATTTTTCCATTGATAGCAGTGCACTTATTTGTATTTTACTTTGGTTTGATGGCTGATGTTACCCCACCTGTTGGTCTAGCATCTTATGCAGCAGCAGCAATTTCTGGTGGAGATCCTTTAAGAACAGGGCTTCAAGCTATTTGGTATAGTTTAAGGACAGGAATTTTGCCAATAGTATTTTTATTTAACCATGAACTTTTATTAATTGGTGTAGATAGTATCTTGCAAGCTTTATTAGTGATAGTGACCTCATTAGTTGGAATTTTAGTATTCACAGCAGCTACACAACAATGGTTTATAAATAAATTAAGATGGTATGAGATTATAGCTTTTTTAATTATATCTTTATCCTTTCTAGCTCCAGATTATGTTTTAGGTAAATTCTATCCAAAATTTAATGAACAAAAACTTTCAGCAGATAATATTCAAAATTTATCTTTTGATCCTTCAAAAGAAGTTCACATAAAAGTCACTCGAGTTACTGAATACGGGGAAAGATATAAACTATTTGTAATTGATAAGGGAAAATTTGAAAAAGAATATAACCTTAAAGAATACGGAGTGACATTAGTAGATCAGAATGATCAACTAACTGTTGACAAGTTAAATTGGAAAGGAGAGGCGAAAAAATCTGGTATTCAAATGGGCGACATCATAAGTAATTTTAAAATTGAAAACCCAGAAAGACCGAATAAAGCTATAGTTTATCCTTTTGCATTAGTTTTTTTGTTAATTTTTGGATATACGAACCTCAAATCTGGAAAGATGAATCCAAATTAAAATTTTGATTTTTCTTTTTTTTAATTTAATTTAATTAACTATTGCGTAAACTATAGCTAAAACAATTAAAATTTCCCAACCTGACATTTAATTACCCCCACAGGGATAATTAATAATCTTTTTGTTAAAATTATGATTAAGTGGTTGTATTTATTATTTTGTAAAGTTGGAATTCATAGGTATGAAAAGATAGATATTAACTATAGTTTTGGACCAGGTGGTTCAACCGAGACGATAAAATGTAAAGATTGCGGAATTAAAAAGATTAGAAAAAAAGTTTAAAGAATTTTCCAAGTTCCAGATGTAGTTGCTACAATTTTTTCTGATGCAAATATTTCACTTGAAATAAATACTAATGTTTTAGTTTTTTTTAAAATTTTTACTTTTCCAATCAATTTATCATTTAATTTTCCAGCTGAAATGAATTTTATATCTAAATTTATCGTAACACATCTTTTGTTACCAGCAGCAATATGCGCAGCATTACCCATACCTGTATCAGCAATAGTTGCAATGAAACCTCCATGAGCTATTCCACCAGTGTTTAAAAATTTCTCTGAAATTTTAATACTATATTCAAAATTTGTCTCATTTATCTTTCTAAAAGACAAATCTCCAATATTTTGCATAAAACCTTTTTTAGTTTCGTCCATAATATTTTTTACCATAAATTGGAGCTAGTTGAGAGAAAATTACTGCAGCCAAAATTAATACTATTCCAAATATTTTTAGATCACTTAAGAATTGACTCAAAAGCATCCATCCAAATATCGCAGCAAAAACACCCTCTAATGAAAAAATAATTGCTACTGGCGCAGGAGATAAATACTGTTGACTATAAGCTTGCAATAAAAATCCAATTCCACTTGATAAAACGCCAGCATAAAGAAGTTCATTTTTTTCCATTAATAAATTTCCTAACGTGATATTTTCAATTGCAAGAGAAGGAATAAATGCAATTATAGACCCAATCAGACAAGTTCCCATAGTTATAGCGATAGGATAATTAAATAATTTTAAAAATTTTGATAAATAAACAATATGAAAAGCCCAAAAAAAAGCTCCTAGTAAGACTAATGAATCTCCTAATCTTACTGTCACATTATTTACTTCAGTAAGCAAAAACCCTCCAATTATACAAACGAAGACCGAAGGCCAAACAGACCAATGAATTTTTTTAGAAAATAAAAAATAAGATATAGCAGGAACAATTAGCACATAAAATATTGTAAATATTGCTGAATTTGCAACATCCGTATAAAGCAATGAGTATTGTTGTAATGCAAATCCTCCACTAAGAAAAAATCCAAGAAGAACCAGATAAATTAAAATAATATTATAAGAAAATTTTTTTTCTTTAATTCTTTTTAATTCAAAAATGAAAAAAAAAGGGATTAGTGCAATAAAGCCTAAAAACATTCTTCCAGCAGTAAAAGAGAAGGGACCGATGTAATCCATCCCCATATCTTGAGCAATGAATGCTGAACCCCATAAAAATGAGCAAGAAATTGCACAGATCAAAGAGATCAATTTTTTATTCATGATGTTTATTATTGTAAATTATATTAAACAGCAAGCTTGAAAGCAAAATCTTTACCTAAACATTCACTAAGGTAGACGCAAAAT
>CACDES010000028.1 GCA_902551865.1 uncultured Pelagibacteraceae bacterium
TCCAACACCTTTTTTCCCTGTAATCATTAAAACTTTAGGTAGTTTATTTGAATTATATAATTTTATGAGAAAATCTAATTTATCTCCTAATCCAAACAGAACTAAAGAATTTTTGGGATCGTTATTTTCATTTATGATCATTTAATTTTAAGGTATTTGCAAACTATTTCAAATATTTTTTTTTCTAAATTTGAATTATTTAATGAAGAGTCTAAAACAAAATAATTTTTTTTATTTTTTGCAATATTCAAAAATGCTTTTTGCGCTTTTGTATAGAAAGATTGAGGAAAATTATCATATCTATTATTTGTTCTTCTTTTTTTTAACCTCAATTTTGAAGCTGAAGGAGAAACTTTTAAAACAAAAGTTATATTTGGCTTTATACCTTGTAAAATAAATTTATGTATATGGTCAATAAAACGTCTATTAATTTTTTTTCCATAAACTTGATAGGCTAGTGTTGAGTCTACAAACCTATCACAAATAACTACTCTTTTTTTTTTTAGAGCAGGTTTAATTTTATTTTTTACATGCTCATTTCTTGCAGCTAAATATAATAGTGTATCTGTATATTTATCAAATTTATCTTTTTTTCCTTTATTGAAATAATCTTTAAGAATTAATCTTCTTATAGACTCAGCACTTCTAGTTCCACCTGGCTCCCTAGTTAGAGTTAAATCTATTCCTTTTTTTATTAAGTTTTTTTTTAGTTTTTGAGACTGATATGATTTACCACAACCTTCTACGCCTTCAAAGATTATTAAAAAAGGCTTTTTTTTATACATCTCCCCAAATCAAATAGTTTATAGATGTTATTAAACTTTTAAAGAAATTAACTTTTGAGATTTTTTCAGAGGCATATAAAGGTAAAGTTTGAATAATCTCATCTTTGTTTAAAATTACTAAACTAGCAATTTTTTCATCTTTTTTAATCGGAGCTTTAATAGGACCATTATATTCTAAATAAACTTTTAAATGTCGAATATCTTTTTTATTCAGGGTTAAATAATAGTCTTCTTTAGTAATAGCATTTATTTTATTTTTCTTACCTAACCATGTATCTAGTTCAAATATAGTCTCTCCACTTTTAGAAATTTCATATGTATTTGTATTTCTAAATGCCCAATTTAATAATTTTAATGATTGAGAGCTTCTTAAATTTTTCGTAGGAAATCCAGATCCAACTGCAATTACTCTTCTATTTTCTCTTTGCATTGAGCTAGCTAAAGAATATTGTTCAACAGCTAGGTAACCAGTTTTAATTCCATCAACTCCAACTTTTTTATAAAGCAAAGGGTTTCTATTTCCTTGTTTAATTGGATCACCACCAGTTCTATCCCAGGTAAAGTTTTTTTCAGCATACCATTCATAAAATTTAGGATAATTTGCAATTAAATATTTTGACATTAAAGCAATGTCTCTTACTGTAGAATAATTATCTGGATCATTAATACCTGATGAATTTGAAAAATTAGTGGCAGTCATGCCTATTTCAGAGGCTTTTTCATTCATCATTTCTGCAAATATTTCTTCTGAGCCAGCAATACCCTCTGCTAGGGTAACGCAAGCATCATTTCCTGATGCAACTATTATTCCTTTTAATAAATCTTCTACTGATACTTCGTCATTTACCATTATAAACATTGAGGAGTAGCCACTTTCAGATAATCTCCAAGCATTCTCGGAAACAATAAATTTATCATCTAAAGAAAGTTTATTTTTTTTAATTAAATCAAAAGCAATTATAGTAGTCATTATCTTAGTCATTGAAGCAGGATATATTTGAATATCTGGCTCATACTCATACAAAACTTTATCTGAATGATAATCAATTACAATTGCAGTTCTTACATTTACCATGGACTCTGCCCAAGAGAATGAAGAAAAATTAAAAAAAATAAACAGTATAGTTATTATAAATTTATTCATTAATACTAATATCCAATTCTTCAAAACCAAAATTTTTAAGTTGAATGTAATCATTTTTCATTAAATTAATAGAGTTATAAGGTCCTGATAAAAGAGTTATTTTATTTGATTTTCTTGAATTTATATACAATTTTTTACTATCAAAATTTTTCAATTCTTTAGTGATTCTTTTTTTTAAAAGCCTAGCAGAATCCTTAGAATAAAATTCTGCTATAATAATATAGAGTTTATCTTTAATAGCTATATTTTTGGCCTTCTTTTTCTTTGAAATGTTATTAATTGTAACACTCTCTACAGGTGCTTTGCTATGTATATTTTCTTCTTCTTTATAAATTTTAGTTTTTTTAGCTACAAAAGATTTATTTTTTTTAACTTCAATAATTTCTACAAGTGGTAATTTTAAATTAAGATTAATTTCATCCGCTACAAGTTTCGTTATTATTATCTTATAAAAATCAGGATATTGAAATCTTTTACTATTTTTTAGTATAATAGTGTCATTAGTTTTAATATTGGTTATTCTAATTAAAGATCCAGGTCTAAGTTTATTGTGTGCAATTTGAAGAGAATTATTATCTAATTTTTTTTTAATTATCTTATTTAAAAAATCTTTTTCATTATAAATGTAAGCAAAACCTTTTGAATTATAAGAATTATCTATCCTAAAAGTATTATAATTTCCAGAACATGAAGTAAATAATAAAATTATTATAATTAATTTATATTTCATTTTTAAATTTATCCTTTAAAGTACATACGGCAAGTGCGAATCTTAAAGATCTGTTCCATTTTAGAACTTTCTCATAGTTGCTATAAACTAAAAAAGCTGGCTTGTAGGTTTTGGATCCGGGTATTATATCTTTATCTGGTGTAATAATTGCAGATAATAAGTTATCATCAATATTCAATTTTTCAGCATTTTTAATGTATTTTTTAAAAAATTTTACTTTTTTTTTATTTTTAATCTTTTTAGCAGAAGAATTTAAAAATTTTTTAGGAATATCATTTTTCAAAATAATTTTCGTAAAACAAGGTGTGTTCTTTTTCCATCCTATCTTATTTAAATAGTTTGCAGCTGAGGCAAAAGAATCTTCTATATTTTTTAACTCTATAGTATTATTATTATTATAATCAATTGCATAGTTTTTAATTGTTCTTGGCATAAATTGAAAATTTCCAAAGGCACCAGCCCATGATCCATACAATATTTCTTTTTTAATGATATCTTTGTCTATAAGTTTTAATAAAATTAACAATTCACTTGTGAAAAATTCACTTCGTCTTTTATCAAAGCTTAAAGTAGCTAAAGAAGAAATAATATCCATTTTACCTAAATAATTACCAAAGTTTGTCTCTATACCCATGAGAGCTAACAATAATTCTTTTTCGATCTGGAACTTACTATCTATCTTATCTATTATAGATTTTTCTTTTTTATATAAAGTTAAACCTTTTTTAACTTTTTTGAAATTTGTTCTTTTTTTTATATAAGTAAAAGTATCCTCATAAAATTCAGGTTGATATCTATCATACTCAATTACTTTAGGGAGAAATTTTGCTCCAGACATAACATCCTCAACGACGTTCTTGGAAATACCAGAACTAATTGCTTTCTTTTTAAAATCATCAATCCATTGATTAAACTCAATACTGCTCGCAAATGATGAGGAAAATGAGAAACCTATTAAAAATATTAAAGAATTAATAGTTATTAAGTTTTTAAGCATTTTTTTGAATATCATAAATGAGGATTATTAACTAGTATTTGAAATAATCCATATGAATATTGTTATTTAAGTACTTTGATAGTAATAAAGATAGTCAATTTAATTCAAGGAGAGGTGGCTGAGCGGTTGAAAGCACTAGTCTTGAAAACTAGCAACGGGGTAACTCGTTCGTGGGTTCGAATCCCACCCTCTCCGCCATTAGGCAGAATAATTTTTAAACAATTCTGAAATTTTATTCTTGTTTATATTTTTTTTTATAATTCCATGATAGTAAAAATCTAAGATAATATTATCTTCAAAATCTAAAAATTTATCTAATTCATCAAGTTGTGTTTTATCAAATTCATCAATATGTTTTTTTACAAATTTACTTAATAAAGTATCCATTTCCTTGGTTCCTCTATAAGTTGATCTGTATATTAATCTTTTCTTAAAAATTTCTAATTCATTCATAACAAGAATATATTATACATGAATTAATGAATTTATTAAAAAAAGATATTATTTTTAGTGATGTGAGCAAATTAAAAGGTGTAGGAAAACAGCTATCAAAATATTTAAAAAATAGAAAAATAGAAAAAGTAAAAGATATTTTATTAAATCTACCCTACTCAGAAACAGATAGGTCTAAAGTAGTAAATCTTAACAAATTAGAAGTAGGAAAAATTCAAACAATACGAGTATTAGTTAAAAAATTAAACTTTCCAAGAATAAGGAATTTACCAAATAAGATTATATGTGAAGATAAAACTGGCAAAATAGAAATTACTTATTTTAATAGTAGAGAAGGTTATTTAAGAAAAATTTTTCCAATTGATAGATGGGTTATAATAAGTGGTAAAATTACATATTTTAATAAAAAATATCAAATAACAAACCCTGATTATGTAACAACTCTAGATAAAGAAAAATACGTTAAACAAATTATACCAAAATACTCTCTAACAAAGGGAATTAATGAAAAGAAATATCGACTTATTTCAGAACAAGTTATTAATGACTTACCTGAAGTTCAAGATTGGTATGAAAAAGATTTTCTTAAAAAAAATAATTTTTTAAGTTGGAGAAAAAATATTATTACTTTACATAAAACTAAAGACAGTCAAGATAATTTGTCAAAATCATATAAAAGATTAGTATTCGATGAAATTTGTGCAAATTTTCTAGTTTTATCTGAAAATCGAAAAAAAATAAAAAAAAGAAAAATAAATAAATCTTTCAAATCGATTACATCAAATGAAATAATAGAAAATTTACCTTTCGAACTAACAAAAGGTCAGAAAAGTGTTTTAAATGAAATTAATATAGATCTAAAATCAGACACCAGAATGTTTAGAGTTATTCAAGGTGATGTTGGTTCTGGAAAAACAATTGTCTCGTTCCTTGCAATTGCAAATGTTATAGAAAGCAAATATCAATGTGCTTTAATGGCTCCTACTGAAATTTTAGCAAAACAACATTTTGATCTAGCTAAAAAGATATTCATGAACACCAAAATTAAAATAGAATTTTTAACAGGTAAAACAGATACTAAAAGAAAAAAAAATATCATTAATAGTTTAAAAAAAGGAACTCTTGATATAATTATCGGAACTCATGCATTGTTTCAAAAAAAAATTGAATTTAAAAATTTAGGTTTAGCTGTAGTTGACGAACAACATAAATTTGGAGTTAAACAAAGATCTGAACTTGCAAATAAAGGAGGTAATAACTGTGATGTTCTTTTAATGTCGGCAACTCCTATTCCTAGAACTATGATGATGTCATTATATGGAGATATGGACATATCTAAAATAATGGAAAAACCATCTAAAAGAAAAAAAATAGTCACTTTAAGTAAACCTGAAAAAAAAATTAATGAACTTTGGTCATTTATTAACAAACAATTAATTTTAAATAATCAGGTTTTTTGGGTTTGTCCTCTAATAAAAGAATCCTCTTTTTTAGATTATTCTTCAGCTAAAAAAAAATTTGATATCATCAATAGAAAATTTCCAAATAAAGTTGGTTTAATCCATGGATCTTTGAATAAAATTGAAAAAGAAAAAGTTCTAAATAAATTTTTAAAAAAAGAGATCTTTATTTTAGTTTCAACAACTGTAATAGAAGTTGGTATAGATTTTCCTAATGCAAATCTTATTATTATTGAAAATGCTAATAAATTTGGGCTAGCACAACTACATCAGCTTAGAGGAAGAGTTGGTCGAGGGGAAAAACAAGGTATATGTATTTTATTATATAAAGAAGGATTAAGTAAAAATGCAATTAAAAGAATTAAAACTTTAAAAAAATCAGATGATGGATTCTATATAGCAGAAGAAGATATGCGATTGAGAGGTTTTGGTGATATTATTGGTTATCAACAAAGTGGTATCAAAAATTTTAAGTTTGCAGATCCAGTTGTTCATGAAGATCTATTCCTGCTAGCAGAAGAGTACATTAAAAAAGAAAATATTGATGTAAATGAAAATAAATATGCTTTTTTATTAAAACTATTCGATAAAGCTGAAATAATTAACCAAAATATTGATTAATTAATATCTGAAGTTCCTGCTGAAACAATAAATTTTGAAGCTTGTTCAAATGAAACATCCAAATAAATTAACTCTTTTTTTGGAACCATTAACAAAAAACCACTAGTAGGATTTGGTGTGGTAGGAAGAAAAACATTTATTAGTTCTTCATTAACTTTTGATGATATAATACCTTTATTTTCTTTTGTGGCAAATCCCACCGCCCATATACCTTTTCTTGGATATTCTAATAGAACTACGCTACTCTTGTTTTTTTGATTATTTGTAAAACTTTCAGTCATCTGGCCGATTGCAGAATAAATTGTTCTTAATATAGGGATTTTTTTCAAAATATTATTAAATAAATCAAAAAATTTTTTTCCTATGAAAGATAATGATATCCAACCAACAAAAGTGATTATGAGTAAAGCTATAAATATTTCTAGACCTGGTATATCAAATGGCAAATAATTATTAGGATTAATTTCTTTTGGAATTAAATTTGTTGATAATTTAATTATAAACAAAGTCAGGTATAGAGTTATTCCAATAGGTATTAAAACAACTACCCCAGCAATAAAATTATTTCTCAGCTTAGTAAAAATAGATTTTTTAATAGTATTATTAGGCATTATTTAAGTAAGTAGCTTGAAAAAACGATAAATACTATCATTAAGATAAAAATTGCAATTAATAATTTATTATTTAAAATCATGAATCTAAATATGTATAACATAAATAGAAGAAAATTTCTTGGCTTATTTGGATGTAGTTGTTGCTCATTAATACTTCCATCATGCTCAACAGTACCAATTACTGAAAGAAAGCAATTGTCACTTATTCCTGAGTCAAAAATCAATCAACAGGCTGCAGCTGCATATGAGGATTTTAGAAAAAAAGCAAAAATTATAAATAAAGGATCTCAACTGAAAGAAGTAGTTCAGATAGGTAAAAAAATAGAAGTAGCCGTTAGTACTTTTTTTAAAAATAAAAATGAAGAAGATCCAACAAAAAATTTTGGGTGGGACTATATTTTAGTGGACAACGATAAAGTTGTTAATGCTTGGTGTATGCCAGGTGGTAAAATTGCTGTTTACACAGGTTTATTAAAGATAACAAAAAATACTGATGCTTTATCAATAGTTATGGGTCATGAAATTGCTCATGCTGTTGCCAAACACTCTGTTGAAAGAGCGAGTCAAGCTATGACGATAAATTTAGGTACAACAGTTGCAGATATTTTTTTGGGTGGAGCAATTAATAGAACGCGAAATACAATAGGTCAAAATACTGGTATGGATATATTTCGTATAGGAATATTTAATCCTTTTGGAAGAAAGCAAGAGACTGAAGCAGATTATTTAGGATTAATATTTTCTTCATTAGCAGGTTATGACATCAGAGAGTCAGTAAAACTTTGGGAAAGAATGGCAGAAAAAAATAAAGGTAAAGAACCACCAGTTTTTTTAAGTACACATCCGTCTAGTAAAAAAAGAATTGAAAATTTAAAAAACTGGATAAATGAAATAATTATAAAATATCCTCCAATAAAAGTTTAAATGATTTATTGGTGAG
>CACDES010000029.1 GCA_902551865.1 uncultured Pelagibacteraceae bacterium
TGTCTTCTTTCTTTCTATCTTTTTTAGGAATAGCCTTAAGAGGATTATTTCCTGGTTTGGGCATTGGCATCAATTGCATTTCTCCTAAAATTCTAGAAACCCTTAAAGTAGGCTGAGCTCCTTTACTCATCCAATATTTAACTCTTTCAAATTCAATTTTTATTCTTTCTTTTTTTTCTTTTGGTAAAAGAGGATTGTAAGATCCTAGTTTTTCAATAAATTTACCATCTCTAGGATATCTTCCGTCTGCTACTACTATTTTATATACAGGTCTCTTCCTCACGCCACCCATTGATAATCGTATTCTTAACATTTTACACCTTTCATTTTAGTTGATTAATTATTTCATCTGGAATTGCACCTGATGGAATTCTTTTGCCTTGGGACATTTTCTTCATCATGTCTGACATCATTTTGAACTGTTTAAGTAATTTGTTTATCTTTGTAACATCAACTCCTGAGCCTTTTGAGATTCTTTTTCTTCTTGAGCCGCTTATTATTTTTGGATTTTCTTTTTCTTTTTTTGTCATAGATAAAATTACAGCTTCATTTTCAATTAACATTTTCTCATCAATCGATGCTTTATCCATTTGCGTCTTTATTTTACTTGCTCCTGGTAGTAGAGACATAACTCCTTCCATTCCTCCCATTTTTTTCATCTGTCTTAATTGAGATAGATAAGAGTCCATTGTAAAAATACCTTTTTTAATTTCATCTTCTGTTTTCTTAATTTTTTCTTCATCCAAATCTTGAGAGGCTTTTTCTACAAGTGAGACGACATCGCCCATGCCTAAAATTCTATTAGCAATTCGGTCTGGATAAAATATTTCAAATTCATCTATTTTTTCTCCAATTCCAATATATTTAATTGGTTTTCCAGTTACGTGCTTCATGCTAAGTGCGGCTCCACCTCGTCCATCTCCATCTACCCTTGTAAGTATAATGCTCGAAAGATTAACAGCAGTGTCAAATTCTTTTGCAACATTTGTAGCTATTTGACCTGTGAGTGAATCAGCGACTAAAATAGTTTCAACTGGGTTAATTATTTCCTTCACTTGTTTAATTTCAGACATCATTGGAAGATCGATTTGAGTTCGTCCAGCAGTATCAAAAATTATAACATCTGATCCATTTAAGTTTGCTGCATTCATCCCTCTCTTGGCGATATCGATTGGTTGTTGCTTTTCTACTATAGGTAAATTCTCTATACTATTTTTTTCTGCAAGCATTTTTAATTGCTCTTGAGCAGCAGGTCTATAAACGTCTAAACTAACCAACATTACTTTTTTTTTAAAGTTTTTCTCAATAAATTTTGCAAGTTTTGCTGCTGTAGTAGTTTTTCCTGATCCTTGTAATCCTACTAAAAGAATTGTAATTGGCGGTACGGCTTTAAGGTTTATTTCCTCATTCTTTTTTCCTAAAATATTTACTAATTCATCATAAACAATTTTAACAATCATTTGACCTGGAGAAGTCGACCTTATTATTTCTTGCCCAATGGCTTTTGGTTTAATATTAGCTATAAATTCCTTAGCGACTGGAAGAGCAACATCTGCTTCAAGTAAAGCCTGCCTAATTTCCTTTAAACCAGAATCTACTTGATCTTCGGTTAACGAAGGAGCACTTTTTAGTTTAGAAAAAATATTTTCTAATTTATTTGTTAAGTTTTCAAACATTTCATTACACGCAACAACAATCGCACTAGTGGGCGAACCTTCGCTGACTAGTGTCGACGCTCTCAAATTAAGAGCACCGCAAAAACTTGTAATTTTGCGGAAAGTGAAGGCAAAGTACAATTTGGGGTTTTAAAAGTCAACGAATAATTATACTAATCTTTTATTATGACAGTAATTAATGCTTTCAAAATGGACGGTTTAGGAAATGATTTTATTATCATTGATCAAAGATTAAAAATCCACGATCTAACAAAGAAACAGATAATGAAAATTTGTGACCGAAAATTTTTTGGTTGTGATCAGCTTATATATATTAAAAAAAGCAAATTAACAGATGCAGAACTAGAATTTTATAATTCTGATGGTAGTAAAGCTGGGGCCTGTGGTAATGGAACAAGATGTGTTGCATATCTTTTGTCAAAAAAAGATCCTCAAATAGAGCTTAAAGATGAAATACTTTTAGGGGCTTCTAGAGTTCAAATATCAAAAATTTTTAAAGATAAAATCGTTGAGACAAATATTGGAAGAGCGTTTTTTGATTGGGATAAAATACCCTTGAAAAAAGAAGTTAATACTAAAAATTTAAATATAAGATTAATTGATAATGATGGTAAAGAACAATTTGGAGGCATGGCTGTTAATGTTGGTAACCCTCATGTAATATTTTTTGTAGAAAATATAGAAAATATAAATTTAAGTAAAATTGGTCCAGAGATTGAAAATCATGAATTATTTCCAGATAGATGTAATGTGACTTTAGCAAAAATAATCAATAGAGATCTAATAAAAGTAAAAGTCTGGGAAAGAGGAGCGGGTTTGACTAAAGCTTGTGGTACTGCAGCTTGTGCAACGGCTGTAGCTGCACATAAGCAAGATTTATCAAATTCGAAAGTAAGTATAGAATTCAAATTAGGCAAACTATTAGTTAATACTGAAGACTTGTTGAATATAAAAATGATCGGTCCAGTTTCAGATATAGAAGATATCAAAATTGAAATCTAAAATGAGTTTATTCGAAAAATTTAAAATAGGTCTAGGAAAAAGTTCCTTAGGTTTGTCTGATGGATTTAAAAATATATTTTCTAAAAAAAAATTAGATGATGATGTCTTAGCTGATTTTGAAGATTTACTTATAAGTGCAGATGCAGGAGTAGATGTAGCAAAAGATTTAAGAAAAGATTTTGAAAACTTCAAAATAGATAAAAAATTAGATAATCCCAAAGAAATATTAAAACTTATGGCAGATAAGATGGCTATTGATTTGCTCAAATATGAAAAAGATTTAAGTCTTATGGGTAACGCCAACTCAGCTGTAATTGTTGTATCTGGAGTGAATGGTGTAGGTAAAACAACTACGATTGGAAAACTAGGAAAGTATTTTAAAGATAATAGTAGATCTGTTGTCTTTGGAGCTGCCGATACTTTCAGAGCAGCTGCTATAGATCAATTACAAGTTTGGGCTGCTAAAGTAAAAGTTGACATAATTAAATCTGAAATTAACAGTGATCCTGCATCCGTAGCTTTCAAAACTGCAGAATTTGCAAAAAAAAATCAAATAGACATAGCTTTAATAGATACAGCTGGAAGATTACAAAATAAAAAAAATTTAATGGAAGAGTACAAAAAAATAATTAATGTTCTTAAAAAAATTGATAATAAATTTCCTAATGAAGTTATTCTAGTTTTAGATGCTACAACTGGGCAAAATGCTTTAAATCAAGTTAAAGAATTTAGTAAAATTCATAACATTACTGGATTAGTTATAACAAAGCTTGATAGTACTGCTAAAGGTGGAATTATATTAGCTATTTGTAAAAAATATGATTTACCTATCGTAGCAGTCGGGATGGGAGAAAAAGATACAGATTTACATCCATTTAAAGCAGAGTTTTATGTGAAAGCATTACTAGGATTAGAGTCTTAATATTTTTCAATAAAATTTTTTATATTTTTTAACATTTGATCATTAAACTCCATCATATGATCATCATCAGAAGTAAAATAAGAATGTTTTGGATTATTGGCTTTTTCAAATAAGGCTTTCCCCATTGAAAAAGGAACTATATCATCTTTCTTGCCGTGCATAATTAAAATTGGAATTTTGATTGTTTCAATTTTTTTTATTGAGTCATATTTATCTTTTAAAAGTAATTTAACTGGTAAATAAGAGTAATAAATTTTTGCTGCATTCTCCATTGATGTAAAAGGTGATTCTAAAATTATACTATTAAAATTATTTTTTTTTCCTATTTCCACAGCCACTCCAGTTCCTAAGGACTCCCCATATAAAATAATTTTATTATTTTCTACTTCTTTACTATTGAGCCATTGTATTGCTGCTTCAGCATCTTTATATAGATTATCCTCTGTGGGAAATCCTTTATTACCACTAAAACCTCTCCAAGAAATTAATAAAATATTAATGTCTAATTTGTTTAGCTCATTAAGTTTATATATTCTGTTGGATAATTCTCCCGCATTTCCATGAAAAAAAACAAGTGTTTTAAATTTTTTCAAATTCTTATTTATTATCCAAGATTTAAGTTTAACTGTGTCATCAACTTTAATAAAAATCTCATCATAACTAAATTGTATTTTATCATTTTGATAATTGTTCTCTGTGGGATGATAAAGTAAATTTCTTTGATAAAAATAAATAAAAACCAATAATACTAAGTAAGCTATTATTATTGAAGAAAAAATTAAATATAAATATTTCATCTAACAATCTTTCTTGCTAAATAAACTCCAATAAAAACTAAAGTTGCTCCATAATAATGAAAAGTTAAAAGACTTTCATCAAATAATACTATTCCATAAATAGCAGAATATATTGAAAATATGTATAGAGTAAAACCTGCTAATGAAGCTCCAACATATTTTTGAACCTTAGTATATAAAGTAAATGCAATTATTCCTGGGGATATGGCTGCAAATAAAACCCAAAATAAAAAATTTTTGTTGAATACTGTGTTAAAGAAAAAGGCTTCTTCGATTATATAAAAAGGAAATAATGATATAGCCCCAAAAAAAGCTATTAGGGTGAACCTAGCCATAAGACTAAAATTACTTTTCCAATTAATTAAAAAAATTGAATAAATTGCCCACCCAATAGCTGCTCCTAACATCCACAAATCTCCTGAAGTAAATTTAAATTTCATTAAATAAGATAAATCACCTTTACAAATGATAATTAATACTCCTCCTAAGCATAAGATTAAACCAATTATTCTTGAAAAATTTATTTTATCTTTAAAAAAAAGAACTGATAAAACAATAATAAATATTGGTGAAGAAGTATAGATAATTCCCATATTAGCCATTGTAGTTGACATCCCTGCGATGAAAGGAAATGCACCACAAATTCCACAACCTGTTAAACCTAAAAAAAAGAGTTTTATAGATTCGGATTTAAATTGTTTTTTCTTTTTTACAATTTCTTCAAAAAAGAATGGCATCAATATTAAAAAAACTGCAAGCCACCTCCAAAATGCAAGTGAAATTGGGGGAACATATTCTACTCCGCCTCTTGCAACAATAATATTAGAAGCCATAAAAATTGGCTGAATAAATAAAAGTAAATAAGGGTAGAAATTATTTTTTTTTGTCACCAAAGGCTTCATATAACATCATGACTATTACTAAGCCCATCAGAATGTAAACTGGCAAAACGTCTAAAAAACCTATCATCATTGATCTTGTTAAAGTTGTAGCCAAGCCGATTAAAAAAGCTATAGCAAATGCACAACCTATTATTGAAGTTATTTTATTCATCTTTACAATTTTTTTCTAACCAATTAGCTGTTCCTAAAAATCTTAAATCATCAAGTTTATTTCCAACTAATTGAACTCCTAATGGTAAGTTATTTTCTCCAGTTAGTAAAGGAAGGGAAATAGTTGGCAACCCTAGATAAGTCCATGTTTTTTGAAAATCTGCACTACCAGTTGACTTTAGACCCTTGTCGGCTACTCCACTCGAAGATGGAGTGATTATGCCATGATAATCTTCAAAAACTTCTTTATAAGATTCATAACTTTGTTTCATAAAATCAATAGCGTCGGTGTATTCTTTAGCAGAATACTTCATCCCTCTTTCAATTGCATCTCTCATTTCTTTAGAAAGTTTTGTCTTATCTTTTTTATAATAAACTTGAAAATTATTAGCTAAATCAGTTTCGTGTATGATTTGATGATATTTAGGTATTTCATTAAAATATGATGGTGTATCAAAAACTTCTATATTTTTTTTAAAACTTTTTATTAAAAATTCAAATGCTTTTTGCGACTCCTTTTCTATATTCTTCCAATTATTAGTTTTATAGAAAATAAATTTTGGTTCAAAGATTGGCCCCTCTTCGCAAGCTTTTATCATATCATCAGCTGCAAAATGCACTGTAGCAGGATCATACAAATCTTTTTTTATTAATGCTTTTGCAAGTAATGCTACATCTTTAACAGTTTTACCGAATACTCCCATGGTATCAAGTTTATCTGAAGTTTTTAAAACTCCATTTCTTGAAATTAATCCATAAGAAGGTTTGTAACCAACAATGCCACAATAAGAAGCAGGTCTAATTATAGATCCGCCTGTTTGAGAGCCAATTGATAAATGAGCCATATGAGAGGCTATTACAGCTGCAGATCCACTGGACGAACCACCTGGAGTTCTTGAATAATCATGAGGATTTTTAGTTTTACTTGGGTGAATGTAAGCAAGTTCACAAGTTACTGTTTTGCCCATAATAATTGCTCCT
>CACDES010000030.1 GCA_902551865.1 uncultured Pelagibacteraceae bacterium
AGGGAAGCTGGATGACTTTGATATTAAGTAAGTTTGGAGCAAGAATATATGGATATGCTTTAAATCCAATTTCAAGACCTAATTTTTTTGATGGACTTAAACTTTCCAGTTTTTTAAAAAAAGATATACGTAATGATATATTAAATTTAAAAAAACTAACCAAATCAATAAATAAAATTAAACCTGAAATTATATTTCACATGGCTGCTCAGTCTAGTGTGTTGGAAAGCTATAAAGATCCAATAGGGACAACTAAAACTAACATCATAGGAACAGCAAATGTTTTAGAAGCTATTAGAGGTTGCAAAAGTGTTAAAGCGGTTCTTATAGTCACTACTGATAAAGTATATTTAAATTTGGAAAAAAGAAAAAAATTTAAAGAAGGAGATCATCTTGGAGGTTATGATATTTACAGTGGTAGCAAAGCTTCTTGTGAAGTCATAACGCACAGTTTCATCAAATCATTTTACAGAAATAGCAATTGTAAAATAGCGACAGTACGATCAGGTAATTGTATTGGCGGAGGTGACTGGACAAAAGACAGAATAGTTAAGGATTGTGCAGAGTCATTCATATTTGATAAAAAAATATTTATAAGGAGCCCCAAAGCCTCAAGACCGTGGCAACATGTTATCGAGCCAATATTTGGATATCTTAAATTAGCCCAAAAATTATATAAAAACAAAAGTTTCGTTGGAGAATGGAACTTTGGACCAAATATTAAGAATAATATGAGAGTAATAGATGTGGCTAGGTTTGGAAAAAAATATCTTAATTCTAAGTCTAAAATTGCTTTTACTCCTAAAAGTCATTATGAGTCCGAACATTTATCTTTAGATAGTTCTAAAGTGGCCAAATTATTAAAATGGAAAACCCATTTAAAATCTAAAGAGGCCCTGGCTCTTAGTTTTGATTGGTATAAATCTTTTTATAAAAATAAAGACAAAAAAAAATTAATAGAACTATCATTAAAACAAATTAACAATTATCAAAAAAAATATTTTATATAATAAATGAAAAAAATAAGATTATTTAAACCTTGGGTTGGTAGAGAAGAATTAAATAATATCAAAAAAGTTTTTAGTAAATCGTGGATAGGGTATGGACCTCAAGTACATAAATTTGAAAAGAAATTCTCAAAATTTATCGGGACAAAATATGCTGTTGCGGTAAATTCTGGAACAGCAGCTTTACATTTAGCTCTTTTATCTTGCAATTTTCCAAAAAACAAAAAAGTCTTAGTTCCTACCATTACATTCAGCGCAACAGCAGCTGCTCCTTTATATTGTGGTCTAAAACCAAAATTTGTTGATATTAGAAAAGAAGATTTAACTATTGATTTTGATGATCTTAAAAAAAAATATACTAAAGATTGCGTTGCATTGATTTGTGTTCATATGGGCGGCCATCCATCTCAGATGGAAAAAATAAGACCTTGGGCGAAAAAGAAAAAATTATTACTAATAGAAGATAGCGCAGAAAGCTGTGGTGGAATTTATAAAGGAAAAAAAATCGGCACTTGGTCAGATATTTCATGTTTCAGTTTTGAAGAAAAAAAAATTATTACAACTGGTGATGGTGGTATGATTTGTTTGAATGATAAAAAAAAATATGAAAAATTAAAATCATTAAGTTTTCATGGTTGGAATAAAGATCCTTGGGAGAGACATTTAATGTTTTTTAAAAAAAAAAAAAATTTTTCAAAGCATTGGAAGTATGAAATTGAAAACTTAGGGTTTAAGTATAATATGAATGATTTAACAGCTTCAATGGGCTTAGCCCAATTAAGTAAAATTAATTTATTTAATCAAAAAAGAAATTTAATACTTAAAAAATATTTAATAGGAATTAAGAATTTAAATTATATAAAACCTGTTTTTCCTTATGACACTAAAAATGGTTCTTATTGGCTTTTTTCAATAAAAACAAAATTTAGGGATGAATTAATAAATTTTTTAAAAGAAAAAAAAATAAGCACAGCTGTTCATTTTGTTCCACTACCAATGAATAAACTTTATAAACAATTTGATAATAAAAGTTTGAAAAACACCAAGGATATTTGGAAGGAAATAGTTTCTCTTCCTTTTTTTCCAAACTTAGAAAATAAAAAAATAAACTATATTATAAACTGTTTAAAAAAATTTGATGAAAGCAAGAGTATTTAAATGAAAGAATTTAAACTAGCTGACAATACCATAGACAATAAAGATTATAAGAAAATGATAAACTTTCTTAAAGAAAGAAAATATCTTAATCAGTCAAAATTTACACATAAATTTCAAGAAAAATTCTCCAAATTTTTAAATACAAAATTTTCTGTTTTCGTTAATTCAGGTTCGTCAGCAAACTTATTAATCGCACAAGCTCTTTTAGAGGGTAATTATTTAAAAAATAAAGTAGTAGTTTTACCAGCAGTTTCTTGGGCAACAAGTGTTAGTCCCTTCCTGCAATTAGGATACAAAGTCATCCTATGTGATTGTGATAAAAATGATCTTGGACTTTCAGTACGAAATTTAGAAACAATTTGTAAAAAATTTAATCCAGGACTTGTGGTCGTTGTAAATGTACTTGGTCATAGTAATAATTTTAAAAAAATTTTTAATCTTCAAAAAAAATATAATTTTAAATTAATAGAGGATAATTGTGAAAGTTTGGGGAGTAGATTTAAAAATAAAAATTTAGGAACATTTGGTATAGCAAGCTCACATTCTTTTTATTATGGTCACCACATATCTACAATTGAAGGAGGCATGGTTTCAACAAGCGATAGAAATTTTTATAATATTTTACTTGCTATAAGATCTCATGGATGGGCACGTGATGTGCAAGAGCCATTTAAAAAAAAATTAGAAAAAAGATTTAAAGTTGATGAATTTAAATCTTTATATACTTTTTATTATTCAGGTTTAAATGTTAGATCAACAGATTTTAATGCAAATTTAGGAATAGAACAGTTGAAAAAAATTAAGAAGATTTCAAAAATAAGACACAAAAATTTTGAAAGGTATAAAAAAAACTTAAAGGATTTTTGGAACCAAAATAGTAATTTAGAATTAATATCTAGTTTCGGCTTTGCTACTTTTGTTAAAAATAGGTTACAAGTATTTAAATATCTAAAATCAAAAAAAATTCAATCTAGGCCATTAATTTGTGGAAACATGGGTCAGCAACCATTTTGGTCAAAAAAAATAAAAAATAAACCTTCATTACCTAATGCAGAATTTATAGACAAATATGGAATATACTTACCAAATCACGCAAATTTATCATCAAAGGATATTGATTTTATTTGCAAAAATTTTAAAAAATACGCCAGACCAATTTATTTTTAATAAGTGTTAATTTCTATTTGCATACCAACTTACAATAGGCCAAGCAATTTAATAAATTGTTTGAATTCATTGTCACTTCAAACAGAAAAAAAATTTGAAGTTTGTATATCTGATAATTGTTCTGATGAAAATATTCAAAAATTAATTCGGCCATTTAAAAAAAAGTTAAAAATAAGATTTAATAGAAATAAAAAAAATTTAGGCTTTGCTTTAAATTTACTAAAAGTTTCTAATATGGCAAAAGGAGATTTTATATGGTTTTTGGGTGATGATGACTTAATTGTTAGTGATGGGATTAAAACCCTTAAAAATATGATTAAAAAAAATAAAACATGTGATTTTTTTTGGATTAACTCTTATTATTTAGATAAAAACTATTTAAAAAAATTTAATTATCCTTTCAATACTAAAAATCTTCCAAAAAAAATGAAAAGACATTCACCTCTGAAACAAAATAAAAGACTCAAATTTTTTGATTTAATAGATAAAGAAATTTCATTTGATTACTTGTTAGGGGTGTTCGTTTGTGTTTTTCGTAGAGATCAATGGAATCGTCATCAAAATGTAATAGACAAAAAATTGATTAAAGATGTGCGAACATGGGCAAACTTTGAAAATACTTGTTTTTTTATTAAAATATTTTGTGCTGCATTTTCTAAATCGGATGCTTTTTTTTGTGCAAAGCCGCTTACTGTGAGTTTGCATGGGGTTAGAGAGTGGGGCAATCTTTATCCAATGGTTGAAATAGTCAGAATACCAGAAGCCTTAGATTATTATAGGAGCAAAGGACTGGGTTTATTTAAATATATAAAAAACAAGAATTATGCTTTAAGAAATTTTTTCAATTATTTTTTTAAAATTTTTTTTTATGGAGAGCAAATGGGACTAAATTATATAAATTTAAGAAGACATTTTTTTAGTAACTTAATCTTTCCTAATGCTTGGTTATCTATAATGTATTTTATCAATAGAAAAATTAGGTTGTTTTTAAAATTTTAATTATGATTCATGATGTAAAAATAACACCACTTAAAATTTTGTCAGATAGCAGAGGAAGCGTTATGCACATGATGAGAAATGATAGTAAAATATTTGAGTCATTTGGTGAGATTTATTTTTCCACTATTTTTAAAGACTCTATTAAAGCTTGGCACTTACATAAAGAGTCCACATTAAATTACGCTTGTATAAAGGGTGCTGTAAAATTAGTTTTGTTTGATGAAAGACCTGAAAGCCCGACGAAGGGAAAATATCAAGAAATTAATCTTTCACCAGGTAACTATTTTTTAGTTACTATTCCACCTAATATATGGAACGGCTTTAAGGGATTGCACGAGCCTGAGTCAATTATAGCTAATTGTCTTAGTCTTCCGCATAATGAAAAAGAGATGGTAAGAAAGAATCATTCTGATCAAAAATTCAATTATAAATGGTGATGCAATCCTATGAGTAAAATAATTTGTACATTAGGACCACAAAGTTTAAATAAAGAATTTCTAAAATTTTCAAATAAGAAGATACATCTTCTCAGATTAAATATGTCTCATCTATCTTTAAATAAATTGAGTAAAGCAATTAATCTTATTAGAAAATATTCGAATGTTCCAATTTGTATTGATACAGAAGGTGCTCAAATAAGAATTCAAGTTAAAAGGAAAAAATTTTTTAAAAAGAATCAAAAATTTTTAATTTCAAACAAAAGAAAAAATACTAAACTTTATCCTGAATATGTTTTAGATAATTTAAAGAAAGGAGATATTCTTAGCATAGGCTTTAGCAATCTTTCCGTAAAAATTATAAAGAAAAATGAAAATGCTTTATGTAAAGTTATATCTTCTGGATTTTTAGAAAACAACAAAGGGGTACACTTAGTAAATAGAAAGATAAAATTAAACTATTTAACGGCAAAAGATCTTGAGGCGATTAAAATTGGAAAAAAATTAAAAATTAAAAATTATGCTTTATCATTTACAAACTCTATTAAAGATATAGTTCAATTCAATCAATTACTTAAAGATGAAAATAAAATTTTTAAAATTGAGACAAAAAATGCCATTAAATCCTTTAAAAAAATTTTGAAATATGGTGATCAATTTTTAATAGATAGAGGAGACTTATCAAAGGATGTGGAGATAGAAAATATACCTCTTGTTCAAAGAAATTTATTTAAATTAAAACAAAAATATAAAAATAAAAAAATTTATATAGCAACAAATTTACTAGAAAGCATGCTAAAAAATAACTACCCGACTAGAGGAGAGGCAAACGATATATTTAACTCTTTGGAAATGGGAGCTGCAGGACTTGTATTAGCAGCAGAAACGGCTGTAGGAAAACATCCAAAGGACTCTGTAAGATTCCTACAAAAAATGATTAAAGCATTCATTAAATCAAATTTATAAATTTATTTCTATTTTATGAAAATTATTCTACTAGTCGCTGGTGGGAGAGGTGGCTCAGATTTCTTTCAAGGCCTTCTTGACGGTCACTCACAAGTATTATCATTTCCGGGCTATTTAAGAATTAATAAAAGTTTTAAAGAAATGTTGGATTTAAATTCTTCAGATCAGATTTCAAAAAGATTTATTAAATTATATCCTCACTACTTTAATTCTAAAGGTTTTTGGGGAAGATTTGAAAGACAAGATCGTTTGGGTAAAAATAAAAATCAATTTTTTAAAGTAAGCAAAAAAAAATTCATTAAGAATTTTTCAAAATTAATGAAAAAAAATAAAAAAAGTAAAATTGATATTATAAAAAATTTACACGTATCTTATTCAATTGCAAAAGGAGATAAAAAATGTGAAAAGAAAATTCTTTTTATACATACTCATTTAGTAAGCTGGACGAAAAATTTTGTTAGTACTATAAAATCAAAAGACACATCAATTGTTCATATTAT
>CACDES010000031.1 GCA_902551865.1 uncultured Pelagibacteraceae bacterium
TAATATATCAAAAAAAATAAATATCAAAAAATTTATGTTTCTAGGAACATCGCATAAATTTTTAGAAAGATCTGCTGATAAAATTACTGGTGATTGCTTGGAAGCTTTAATTGGAGCAATTTATCTTGATGGAGGACTAAAATGTGCTGAAAAATTTATTTTAAATTTTTGGAAGGAATATTTAAAAAACTCAACATTTCCATTAATTGACTCTAAAACTCAACTGCAAGAATATAGTTTAAAAAAATTTAAAGAATTACCTATATATACTTTTTATAAAAAGACTGGTCCTCAACATAAGCCTATTTTTAAAACAGAAGTACAAATACCTAATTCTAAAAAAGTTATAGGTATTGGAACCTCAAAAAAAAATGCGCAACAAAATGCAGCTAGTAAATTATTACAATTTCTTAAAATTTCATGAATTGGGAAGATGAATGTTACCTATTATCAAAAAGAAAATTTAGAGAGAATGCTAATATAATAAATGTTTTTACACAAAATAAAGGCAGAATTGGTGGTATAGTCTATGGTGGTAACTCTAGAAAAATCAGAAATTATTTACAAATTTCTAATAAATTATTCATTATTAATAATTCAAAAAATGATAATAAAATTGGTTATTTTAAAACAGAATTAATTAAAGCTATATCGCCAATCTATTTTAATGATAAAGAGAGAACATCGGCATTAATTTCTATATGTTCATTACTAAATACGTTATTGCCTGAGTCTCAACCATATAAGAATATTTACAAATCTTTTGAAAAATTTATTAGTTCTTTAAGTCTAGATAATTGGATAGTTCTATATATATTTTTTGAAATTAATCTTATTAAAGAACTTGGTTACGATGTAAATTTAAGCTCATTTAAAGATTCTAAAGCTGACATCTACTCCACAAAAAAAATTAAAATAGATGGGTATAATTACGAAGTACCAAATATTTTAATTAAACAAGAGATTCCAAATGAAATTACACAACATTTAATTAAAAAATCTTTAATTTTTACAAGAAGCATATTCTTGAATAAATTTTTTATTCCAAATAATTTAATTTTTCCTAAATCAAGAATTATTTTGGAGAATTATTTTAATTAAAATTTCTTAATTTTTCTTGCTATTTCTAAAGCAAAGTAAGTTATTATTGCTGATGCACCAGCTCTTTTAAAAGCCATTAAGCTTTCTAATATAGCCTCTTCATTAATTAATTTATTTTTTATTCCATTTTTTATAAGACTATATTCGCCAGATACTTGATAAGCAAAAACTGGAATTTTAAAATTATCTTTTATATTTTTAATTATATCTAAGTAAGGCATACCAGGTTTTACCATAACTATATCAGCTCCTTCTTTTACATCTAAACTAATTTCTCTAAATGCTTCATTTAGATTTCTGAAATCCATTTGATAAGTTTTTTTATCAGATTTTAAGTTCTTTCTAGATCCAACTGCGTCTCTAAATGGTCCATAAAAACTTGAAGCATATTTTGCTGCATAAGATAATATACTTACATTTTGAAAGTTTCTTTTATCCAAAGCTTTCCTAATTGCTCCAACTCTTCCATCCATCATATCCGATGGCGCTATGACATCACATCCCATTTCTGCTTGTAATAAAGCTTGCTTAACAAGAATTTCAATTGTTTTATCATTGTCAATTTTTTTATTAATAATTATTCCATCATGACCATGAGATGTGTAAGGATCTAATGCAACATCACACATTACCCCAATACCAGAATATCTTTTTTTTATAAATTTTAAAGATTTACAAATTATATTGTTTTTATTCAGTGCTTCCGTTCCATATTTATCTTTTTTATTTTTCTGTGTATAAGGAAAAAGAGCAACCATTGGAATTTTATATTTTTTAGCCTTTTTCATAATTAGATTTAATTTATCTACAGAATATCTATTAACGCCTGGCATTGATTTGATAGGTTCTACTTTGTTTTTTCCATCTCTAACAAAAATTGGTAATATTAAATCATTAATACTCAGATTATTTTCTGATATTAGTCTTCGGATCCATGCGGAGTTGCGAACTCTTCGCAATCTAATGTTTGGAAATTTACCTACTATCTTCATGTATATCAGTATATAAGTTATTAAATTTTGTTTGATGCGACAAATATTATATTATAAAAAATCATTATAGTAATCTAAAAAGGAAGAATGGCTCAATTAAATTATTCAGATTTTTACCAAGTTCCAGATTTAAAATTCGATATAAAAAAATTAAGAGAAGATTTAAATTCTCTCTTGAAAAAAAAAGGTTTTGCTTCACCAAAGGGTGTTTCTAATTTCGGAGCAATTCCTTTAAATCAAATTCCAAATGATAAAGACTCTACAAAAGGCAACAATATAAGAGGTGTATATTGGACTATAGCAGATGAAACTGGAAAAGAGGTGACTAGAGATGTTCCAATTGATGAGTCTAAATATACAGAACTTGTGCCAGAATTTAAAAATACATATTTTAATGAAGTTTATAAAACTTTGAGCAAAAAATTCAAATTAGGCAGGGTAAGACTTTTACTTAAAGAACCAAGGTCAACATTAAGTTGGCATAAAGATCCTGAGCCTAGACTTCATGTACCAATTATAACTAATTTAGGCTGCTCTATGGTAATAGAAAATGTAGCAAAACATTTACCAGCAGATGGCCATGTAACAATAACAAATAATACAAAATATCATAATTTTTTTAACGGAGGCGAACAAGCAAGAGTTCATTTAGTAGCCTGTGTTTTAGAAAATCCATTTAAATAGGTTGAAATCTTTATTTAAAAGAATTTGCATCGCATCTGATCATGCAGGATTTGAATTAAAAGAAACTATCAAAAATTCTTTAATAGATAATGACTTTTCAATAATTGATTTAGGTCCAACGGATAAAAATTCTGTAGATTATCCTGATTATGCAAAAAGAGTATCTAATAGAATTAAATCAAAAAAAAGCAATATTGGTATACTAGTTTGTGGTTCTGGAATTGGTATGTCAATAAGCGCTAATAAAACCAAAGGTATTAGAGCAGCATTATGCTATAATTTAAAATCAACAAGATTGTCTCGACAACATAATGATGCTAATATTATTACTATTGGTTCAAGATTGACCAAAAAGAATATTGCCTTAAAACTTGTTTCTACTTTTTTAAAAACTAAGTTTGAAGGGGGAAGACATCTTAGAAGAGTTAAAAAAATATAAAGAGTATATAAATGTCAACAGCAATAAAAATTAATAAATTCTTAAATGATTTTTTTAGATCAAGTTTAAAAGATTCAGATAAAGAACTTTATGAGTCTGTAAAGAATGAATTTATAAGACAGCAAAATCATATCGAACTAATAGCATCTGAAAATATAGTTTCAAAAGCAGTATTAGAAGCTCAAGGATCAGTATTAACCAATAAATATGCTGAAGGATATCCCGGTAAAAGATATTATGGAGGTTGTGAACATGTTGATCTTTCTGAGTCATTAGCAATAGAGCGCGCAAAAAAACTATTTAATTGCAATTTTGCTAACGTACAACCACACTCAGGTGCCCAAGCTAATGGCGCGGTATATTTAGCTTTGATTAAACCTGGTGACACTATACTAGGCATGAGTTTAAATTCAGGAGGACACCTTACTCATGGAGCAAAACCTGCTCAATCAGGAAAATGGTTTAATGCTATTCATTATGATGTTGATGAACAAACAGGATTGATTGATTATGAAAATATAGAAAAATTAGCATTAGAAAATAAACCAAAATTAATCATTGCAGGAGGTAGTGCATATTCTAGAGTTATAGATTTTAAAAAATTTAGAGACATATGTGATAAAGTAAATGCTTATCTACTTGTAGACATGGCTCATTTTTCTGGACTTGTGGCTGGTGGAGTTTATCCAAATCCTCTTAAATACGCTGATGTTGTAACATCTACTACTCATAAAGTTTTACGTGGACCTAGAGGAGGAATTATTCTTACAAATAAAGAAGATTTAATTAAAAAATTTAATAGTGCAATTTTTCCAGGTCTCCAAGGCGGTCCGTTAATGCATGTTATTGCTGCTAAAGCAGTTTGTTTTAAAGAAGCATTATCTGCGGAATTTAAAAATTATTCTAAAAATGTAATTAATAATGCAAAAATCTTATCAAATAAATTAATTGAGAATGGTTTTAAAATATTTTCAGGAGGTACAGATACACATTTGATGCTTGTAGATTTAAGAGAATTTAATGTTACAGGTAAAGATGCCGAGTCATCTTTAGTACGAGCAAATATAACATGTAATAAAAATGGTATTCCATTTGATACTCAAAGCCCGATGATAACATCTGGAATAAGACTTGGAACACCTGCGTGTACGACAAGAGGCTTTGGTCCTAATGAATTCAAGTTAATTGGTGATTTAATTTCAAAAGTACTTATTGGATTGAGTAAAAATGGTCAAAATAACTCAAAAATAGAAAAAGAAGTCCAAAAAGAGGTGATTGATCTTTGCTCTTCTTTCCCTATATATAGTGATTAAACGCAAATAAATAACTATGCTTTGTCCATTTTGTAGAGAGAAAGATACTTCTGTTGTAGACTCAAGACCTACTGAAGACGGTACAGCAATAAGAAGGCGTAGATTGTGTGGATGTCAAAGAAAAGAAAGATTTACAACATTTGAAAGAGTGCAGTTTCAAGAACTGACTGTTATTAAAGATAAGGGTAGAAAAGAACCTTTTGATAGAGATAAAATTTCAAAATCGATAAGAATTGCAACTAGAAAAAGACCAATTGACTCAGATACAATTGAAAAATTTATTTCTAAAATAGTAAGAAATTTAGAAGGTTTAGGAGAGAGCGAAATTCCAACTTCTACAATTGGAAAATTTATAATGGATGGTTTATCAAGCTTAGATAAAGTTGCCTATGTTCGTTTTGCTTCAGTTTATAAAAACTTTAAAGAAGCAAAAGATTTTGAACAGTTTGTTGGCAATTTAGATGAAAACAAATCATAATAATTACTTAAAATTAGCTTTTAATATTGCAAAAGTTAATCTCGGTAAAACTAAATTAAACCCCTCTGTAGGTTGTGTGATTGTAAAAAATAACTCTGTTATCTCTTCAGGCTATACTTCTGTCAATGGAAGACCTCATGCTGAGTATAATGCCCTAAAATCTAAAAAAAATTTTAAAGACGCTGATTTATATGTAACTATGGAACCTTGCACACACTATGGAATTACGCCTCCGTGTACAAGTATAATCCAAAAAAAAGGTATAAAACGCGTTTTTTTTTCTTTTAATGATATTGATGAAAGAACAGCTAAGAAAGCAAAAGAAAAACTTAGTAAAAAAAAAATTAAAGCTTATAAAATAAACAGTAATAATTTCAAAAATTTTTATAAAAGCTACTTTTTAATTAAGCAAAATACCATTCCATATATAGATGCAAAAATAGCTGTTTCAAAGGATTATTATACAATTAATAATAAATTAAAATGGATTACAAATTTACAATCTAGAAATCGTGTTCATTTGATTAGATCAAAATATGACTCTATCATATCTACTTCAAAATCAATGAATAGCGATAACTCCTTGCTTAATTGTCGCTTAAATGGTCTTGATAACAATAAACCAGATCTAATTATTATAGATTTGAATCTTAAAATAAAAATGAATCTTAATATATTTAAAAAAAAAGATAGAAGAAAAATTTTTATTGTTACTTCTATTTCAAAAGGTAAAAAAATTTCCTATTTAAAAAAAAGGGGTATAAA
>CACDES010000032.1 GCA_902551865.1 uncultured Pelagibacteraceae bacterium
TTGATTATGCGCAATTTTTAAAAAATAATGAGCAATTTGAAGATTCAATTAAACTTTATACTCAAATAATTCAAAGTATAAAAAAAGATCATTCTTTATATCCAGAGGTTAAAGATGGAAGAGGTGTTGCTTATGAAAGAATAGGAGAATGGGATAAAGCAGAAAAAGATTTATTATCTTCATTAGAGTCAAATCCAGATCAAGCATATGTAATCAACTATCTTGCTTATTCATGGATCGAACAAGGTAAAAAGATAGAACAATCTTTAAAGATGCTTCAAAAGGCAAATGATTTAAAACCTAATGATCCTTACATTATTGATTCTTTAGGTTGGGCTTTATTTAAATTAAAAAGATACAAAGACTCTAAACATTTTCTTCAATCAGCAGTTAAATTAATGCCTGCCGATCCAATAGTTAATGATCACTATGGAGATGTTCTTTGGAAAAGTGGTAGTAAAGTCCAAGCAAGATATTATTGGAATTATGTACTTAATCTTAAAGAAACAGAAGAAGACTTAAAAAAGAGTATAGAAAATAAATTAGTTTCAGGCCTTTAATATAAAATGGAATTAAAATCTTTTTCAAAAATTAATTTATCTCTTAATGTTAATAGAAAACTAAAAAAAATAGGTCTACATGATATAGAGTCTTATTTTTGTTTAATTGACTTATTTGATAAAATCAAAATAAAAAAAATCCAAAATCACAAAGATATTGTAAAATTTAAAGGGAAATTTTCTAAAAATATTAATAAAATCAACAATTCAGTTATTGATACTTTAAGTACGTTAAGAGAAAGAAATATAATTTCTGATTACTATTATGTTTTGGTAAGCAAGAAAATACCTGTATTTTCAGGAATGGGTGGTGGAACCAGCAATGCTGCATGTTTAATTAAATACTTTACAAAAAAAAAAATCAAAAAAAATTTACTTCATACTTTAGATAAAAAAATAGGTTCAGATTTAAAATTATTTCTTTATAAACAAGGATTTTTAAAGAACATTAAAACAATCAATGTTTTCAAGAAAAGATACAGGCTATATTTTTTATTGGTTTATCCTAATATTAGATGTTCTACAAAATATATTTATTCTAAAGTAACCAGATACTCGAGAAAATCAAAATATGATTACGTTAAAATTAATAACAAAAATAAATTTATAAACTTTTTAATTGAAAAAAATAATGATCTTCAGAAGATTGTTGAAAATAAATATCCAATTATTAAGAAGCTAATCAAAGAAATTGGTCAAAAAAAGGGATGCTACTTTTCTAGAATGACTGGGTCTGGGTCAGTTTGTTACGGCATGTTTAAAACTAAAAAAACAGCTATAGCTGCTTTAAAAAGAATAAAAGCGAAGTATCCTAAGTATTGGGTATCTGTCGCAAAAACTATTTAAATTAATAGATTTATGATATATCAAAATCTTAATAATGGGGCATAGCCAAGCGGTAAGGCAGCGGTTTTTGATACCGCCATCCTAGGTTCGAATCCTAGTGCCCCAGCCAAAAACATGTTTAACTTTAATTTCATAAAAAAGATTAGAAATTTTTTTTCTCCTTTCTATAAAAATAGTGATTTAAAATTTGTTTTTAAAAAGTTACAAGAAGATTTTCCAAATCATACAAAAACAGCAATGTTTGTTGGTGGTTGCGTTAGAAAACATTTATTAAATGAAGAAATAGATGACATAGACATAGCAACTACTTTAACTACTGATCAAATTAAAAATAAATTTGAAAATTCAAAATTCAGTATCGTTGAGAGCGGCGTGAAGCACGGAACTGTGACTTTAGTTTCAAAAAAATTTAAACTTGAGCTAACTACACTTAGAAAAGATATAAGAACTGATGGGAGACATGCCGAAATAGAATATACTAACAATTGGGAGCAAGACTCAGAAAGAAGAGATTTTACTATTAACGCAATTTATTTAGATATAAAAGGAAAAATTTTTGATCCTCAACAAGGGGTCACAGATTTAAAAAATCATAATATAAAATTTATTGGTGATCCTCAGAAAAGAATCGAGGAGGATTATTTGAGAATTATACGTTTCATAAGATTTTCTCTTGAGTATGAAAGTAAGATAGAGCAAACAACGATTAAAGCTATTAAGCTAAATCTGGATGGAGTAAAAATCATTTCTAAAGAGAGGATTTTAAGTGAATTATTTAAAATCTTAAGTACCAAAAATTTTTTGACGCTAAATAAAAATAAAGAATTAAAAGAAATTTTTTCATTAATTTTTGCTGAATTCAAATATTTAGAAAGACTAAATAAACTAGAAAATATCAATTATCACTCAAATTTCGATAAGAAAACTTTGTTAGCTGTAATGTTAATAGATGAAAAAAATAATCATGAATATTTTTCACATAAATATAATGTTTCAAATGAGCTAAAAGAAACCCTCAATCTAATTGCAAAAAACTATGTAATACTGCAAAATAATAAAGAATTTTTTTTTAAAGATTTAAGAAAGAATATTTATTATTTTGGTAAAACGCATTTAAATACACTCAGTGCACTTTATTTTGTAACTAATAAAAAAGTGAAATATAAAAATTATCTAGATTTAATTAATAATATAAAAAAAATTGATATTCCTAAATTTTCTTTTGATGGAAATTATTTAAAAAAAAAAGGCATGAAAGAAGGAGCTTTAATTGGAAAAACTCTCAAACTTATAGAGAGCGAATGGCTTGATAATAATTTTAGAGTTTCGGATAAAAGGGTTTTAAAGATTATTAAAGAACAAAATCATTAAATATATTCAACATTTTTTATTTCAAAATTTCTTTCACCAGATGGAGTGCTTACACTTATCATATCACTTTTATTTTTTCCAATTAAAGCTTTTCCTATTGGACTTTTATAAAAAATTAAATTCTTTGAAATATCAGCTTCATCTTGTCCAACTAACTTGTAAGTGATTTCTTTATTAGAGTCTAAATCTTGAACTTTTACTGTAGAGCCAAAGATAACTTTTCCATCGTTGTCAATTTTAGTAACATCTATCACATTTGCTCTAGCTATCAGATCGTTGATTGCAATTACTCTGCTTTCAATTAAAGCTTGTTGTTCTTTAGCCGCATGGTACTCGGCGTTTTCTTTTAAATCACCATGAGATCTTGCTTCAGCTATTGCATCAACAATTTTAGGCCTTTGCACATTTTTTAAATCCTCTAGTTCAGATTTTAAATTCTTAAGGCCAATAACTGTAATAGGTTCTTTATCCATAATTTATTTCCATTTTGCTTCTGGTGGTAGCGACATTAAAATAGAGTCTACATTTCCACCAGAATTTAATCCAAATTTCGTACCTCTATCATATAAAAGATTAAACTCAACATATCTTCCTCTCTTGATTAATTGTTTTTCTTTATCTTTTTGGCTCCATTTTAAATTATTTTTTCTTTTAATAATTTTTTTAGATATATCTATAAAAGATAATCCAAGTTCTCTCACAAACTTGAAGTTATTGTTCCAATTACTAGTTTCATAATCAAAAAATATTCCACCAATCCCTCTTATTTCTTTTCTATGAGGCAAATAAAAATATTCATCGCACCAATTCCTATATTTTTTATAATTTTTTTTGTTTTTAATGCATACTTTTTTTAACATATTGTGAACTAAATTTTTTTCTTGAGTATCTTGATAGCTGGGAGTTACATCCATTCCACCCCCAAACCACTCTTTAGTTGTAACTATAAAGCGTGTATTGAAATGTATAGCAGGTATTTTTGGATTTTTCATATGAGCAACTACTGAGATGCCCGATGCCCAATATTTTCCATCTTTTTTTGCTCCTAATATTTTGTCTCTAAATTTCTTTGAAAATGTTCCAGAAACAGTTGATTTATTTACTCCAACTTTTTCAAATAAATTTCCCTTAGATAGTAAAAAAGATGTGCCACCTCCTTCATTCTTATTTTTTTTATACCAGTCCCTTCTTATAAATTTTCTTTTTCCTTTTTCAAAAATTTCAAATTCTTTACAAATTTGGCTTTGTAAATAAGAGAACCAACTATCAGCCATTTTTTTTCTAAAATCAGAATTAATCATTATTTTAAAATATTATTTTGTCTTAAAGCCTCTGAAGTTACTATAGCAACCGCCATAGCTACGTTTAGAGAGCGTGTTTTTTTACTGATAGGAACTTTTAATTTGTTTTTAATAGCTTGATGTAAAACTTTCGGAACTCCTGCACTCTCTCTTCCAAATAAAAGTATATCGCTTTTCTTAAATTTAAATTTGAGATATGATTTTTTTGCTTTTGTGGTCATTAGAATAATTCTAGATTTTGAGTTTTTTTTTAAAAACACATCATAGTCTGAATATCTAAAAATTTTGCTTAAACCAATATAATCCATCGCAACTCTTTTAAATCTTGCATCTTCTAAGCTAAAACCACAAGGTTCCACAATATGCACCTTTAAGCCTAAACATGAGCTTAATCTTATTATTGCGGCTGTGTTTTGAGGTATGTCAGGCTTATATAGAGCTATGTGCATTAATATTGCTTATTTTTCATTAATTTATGTGTCATTCTGACCCTAGTAAATATTAAAATTTAGATTTATTTAATACTTACATTATAAACACATACATAATAAATGAGCAAAGAAGAAAAAAAAGTAAATCGAAGAGATTTTTTATTTACAGCTAGCTATACAGTTGGAGCGGTTGGTCTAGGAGCAGTTGTTTGGCCTTTGATTCATCAAATGAATCCAGATAAAGCTCAACAAGCTCTAGCAACGACAGAGGTCGATATAAGTCAAATTGAACCCGGTAAGTCAATTACAGTATTATGGAGAGGCAAACCTGTTTTTCTAAAAAGAAGAACACAAGAAGAAATTGCTGAAGCAAGATCTGTTAGCTTAAAGGATTTACCAGATCCTCAAAAAGATGAGGATAGGGTGAAAAAGGGCAAAGATGAGTGGTTAGTAATGTTAGGTGTATGCACTCATCTTGGTTGTGTGCCTTTAAAAGATAAAGGAGATTATAAAGGTTGGTTTTGTCCATGCCATGGATCTCATTATGATTTATCTGGAAGAATTAGAAAAGGACCAGCACCAACAAATATGGAGATACCTAAATTTGAATTTGTTGATAACAATACAATTAAGATTGGATAAAAATTTTTATGAGTGATCAAGAATATACGCCAAAATCAAAAGCTGGAAAGTGGTTTAACGACCGTTTGCCATTGTTAACTTTAGGGTCTCATTTAACAGATTATCCTACTCCAAAAAATTTAAACTATTGGTGGACTTTCGGAGGAATATTAACTTTTTGTTTAATGACCCAAATTATTACAGGAATTGTTTTGGCTATGCATTATGTTGCTCATGCTGATCTAGCTTTTGCAAGCGTTGAACACATTATGAGAAATGTGAACTATGGATGGTTAATTAGATATATACATAGTAATGGTGCATCAATGTTTTTTCTAGCGGTTTACATTCATATATTTAGATCTTTATTCTACGGATCTTACAAATCACCAAGAGAGGTGATTTGGATTAT
>CACDES010000033.1 GCA_902551865.1 uncultured Pelagibacteraceae bacterium
AAATTAGGGTTAGTTGGGAGAGTATGAAAACTCCTAGTAAAATTTATGAATACGATATTTTAACAAAGGAAAAAAAACTTGTTAAAGAAACTGAAATACCTTCAGGTCATAATCCAGATAAATATATTGTTGAACGGATAAAAGCTAAATCTCATGATGGTAGAATGATCCCCATTAGTTTAGTAAGGTTAAAAAATTCTAAGCAAGATGGAAAGTCAAAGATTTTACTTTATGCTTATGGAGCTTATAAACATAGCATCTCTCCATCATTTAGTGCATCAAGGTTTTGTTTAGTAGATCGAGGAATAACTTTTGCTATTGCACATGTTAGAGGAGGCGGAGACCTAGGTGATGTTTGGCATGAAGAAGGAAAAAAGAAATTAAAAAAAAATACTTTCTTAGATTATATTGCATGTGCTAATCACTTAATTAATCATAGATATACCTACAAAGGTGGAATTTGTTTCTACGGTGGATCTGCAGGAGGACTAACTGGTGGAGCACTAGCCAATATGGCGCCTGAATTATTTTTCTCCATGCTTTTGCTCGTGCCTTTTGTTGACACAATGACTACTATGCTTAATGAAAAGCTGCCTCTTACTCCTGCTGAATGGGAATTATGGGGAAACCCAATAAAAAGCAAAGAATACTTTGAATATATTTATTCTTACTCTCCTTATAATAACCTTGATAGTAAATCTTACCCTTCCATGCTGATTACTACTTCCCTATTTGACAATCGTGTCTTATATAGCGAGCCAGTAAAATATATTGCTAAGCTAAGAGATGTAAAAAGTGATAATAATATTCAATTATTAAAGTGTAAGATGGAAGCTGCTGGTCATGGAGGAATGAGTGGTAGAGATAATGCTATCACAGAGCTAGCAGAGGAATATAGTTTTATTTTAAAAACTGCCAAAATTTATAATTAACAAACATTAAAAACAATTTTTGCTGGTAAAACCTATTACAATATTATTAGGATTAACTTCGAATTTTCTCACACAAGTAATATTATATTTTTTTGAAGAATATATATAATATCTATTTCTTGTTTCTAAAAACTCTATTTTATCAGGTTGTCCATAAACAATTTTAAGCTCAGACTCTGATTTATTTAACCACTTGCTTAATTCTTTTTCTTCTTGAAGTGTTTTTTCATCTATTTTTTTAGAAACAGATTGACAGCCTGTAAGAAACATTGAAGAGCTTAATATTATAATAAAAACAAATTTAAATTTAGTCATAATGGCTATTTCATTTTATACCTAAAACTTATAAACAGAAATATTACCTACAGGTTGTAAAATCTTATAAAACCTAACTTTTACAGGATTTTTTCATCGAATCGGGGTAATTAAGATTAAACGGAGGTTGAATTTTATGATGAATAAATATTTTGAGTACAGGAAGCATAAAACAAATTTTAAAACTGAAGTAATTGCTGGAGTAACTACCTTTCTTACTATGGCATATATTATGTTTTTAAATCCTTTTATTCTTTCTGGAGAATTTGCAGGACCAGAAAAAGGTTTTTTTGACTTTGGTGCTGTATTTACTGCAACTATAGTGGCAACTGCACTGGCTTGTTTTATAATGGCATTTTACGGTAAAACTTGGCCAATAGGCTTAGCACCTGGAATGTGTATCAATGCATTTGTTGCTTTTGGAGTAGTTGGAGGTATGGGTTATACACCTCAAGCCGCTCTTGGTGCTGTTTTAGTTGCTGGTGTATTATTTTTAATTATTTCTTTAACACCAATTAGAGCTTGGTTAATTAATTCTATTCCAAGAAGTTTAAAACTAGGAATAGGCGCTGGTATTGGATTGTTCTTAGCAATTATTGGGCTGGAGATTATGGGAGTTGTTGGTGATCATCCAGTAACGCTAGTCACTATTGGAGATATTAAAAATCCATTAGTGCTACTTGGATGCCTAGCATTTGTAGCAATGGTTGTTCTAGAAAAAATGAAAGTTAAAGGTAACATTATTATAGGTATTCTTGTTTTTAGTATTATTGCTTGGGGGACAGGATTAGCTAAGTTCAATGGTGTTGTAGGATCTATTCCACCAATGACTTACCTTTTTGATTTTGACCTTAAGGCCGCTTTAACTGCAAGTATGTCTACTGTGGTATTTACTTTATTGTTTATAGACTTTTTTGATACTGCAGGAACATTGACTTCAGTAGCAAACGTTGCGGGTAAAGTTGATAAAAAAGGTAGAGTTCAAGATATCAACAAAGCAATGCTCTCAGATAGTGTTGGAACTGTTGCAGGAGCTATGATGGGAACTACAACGGTAACAAGTTATGTTGAGTCCGGAGCCGGAGTTAAAGCAGGTGGTCGAACTGGAATGACTTCTTTAGTCATTGGAGTTCTTTTTTTAGCTTGTTTATTTTTTTCACCATTAGCAACTAGTTTACCAAAAGAAATTGATGGTGCTGCATTACTATATGTTGCAGTTCTTTTCGTTAGAAATATCACTGACATTGAGTGGGATGATATAGCTGAGTCTGCACCAGCAGTTGTAGCTATGATTACAATGCCTCTTACTTATAGTATTAGTAACGGAATCGCTTTAGCATTTATTGCTTATGCGTTAATCAAATTACTGACTGGAAAGTTTGGTAAAACATCACCAGCTATTTGGATTATTGCAGCGGTAAGTGTATTAAGTTTTTACGTAGCTTAATAAATTCAAGGGCCAGGTTTTTCTGGCCCTTAATTTCTATTTTTTTTAATTAAATCTTCAATTCTGATCTCCTCGTATCGCTCGAAAGGTTGAACGATCCAAGGATTACCATCTAATTTTTGAGCACAAAAGTCTGGTTCAAAAGTAGAGTCTTTCTTTTTCCAAAGCACTGCTGTCTTAATTTTTTTAATATTATCTCTTAATGGTGGATAATTTTTTAACCATTGAATACTTTTATTTAATGTTACACCAGTATCAGATAGATCATCACATAAAAGAATATTGCCCTTCATATCTTGAACGGTTGAGCTCATTTCTCTAGAAAATACCAATTCTCCCTGTTGATCTTCAATTCCTTTTCCAGAATAAGACTCAACAGCAAGATAAGCACACTTCAGTTTAAAAATTCTACTAAGAACATCTATTATAGGTGCTCCTCCTCTCATAATTCCAATTAAAATATCAGGTTTAAATCCACTTTGATAAATTTGAATTGCTAATTTTTCTGTAGTTAGATTGTATTCTTTCCAATCTATAATAAGTTTCTCAGCCATAGAAAAAACTAAATTATTTTAAAGCAGTTGTAAATGAAATAGTAGATGGTTTTTAATACTGTATAGGTTCATTGTCTATTGATCTCCAAAGATACCAAGTGGCTACTGAACAATAAGGACTAAATTTCTTATGGAGTCTATCTAAAAAACTTTTTGGAGGTAAATACTTCTTTTTATAATTATTTGATATAGCTCTTAAAAGACCAATATCCTGTAGAGGCCAAATATTTGATCTATTAAAGGTAAATAATAAAATCATTTCAGCCGACCATCTTCCTATTTGTCTTAGTTCAGATAAATATAAGATTGCCTCTTCATCGTTCATCCTTTTAATTAAGTGAGGTTTAAATTCTTTATTTATTATTTTTTTTGCTAAATCTTTAATGCCTTTTACTTTTTGCCTACTCAAACCACATCTTTTTAGAGTTTGAGTTGATAATTTATTTACATTTTTAGCATTAATTTTACCTTTGCAGCTTTTTTCAAATTTAGAAAAGACAGAGTTAGCTGCTGCAACACTTATTTGTTGACCTATTATGCTTTTACAAAGCGAAAAAAAAACATCATTTCTTGTTACTAAAGACTTATCTTTATATTTCTTAATTAATTTCCTCATCACGCTATCTTTTTTTGACAAAACAGCTTTTGCTTTATTCCAATAACTTGGTTTTCTCATGTGCGTGGATTAACTATTTGTTTCTTAAGCTGAGACTCTCTTACAAATATTATTAAAGAGCTTGCGATGACTAATAGTGCTCCAAATAAAGTTAGAATCTTAGGAACTTCGCTCCAAATCAAAAAACCAAACACGATTGCGAATACTAAGCTCAAATACTTTATAGGTGTAACCAAAGAAGCTTCGGCTAATCTATAGCTTTGAGTTAAAAGAAGATTAGCTATACTTCCACACAGGCCCATTACAATAAAAATTATGAGGTCCATTGGTGTTGGCATTTTCCATTCTACAAAAAATATTGAGCCAAGACCAAGTAAAGTACAAAGAAAAGTAAAATAAAAAGCAATTGTATAATTGGGTTCAGTTTTTGATAGAGATCTAACGCTTATTGCCACGCATGCAAAGAAAATACAAAAAACTATTGGGGTAATGTAAAAGTAATTTAAATTAATAAAAGCTGGTTGAACTATTAATAGCATTCCAATAAAACCTAAAAATACAGCTGACCATCTTTTTATTCCAACTTTCTCAGACAAAATGAAAATCGAAGCAACAGTAACGAATATTGGACCTCCAAAAGTTAAAGAAACCACATCGGCTAAAGGCAGTTCCCTTAATCCAATAAATAATGCAATGATAGCTGCAGCGCCAGTGATAGCACGGAATGCATGAAGACCTGGTCTAGATGTTTTATAAAAACTTAATAATTTATCTTTAGGGATAATGAAAAAAATTGGAATAAATCCTATAAAAAATCTTAGAAATAAAACTTGTCCAACAGGATAGTTATCAAGCCATTTCACGCAGATATCCATAATAGAGAAGCAGATTACACTTCCTACCATGTACAATACGCCTATTTGATTTTGTGTTAACAATTGAATATCCTCATATCCTCATAACATATAAAATTACTTATGCAAAAAATTTATTTTGGAATGGGATGCTTTTGGAAACCGGAAGAGCAATTTAAAAATATAAAAGGTATACTAGAAACTGAAGTAGGATACGCTGGAGGTTATAAATCGAAAGTAACTTACGAAGAGGTTTGTCAAGGAAATACTGGTCATGCAGAGGTAATTAAATTAACATTTGATGAAAATGTAATATCGCTTGAGAAAATTTTAGATCTCTTTTTTAAATTTCATGATCCAACTCAAAAAGATATGCAATTTCCAGACATTGGAACACAATACAGAAGTGAAATATTTTATGAGACTGATGGTCAGAAAAAAAATGCCGAGAAGGTTTTAAATAAGAAGAACAAAGAGTTGAATGGAAAAATTCAAACAAATATTTCAAAATTAAAAAATTATTGTAAGGCAGAAGAATATCATCAAAAATATATAGAAAAAAAAAGACAATGAAAAATTTAGTAACTACAGATTGGCTTGAGCAAAATTTAGAAAG
>CACDES010000034.1 GCA_902551865.1 uncultured Pelagibacteraceae bacterium
GCTCCAGCAATATTTATTCCAGAAGAACCACCTAAAATAATCTTTTGTTTTTCAATTAAATCATAAACTAAATTTAAAGCTTCTACGTCATGAATTTGATACGCTTCATTTATTAAAGCTTTTTCAAAGTTTTTTGTAATTCTTCCTGTACCAATACCCTCGGTTATAGAACTTCCGGTATTTTCTAATTTGTTGTTTTTAATATAAGAATAAAGAGATGAACCCATCGGATCTGATAAAGCTATTACAATATTTTTATTTTTTTCTTTTAATCCAATAGAAGTCCCAGCTAATGTTCCCCCGGTACCAACTGAACATGTAAAAGCATCAACCTTGCCATTAGTCTGTTTCCATATTTCTTGGGCAGTTGTTTTAATATGTGCCTCTGTATTAACAGTATTATCAAATTGATTAGCCCAATATACTCCATTTTTGTCTGTTTTATTTAGTTCTTCAGAAATTTTTTTAGATTGTTTAATATAATTGTTAGGGTTTGAATAAGGAACGGCATCTACTTCAATTAATTCAGCACCTAATTTTTTTAAAGTTTCTTTTTTTTCAATAGATTGAGTTTTTGGAATAACTATTTTAAGTTTTAACTCATACTCTTTACAAACAACAGCTAGACCAATACCAGTATTTCCTGCAGTACCTTCAACTATAGTACCGCCTTTTGAAATTAATTTTTTTTTAATTGCATTTTGAACAATAAAAAGAGCTGCTCTATCTTTTACAGACTCTCCTGGATTGAAATATTCTGCTTTACCATAAATATTACATCCGGTTAATTCAGAGGCTTGTTTTAATCTTATTAATGGTGTATTTCCAATTTGAGATAAAATAATGTTATTTTCCATAATCCAAAATATATGAAAAAAATTATCCTTTCAATTATAATTTTATTTTCCTTAAATTTTAAGGCAATTAGTCATGTACAGCATTACGATAATTATAATTATTTAGAGTATGAATTATTTAGAAACAACCAATCAATAGGTTATCATAAATATGATTTTTTAAGAGATGGAGATAATTTATCAATTATAAGCGAAGTAAATTTTAAAATCACAAAGCTCGGAGTTGATTTGTATAAATATTTTGCCAAAAGTGAAGAAAATTACAAAAAAGGGGTATTTGAAAGCTATTACTCTAAAACTAAACAAAATAAAAAAGATAGATATGTAAATATAACTGCAGATAAAGAAGGTAAATATTTAGTTATAGATGGATCTTCTTATAAAGGAAAAGCCGATAAAGAGTTTATAGTTGGAACATGGTGGAACCATGAAATAGTAAAAGCAAAAGCACAAATAAGTGGTATTTCTGGAAGAATAATAGATCAAACAGTTACATTTGTTGGTAAGGAAGAAATAATAATTGGAGATAAAACTTATAAAACATTACATTTTAACTTTAAATCTTCTGACGAAACTCTTCCAGATAGTAAAAAACTTAATACGAATATATGGTATGATGAAGAGACATACCTATGGGTAAAAGCTTCTTTTGAAAAAACTGGTTATTGGGAATATAGATTAAAAACTTATAAATAATTTATATTTTGGATGCTTTTTTTTGCTTTAAGTCAACAGTTATTATCATTTTTTTTAATTATTTTTGGCCAAAACTTGATGAATTTTTCTTACCCAAAATGAACTTTTACTGTTGCCAAAATCTAAAAATTAGGGTTGTATAAATAAAAAAAGGGAGTTCTATGGAAGAGGGTTTTAACGTCCACTTAGGTAAAAAGTTAAGAATGCGAAGACTGTCTCTTGGTCTTACTCAAACAAAAGTCGCTCAAGCAATTAACGTAACATTCCAACAAATACAAAAATATGAAAAAGGAACTAACGGAGTTAGTTCAAATAGATTAATGCAGCTATCTCAATTTTTAAAAGTTCCAATTATCTATTTTTTTGAAGACTATAAAGATTTTAAAAATATCAATTTAAATGACCCAACTAGTAATGATGATCTTAATTATTCATTTTTAAGCAGAACTTTTTCTTCTCTATCTAAACCACAAAAAGAAAAGATATTTCAAATATTAAGCAATACTACAAAATTCGAGAAAGTTGGGTAGTTTAAATTAATTGGCTCCTCGGGCAGGACTCGAACCTGCGACCAATTGATTAACAGTCAACTGCTCTACCAACTGAGCTACCGAGGAATGAAAGTGAACATACTTTTTTTAAAAAAATAAAACAACCAATTTTTTTGGAGGCCACGCCCAGAATCGAACTGGGATAGAAGGATTTGCAATCCTCTGCGTAACCATTCCGCCACGTGGCCCTATGTAACCTTAAAAACTATTTAAATCATTTAAGTGGTTCAATAAAGCGAAATCTATACCTTTTAGGTTTTTAGCCATTTGATATAAACTATATTAAGGAATATTCAAAAAAATGGAATTTAAAAAATATAATCATTTATTAGAGGAAAAAAGAATCTCAGATTATTGGATTAAAACAGGTTGTTTTAAACCAAAAAAAGGCAAATTTAAAAATACTTTTTCAATAGTCATTCCTCCACCAAATATCACTGGAAGACTTCATATGGGTCATGCTCTGAATAATAGTTTACAAGATGTATTAATTCGATTTAATAGAATGAAAGGTGTTGAGACTCTTTGGCAACCAGGAACTGATCATGCGGGTATACTTGGGGTTAATAAAGGACAAAAAGAAGCGGCAGCATCTATAGGTTTGACTAAAGGACAAATTTTAAAATTAGTTGTTATGCCTCAGGCTTTAAGAATAATTATACCTCCTACAACAAATCAGTATTTAAATTTGACAAAAAATTCATCATTGGCAGCAGCTATCGCGTATCCGGATATAGTCTTAGTTTTTGCTGGTACTGCTTTAATGCAAACTGGTAGAGCAATTGAAATTATTTCGATTACTATGTTAACTTATTTATCATTAAGTTTGTCGATTTCAGTATTTATGAATTGGTATAACAAAAAAATGGCAATCAAGGAAAAGTAATGAAAAGTATTTTTATAAAACCTAACAAAGAAAATTTAACTGCCTTTATAAGTGTAGGAGGTGTTTTAATTTTTATAGGTTTTTTTGATTTATTAGCTAATACTTTCCTTAATATAAATTTTACTGAATTTTTGCCAAGTAATTTAAGCTTTTTTACGCCTTTAATACTTGGAACAATAGGTCTCTATTTAATAAGAATAGAATTTAGTGGTAACAGAACTTTGGATAAAATTAACACTAATTTTAACTCAAATAATTTTAATGCAATTTTAACTTTACTAGTTATTTTTGCACTAATTAAATATATACCTCCACTTTTAAATTGGTTTATCTTTGATGCCGATTTTGTTGGAAATGCTAAAGAAGATTGTACTAGTGAAGGAGCTTGCTGGGTATTTGTAAAAGTGTGGTTAAATAGGTTTGTTTATGGAATGTATCCGGATACTGAGCAATGGAGAATAAATTCAGCATTTTTAATGTTGTTTTTGCTTGTTGGTGCTTCTTTCTTTACACCTGCAAAATTTAAGAAATATTTACTAATTTTTTTACTTTTTGTTTATCCAATAATTGGATTAAAACTTATTTCTGGTGGTGACTTTGGTTTAAAATACGTTGAAACTGGAGCATGGGGAGGTTTGTCACTCACTTTTATAGTATCAGCGTTTGCACTAATTTTGTGTTTCCCTGTGGGAATGTTTTTAGCTCTAGGAAGAAGATCTGACTTACCTGCAATAAGATATACTTCAATCGGTTTTATTGAATTATGGAGAGGTGTTCCTTTAATCACAGTTTTATTTATGTCTGCTGTAATGTTTCCGATGTTTTTACCAGATGGAACTTATGTAGATAAATTAGTAAGAGTCTTGATAGCTATAACGCTTTTTGAAGCAGCTTATATGGCTGAAGTTATCAGAGGAGGTCTTCAAGCGCTCCCAAAAGGACAATATGAGGCAGCAAAATCATTGGGAATGGGTTATTGGAAAATGCATTTTTTAATAATTTTACCGCAAGCATTAAAATTAGTGATACCAGGCATAGCTAACACTTTTTTAGCTTTGGTGAAGGATACCCCGTTAATTTTCGTTGTAGGACTATTAGAGCTTGCTGGAATGGTTAATTTAGCAAAAACTAATCCAAAATGGCTAGGAATGGCTATGGAAGGGTATGTATTTGCTGGTTTAGTTTTCTGGATTATTTGTTATGCTATGAGTAGATATAGCCAAAATTTAGAGAGAAAATTAAGTACTGAAAGAAAATAGAAATGAGTAAAAAAATTATAGAACTTAAAAATGTTAATAAATGGTTTGATAAATTTCAAGCTTTAAAAGATGTAAATTTAGATGTAAACCAACAAGAGAAAATAGTAATTTGTGGACCATCTGGATCTGGAAAATCAACATTAATCAGATGTATTAATCGTCTTGAAGAGCATCAAGATGGACAAATAATAGTTGATGGTAATGAAATTTCAGAAAATACTAAAGATATTGAAAAAATTAGAGCAGAAGTTGGTATGGTGTTTCAACAATTTAATTTATTTCCCCATTTATCAATTTTAGATAATTGTACATTGGCGCCTATATGGGTAAAAAAAATGCCAAAAAAACAAGCCGAAGAGGTAGCAATGAAAAACTTAGAAAGAGTCCAAATTGCTGATCAAGCTAAAAAATTTCCTGGCCAATTATCTGGAGGACAACAGCAGCGATGTGCTTTAGCTAGAGCTTTATGTATGGAGCCAAAAATCATGTTATTTGATGAACCAACTTCTGCACTAGATCCTGAAATGATTAAAGAAGTATTAGACGCAATGGTTGATTTAGCTAAAGCGGGAATGACAATGATTGTGGTTACTCATGAAATGGGATTTGCTAAAGAAGTTGCTGATAATATGATTTTCATGGATGAAGGAAGAATTGTAGAAAAAGCTAAAACAAAAGATTTTTTTAATAATCCTAAATCTGACCGTACAAAACTTTTTTTAAGT
>CACDES010000035.1 GCA_902551865.1 uncultured Pelagibacteraceae bacterium
ACCTCTATATATTCGTGGAGATTATTTTTTAAAACATTTCATGGCTCTTATAATAATAAAAGTATACCAATTGATAAAACACATGAATCACCTTTAACGATGATTGTGCCTTTATTTTTTTTAGGAATCGGAGCTTTAGCTGCGGGGTTTTTATTTAAGGAAATTTTTATAGGCCACCATAGTATGGATTTTTGGAAAAATTCTATTTTTTTCATAAATGAAATTAAGCATGATAATATTCCTTTATGGCTATTATTAATTACACCTATTTTAGTTGTTGTAGCTATTCCTTTATCGTTTTATTATTATATTCTTAATCTTAAAATTCTTGAAGAACTTAAAAATACTATTTTGCCTTTATACAATTTTTTATTGAATAAATGGTATGTAGATGAATTATATGACTCATTGTTTGTCAAACCAACAAAAAAAATAGGTTCCTTTTTTTGGAAAAAAGGTGACATAGGTACGATAGATAGATTTGGACCAGATGGAATTTCAAAATTAATTAAAATTATTTCTAACAAAGCCGGTCGTTTACAAACAGGGTTTATTTATGACTATGCATTTGTAATGCTTATCGGATTATCAATTCTTTTAACTTATTTGATTTTAAATTAAAATGAACTTTCCGATTTTATCAACTTTAATTTTTTTACCTCTATTAAGTTCTTTTTTTATTTTTTTATCAAAAGATAGAAATAATAATTCTAGCTCGATTTATATTTCATTATTTAGCAGTATAGCTACTTTTTTATTATCTTTGTTTTTATGGTATTCACTAGACAGTAATACTGCAGATTTTCAATTTGTAGAGGAAAAATCTTGGATAAATAATTTTATTAAATTTAAATTAGGAGTTGATGGAATTTCTATTTTGTTTATTGTTTTGACAGCTTTTATTACACCGATATGCATTATTTCATGCATCAACAGTATTAAAGATAGAGTCAAAGAGTTTTTGATAGCTATTTTAGTTCTTGAGACGTTCATGATAGGAGTCTTTTGCTCATTAGATTTGGTAATCTTTTACTTATTTTTTGAAGGAGGATTAATACCAATGTTTTTAATTATTGGTGTTTGGGGCGGCTCAAGAAGAGTTTATTCGGCTTTTAAATTTTTTCTTTTTACTTTGTTAGGTTCCGTTTTAATGCTTGTAGCTATAATAGTAATTTATTGGTTAACAGGCACTACTGATATTACTCAAATTTATGAAATAACAATTCCAAAAGAGCATCAAAATTTATTATGGTTAGCTTTCCTGAGTTCTTTTGCAGTCAAAATGCCTATGTGGCCTGTTCATACTTGGTTACCTGATGCTCATGTGGAAGCTCCTACAGCTGGATCAGTTATATTAGCAGCAATACTTTTAAAAATGGCTGGATATGGTTTTTTAAGGTTCTCAATACCGATGTTTCCATATGCCTCAGAATTTTTTACACCATTGATATATAGCTTAAGCATTATAGCAATTATATATACTTCACTCGTAGCTTTAATGCAGGATGATATGAAAAAGTTAATAGCTTATTCTTCTGTCGCTCACATGGGTTATGTAACTTTAGGGATATTTACTTTTACTAAACAAGGTATTGAAGGAAGTATTTATCAAATGATTAGTCATGGATTGATTTCTGCAGCATTATTTTTGTGTGTAGGTGTAGTTTATGACAGATTACATTCTAGATTAATAAGTACCTATGGCGGTTTAGTAAATTATCTGCCTAAGTACGCATTCTTATTCTTAATATTTGCTTTAGCAGCTCTAGGTTTGCCAGGAACTACAGGTTTTTTAGGTGAGTTTTTAATTTTAACAGGTACTTTTCAAAAAAGTTATTTAGCTGCTATGCTTGCAACTCTAGGAGTAGTATTAGGGGCTGCTTATATGTTGTGGCTAACGAAAAGAGTAATTTTTGGGGTGACACAAAACTCTAAAATTGAAACTTTAACCGATGTAAATAAATTAGAAATTTTAATGCTTGGTGTTTTAGCTTTTTTTGTAATATTTTTTGGATTTTATCCTATGCCATTATTTGAAACATTTAGTTTTTCCGTAAATAGTTTAATTGATAATTACCAGCTAGCATTAAATACTAGATAACAAATGATTAATAATTTAAGTATATTACTTCCAGAAATTTTCTTATCTTTATCAATTTTCACTATTTTAATGCTTGGGGTTTTTATAAAAAAAAGCTTTAACATAGTGTTTAATTTAACTTCGCTAATTTTAATTTTAACAATAGCAATAATTTTAAACAACCCAAATAATGAAGAAAAAATATTTTTAGACAGTTTTATTAGAGATAGTTTTTCGAATTATTTCAAATTTCTAATTTTGATTTCTTCATTGTTTATTTTAAATGTATCAAAAAATTTTATAATAGAAAATAATCTTAATAAATTTGAGTATCCGATAATTATATTGCTATCAATTTTAGGTATGTTTTTTATGGTTAGTGCCAATGATCTAATTTTATTTTATTTGGGATTAGAATTACAATCATTATCTCTTTATATTTTGGCTTCAATTGATAGAGACAACCTAAGATCATCTGAGTCAGGTATAAAATATTTTGTTTTAAGCGCCTTATCATCAGGTTTATTATTATATGGTTGTTCATTATTATATGGTTTTACTGGCTCGACAAATTTTGATTTGATAGCAAATCAACTTAGCGAATCAAATATTGGAGCAGTATTTGCAATGGTGTTTATTTTAGTAGGCCTAGCATTTAAAGTTTCAGCCGTTCCATTTCATATGTGGACTCCAGATGTTTATGAAGGAGCACCAACATCCATAACAAATTATTTTGCTGTTGTTCCAAAAGTTGCGGGATTAGCTTTATTGATAAAATTTATGCTTATTCCATTTTCTAATATTTTACTAGAATGGCAAACAATTTTAATCTTTATTTCAATTTCTTCTATGATTTTAGGAGCAGTTGCTGCAATAGTGCAAAAAAATATTAAAAGACTACTAGCTTATAGCTCTATAGGTCATATTGGCTACGCTCTAGCAGGAGTAGCTACTGGTGAAATATCTGGATATGAAAGTGCAATTATTTATATTTCAATTTATGTAATCATGAATATAGGGGCATTTTCATGTCTTTACTTATTAAAAAAAGATGGAGTGTATAAAGAGAGTATCACTGACTTATCTGGAATTTCTAAAAAAAGCCCTCTTTTGGCTCTTTCATTTTTGATAATATTATTTTCTATGGCAGGAATTCCACCACTAGGAGGATTTTTTGCTAAATTTTATATTTTTATAGCAGTTTTAGAAAAAGAAATGTATTTTTTAGCAATCATAGGTTTGCTAACAACTGTTATATCAGCTTTTTATTATTTAAAAATTATTAAAACTATCTATTTTGATGACAGCATAATAACTTTAGAGAAAGTAAAAAATAAAACAGCTCAAGTTTCGATTTTTTTAAGTTGCAGTATTTTATTAACATTCTTTTTATATCCGTCAATATTAAATAATGTAGTTAATTCATTATTTTCTAGCTAATGAAAATTAAAGTAATAAAATTTAAAAGCGTTAAAAGCACAAACGATGTAGCAATAAAGCTTATAAAAAAAAATAAAACACAGCCTACTATGATTTTTTCTGAAAAACAGAAAAATGGTAGAGGCACAATGGGCAAAAAATGGATTTCTCAAAAAGGAAATTTATTTGTGTCAATTTTTTTCGAGATAAATCAAAAAAGAATAAATTTCAAAAAATTTTCAATTTTGAATGCTTTAATTTTAAAAAAATTAGTTTCTGAGTTTATTTGTAAAAAAGTTAGAATAAAATGGCCTAATGATTTGTTGTATAATAAGGAGAAGATTTGTGGAATTTTACAAGAAATAATAATTCATAATAAAAAAAATTATTTGATAGTTGGTATAGGCCTAAATACCAACGTTGCTCCAAAAAACAAAAGCTTTTCATCTACTTCTTTAAAAAATATAATAAGTAAAAGTATAGATAACAAAAGAATATTTAAAAATTTAAAGATTAAATACGAAAAATTTTTAACTAAAATAAAAAAGTTTTCATATAAACAACTTAGAAATGAATATGAAATTTAAAATGAATTATATTGTTGGGGATATTGGAAATACATCTACTAGGATTTGTTTATTAAATCATAAATTTTCTATAATTAAATCTGTTATTTTTGATACAAAAAAAATTTATAAAAAAAAGATATTTAAAAACATTCTTAAAAGTTTTCTAAAAAAAAAAATAAGTTCAAAAATTTTATTCTCTAGTGTTGTTCCTTCTGGATTTAAAGAGGTAAAAAAAAACCTTAAAAACTCAAGATATAAAGTTATTGAAATAAAGAGTCTTAATATAAAAAAAATAATAAAAATTAATGTTAAAAAAATAAATCAACTTGGTTCAGATAGAATTGTAAATGCAATTGCTGGAAAAAAGTATAACAATTGTTTAATTTTAGATTTTGGAACAGCAACTACCTTCGATATAATTAAAGACGGAGTATATGAGGGAGGTGTAATAGCACCCGGGGTAAAATTATCTATGATGAATCTAAGCAATTCAACTGCTTTATTGCCAATGTTTAATTTAAGAAACAGCCAAAGAAAATATGGAAGAAATACTAAAGAAGCATTAAATGCAGGATTCGTATGGGGATATGAAGGGTTAATAAACAATATAATAAATAAAATTACATCTAAGTGGAAAATGCAATATAAAATAATACTTACTGGTGGTTATGCAAAATTTTTTAAAAAGATCATTAAAAGAAAAACAATTGTTGATCAAAATATAACTATCAAAGGAATTGCAAGAGTATTTAAAGAATTAATATGAAAAAAAAAGAATTGATTTTTTGTCCTCTAGGAGGTTCAGGAGAAATTGGCATGAACATGAATCTTTATGCTTATGGAACGGA
>CACDES010000036.1 GCA_902551865.1 uncultured Pelagibacteraceae bacterium
ATGGTTAGCTAATGATTTCTAGAGTAAAAAGATATTTTTTAGAGATAAAAGATTTTTCAAATCCCATTGAATTAAATATACCAGAAAATTATCAAATTATCCTAGATGATAAAAGAAATTTTGAACTAAATAAATTTTTCTACAAACAAATTGGAGGCGATCACTATTGGAGAGATAGATTGATTTGGTCTGATAAAGAGTGGCTAAAGTACGCTGAAAATAAAAATCTTGAAACACATATTTTAAAAAAAGGAGAGGATTTAGTTGGATTTTATGAACAAGAATATCATTCGACACCCAACGAAGTAGAATTGATAAATATGGGAATTTTAAAAGAGTTTAGAGGTTTAAAACTAGGATCCATACTTTTAAATCACGCTATAGCTAGCGCATCTAGAAAAAATCCAGATAGAATGTGGGTGCATACTTGTAGTTTAGATCATAAGCATGCATTGCAAAACTATAAGTCAAAAGGTTTTGAAATATTTAAAGAAGAAGAAATAGATTTTGTTGCCTAATTTATATCTGGAATTTTAAAAGTACCTTTCTTGTACACATCATTTTTTGAGATAATATTCAAAGAAAAATTTATCTTATTATTGTATTGATCTACTATTTTCCAACCTTTTAAATTTAATGTTTGTTTATCAAAAAAAATAGTTATTTCATTCTCACTTAAATAAATAAGTTTTATAAGTTGTTCAGTTGATCCTAATTTCCCAGATCTTACTATTTCTAAAAGTTTATCTTTGTACAAAATATTTAAAAAAGGAGATTTTGATATAGGGTAGTGATAAGTTTTATTATATTTTTTTTGTGTTATCGCTAGTCTTTTATTATTAATAACAAGTTCTTTTTGTTTATTATCGAAATATTCACATTTTAATTTTCCGGGAAACTCTAAAAGACAACTACCTTTTTCTAATTTTTCATTAACAAGTTGATCAAAAGTAAACTCTAGAGAATTTAAGTTTTTTAATTGATTTAAGATTTGATCTTTTTCACTTGCAGATAAATTAAAAGAAAATGAAATGAATAGTATAGCTAAAAAAACTTTCCTTAAAAAAAAATTAAAGAACCTCACGTTTTCCAACATGATTTGCTTTACTTACGATGCCTTTTTCTTCCATCATATCAATGATTCTGGCAGCTCTATTATAGCCAATTTGTAGTTTTCTTTGTAGAAAACTAGTTGATGCTTTTCCTTCTGATTTAATAATTTCTAAAGCTTGATTGTAAAGCTCGTCTTCATCACCATCTTCGCTTGACATTGTTGCGTTTTCTTTATTTTCTTGAGTTGTGATTTCTTCTATGTAGTCAGGCTCGCCCTGAGCTCTTAATGTATTGGCGATTTTTTCAATTTCTTGTTCTGAAACATAAGGGCCGTGTATTCTAATAATACGATTTGCGGATGACATAAAAAGCATATCACCCTTACCAAGCAATTGTTCTGCTCCCTGCTCTCCCAATATAGTTCTACTGTCAATTTTAGAACTTACTTGGAAAGATATACGTGTTGGAAAATTAGCTTTAATTGTACCAGTAATTACATCCACACTTGGTCTTTGAGTTGCCATGATAATGTGAATACCCGCCGCTCTAGCCATTTGAGATAGTTTCTGAATATAATTTTCAATCTCTTTGCCAGCAACCAACATTAAATCTGACATTTCGTCTACAACAACAACTATATAAGGCATTTTAAGTTTATGTTTAGCGTTGTAGCCATCGATATTTCTTACACCAACTTTGCTCATTAGTTTATAACGACTATTCATTTCTTTAACTGTCCAAGCTAATGCCGAGGTTGCTTTTTTTGCATCAGTAATTACGGGTGTAAGCAAATGAGGTATGCCTTCGTAAGTAGAAAGCTCTAACATTTTAGGATCAATTAAAATGAACTTACACAAATCGGGATTTAATTTATAAAGCAAAGATACAATAATAGTATTTATACATACGGATTTTCCAGATCCCGTCGTTCCAGCAATAAGTAAATGAGGCATGTTTGTTAAATCACCTACTATTGGAGCGCCAGAAATACTTTTTCCAAGTGCTATAGGAAGCCTTATTTCTTTTTTTTGGAATTTATCATTAGATATTATTTCTCTTAAAGAAACGCTATCTCGAGCTTCATTAGGAATTTCAATTCCAACTGTATTTTTCCCAGGAATTACAGAAACTCTCGCTGATGTTGAGCTGGTATTACGAGCCAAATCTTCTGATAGATTTATAATTTTTGAAACTTTTACACCAGGGGCAGGTTCAAATTCATATAAACTAACTACAGGTCCATTATTTATAGTTTTAATTTTTCCATCGATACCAAAGTCTAGTAGAATTTTTTCCATAAATTCAGCGTTAGGACGATTCTTATTAACATCTAGCAAACTTGGTTTTGAAGAGTTTTTTTCTAGAAATTCTATTGACGGTAATTTGTATTTGATCTTTGATTGAGTTGTTGTTTTCACTGTATTTTTTTCATTTTCAAAAATAAAAGATTGTTGTGGTTTTTCAGTTAAAGAAATTTCTTCATTAATTCTATCACTTGTAAGATTATCTGATGTTAGGACATCTTCTTTTTTTTTAAACAATGATCTAAATATTTGTACTATTATTTTTTTTATATTCAAATCTGAAGAAAAAATAAAAAAAACTAATGTTAAAAAAAATAGAGCGAAAAGAGAATATTCATTATCAATCCAAGGAGCTATATTGCTAATAAAATTATAACTTATTTCACCCACAAAACCGGAATTACCATTATCTATAAGCCAAAAAGAATTATTAAATGTCAGATAAATAAAAATTGATCCCAATGTAAGATATCCCACAATTAAAAATAATTTTAAGATTATTCTCTTGATTTCTTTTTTTACTAATAAACTTATTCCCCAAAATAAGAAATTAGCTAAAAGTAAGAAAGAAGCTAAGCCAAAACTTTGAAGAAGAAAATCTGCTATGCTACTACCGTATATGCCAAAGAAATTTTTAATTTCTATATCACTATCACCATAAATCAATGAAGGATCTTCAGGAGCATATGTTGCAAAGGATATTGCAAGGGCAATACCTGTTAAAATTAGGATTAGTCCCAATAATTCAAAGGTTCGTTTTTTTAAAAAATTTGTTAAACTATCTAAAAAGTTTGTATTCATTTCGAATCGTTTTACGTACTTTTTACCATTTTTATGAAACTGTTAAAAATTTTAATATGAAAAAACAGAGAATATGCATAATTGGGGACGGTCTTTCAGGTTTAATGACTGCTTTGGCATTAAATAAATTAGAAGGTTTAGAAGTTCGTTTAATATCTAAAAAAAACAAGCATAATAAAGATAAAAGAACGACAGCTATTTCTGCCTCTAACTATGAGTTTTTTAACACAGTCATAGACAAACTCGACAAAAAATTGTTTTGGCCTTCTAAAAAGATAGATCTTTTCTACGAGACAAAAGATCAGATCATGAATTTCTTAAACTTTAATGAAGATAGCAAAAATCTTATGTACGTTTTTGAAAATGACAAAATTAAAGATATTCTAATTAAAGAAATAAAAAAGAAAAAGATCAAAACTTTTCAAAAAGATATTAATGAATTAAAAGATTTAGATGGTAATGACATAAAAATATTATGCTTAGGAAGATCCTCGAAAATCTATCAAAGTATAGTTGATAAAAGATCGTTAAATAAAGATTATAAAGAAATCGCTATCACAGGTTACGTTAAACACAATTTGAAAAATTTAAATACTGCTCAATATTTTTTAAAAGAAGGACCACTAGCAATACTTCCTTTTTCAAAAAATAATTTTTCTTTTGTGTGGAGTGTAGATAAAGACTTTCCAAAAAAAGATATCAATTTAATCGTTAAATCTAAAATTTGTGAAGTGTTAAAAACAAAAAAAATACAAATTTCAAATCAGCAATCTTATCCTTTGATGCTTAATTTAAAACGAACATATTATAAAAATGATATTCTTATTTTAGGTGAAGGCCTGCACACAGTTCATCCTGTAGCTGGTCAAGGCTTTAATCTTGTACTTAGAGATATTAATAAATTACAAGAGATACTTAAGTACTATACTGGATTAGGCATGTCTCTAAAAAGTACCCCAGCGCTTGAAGATTTTTCAAATAATAGAAAATCAGAAAATATTATTACTGGTATAGGAATTGATCTAACTCATAATTTCTTTAAACAAAATAAATTATTAGATCCATTTAAAGAAACAATTTTGAAGAATATTTCGAAAAATAGTACTCTTAAAAAAATAAGCAAATTTATTTCTAATCAAGGTTTGTCAGTTTAGTTCAATGAACATTTATGCTCTTTCATCAGGCAGAGGTCCGTCAGGGATAGCCATCGTTAGAATTTCAGGTAAAGATACTCTTAA
>CACDES010000037.1 GCA_902551865.1 uncultured Pelagibacteraceae bacterium
TTTATCATAAATCACGCATGGTAAACCATGTGAAGGCGCTTCTGATAATCTAACATTTCTAGGTATAACAGTTTTGTAAACTTTTTCTTTAAAGTAATTTCTTGCTTCTTTATCTACTTGTGACGATAGCTTATTTCTTTTATCAAACATTGTTAGTAGAATTCCTCGTACTTTTAGTTCTGGATTTAAGTTTACTTTAATTCGATCTATAGTTTTAACTAATTGAGTAATACCCTCTAAAGCAAAAAAATTCTGTCTGGAGAGGAACTAATAGTTCATCAGATGCCACCAATGCCATTATTGTCAATAAACTTAGTGATGGAGGGCAATCTATAAATATATTATCGTATTTTGCTATTAACTCTTTTTTCTCTTTATCTAAAATTTGCTTCAATACAAATGCCCTATCAGAATCATTCGCTGTTTCAACTTCAAGGCCTGATAAATTTACGTTTGATCCTATGATATCTAAATTTTTAACATCTGTTTTTTGAATCACATCCTTTAATTCTTTTTTTTTAATTAATAAATTATAAATATTATTACTCTCATCATTGTTTGATTTTCCTAATCCAGTAGTTGCGTTTCCCTGAGGGTCAAGATCTATAATAAGAATATTTTGACCCATAATGGACAGTGATGTAGCTAAATTGATTACAGTAGTTGTTTTTCCTACCCCTCCCTTTTGGTTAATCACTGCTATAATAGATTTTTTTTCCATTTTACAATACCTCGACTATTATTATTTTAGAATCATGGTTCGTAATGCTATTTTCTAACTTATAACTATAATTTTGATCAAATGATACATTATTAATTTCAGTCTGTGCATTTTTTCCTTTAAGAATTATTAATTTATGGGGTTTTTTTATTATTTCACGTGAAATATTGATGATTTCAGCTAATTTTTTAAAGGCTCTACACACTATAACATCAGCTACTATTTCTTTCTCATAAACATTGTTTTCTATAGAAATATTTTTAATATCCAACTCATTAATCAAATATTTCAAAAAATCTCTTTTTACAGGAGATTTTTCATACAATTTCACGTGAAATGAAGAATTTTGATGATATAAAGATATTATTAGGCCTGGAAAACCAGCACCAGATCCAAAGTCAGCTAATTTCCTTATTCTATTAAAATCAATAAATTTGATTATTTGGGCAGAATCAAGAATATGTCTATCCCAAATACTGTTTTCAGTGCTCTTAGATATCAAATTATAACGCTTATTTTGTTTTAATAGATGATGAACAAGTTTTTTTATCTTTTCTACAGAAATAGATGAAAAACCAAGATCTTTTTTAAGTATTTTAGTTACATTTAACTCATCCATTAAGCCGAAGCTCTTTTTTTAGATTTCTTAATATGAGAAAGTATCAAAATTGCAGCCGCAGGCGTTACTCCATCTATCCTTAAGGCCTGCCCTAGTGTTCTAGGTCTAATTTTATTAAGTTTAGACTTAATTTCGTTTGAAAGACCGCTCAAAGAATCATAATTGATATGTTCAGGTATCTTAATTGACTCATCCTTCTTAAAAGCTTTTATATCATTTGATTGACGACTTAAATATCCTAAGTAGTGGGCGTCGATTTCAACCTGCTTGTCTAAGCTAGCTTCATACTTAGGTATTGAGGGAAATATCTGCCTTATTTTTGCCATATTCACATTTCGCTGTCCTATGATTTCTAATGCAGATCTTTTAACACCATCCATTGCAATTTTAACAGAAAATTTTTTTGCTTCATTAGGAGATAATAAACTTGATTTTAAAGTTTTAGTTAGTTGGAATAATTTTTTTTCTTTATTTAAGAAAATAACTTTTCGATCTTTTTGGACCAAATTAATTTTAATTCCTAAAGGGGATAATCTTTGATCTGCATTGTCGGCTCTAAGTGTTAATCTATATTCAGCTCTAGATGTAAACATTCTATAAGGTTCTGATACTCCTTTAGTTATCAAATCATCAATCATAACTCCTATATAAGAGTTCGATCTATTTAAGATAAGTTCGTTTTGCTTTTTTACTTTTAAAGCAGCATTAGCTCCAGCTATAAGACCTTGTGCAGCGGCTTCTTCATACCCTGTGGTGCCGTTTATTTGACCTGCTAAAAAGAGAGATTTAATTTTCTTTGTTTCTAAGCTGATTTTAAGCTCACGCGGATCAACAAAATCATACTCAATAGCATAACCTGCTCTTTTCATCTTAACATGCTCTAAACCCTTTATTTTAGCCAATATTTGAAGCTGAACCTCTTCTGGAAGAGAGGTAGATATACCATTTGGATAGATAGTATTGTCCTTCAATCCCTCTGGTTCCAAAAAGATTTGATGTTTATGCTTTTCTCTAAACTTAACAATTTTGTCTTCAATAGCAGGACAATACCTTGGTCCTACACCTTTTATATTACCAGAATACATCGCGCTTCTAGAAATATTCTCGCTTATAATTTTATGAACAGCATCATTAGTATAGGTCATACCGCACTTAATTTGCTTATTATGAAGTTTATTGGTTAAAAAAGAAAAATAATAAGGATCATCGTCAGCAGGCTGCATTTCTAAATCATCATAGTTAATAGTACTACCGTCTAGTCTGGGTGGAGTTCCTGTTTTCAATCTTCCTATTTGCATTTTAAATTTTGCTAATTGTTCGCTTAAACCTGTAGATGGTTTCTCATCGTACCTACCTGCTGGTATTTGAGTTTCACCAATATGTATTAACCCATTAAGAAAAGTGCCAGTGGTTAATATAAGTTCTTTAGTCCTTACTTCTTTTCCACTTTGACATGTAAATCCTATTATTTTGTCTCCTTCAAACAAAAATTTAATGACAGGATCAGCTATTACCTCTAAATTTTTGTAATTAAGTAAAATCTTTTGCATATGTTCTTTATAAAGAGCTCTATCTGACTGAGTACGTGGTCCTTGCACTGCTGGACCTCTGCTTCTGTTTAATAATCTAAATTGAATACCTGATTTGTCAGCTACAATACCCATTACACCATCTAAGGCATCTATTTCTCTTACAAGATGCCCTTTTCCAAGTCCTCCAATAGCAGGATTACAGGACATCTCACCAATAGTCTCTATTTTATGTGTAAAAAGAGCAGTATTAACGCCTATTCTGGCGGATGCAGCAGCTGCCTCACATCCAGCGTGTCCACCACCTATTACTACTACATCATAGCTTTGTTTTGTCATGAAATGAATGTAACGCGGTATATTAGGATTACAAGAAGTATTTTATTTACCTATACAAAAGTCGTTAAATATAGATCCAAGGATTTCCTCGACATCAACCTTACCTACAATACTTCCAAGATGTCTTGTAGCTATTCTTAGATCTTCCGCGGCTAATTCTAAATCTTTATTTTGATCCTTTTTAAGAAATTTATCTATTTCTTTTAAGCATTCATTAAGTTTAAATCTATGCCTTTCCCTTGTGATTAAAGCAGTATTATTAGAAGTAAATTTTTTACTTAATTTTTCTTTTATTTTTTTAATCAAGCTATCGATGTTTTTATTCTCTTTAACTGACGCTAACACTGTGTCTGCATCAAATTTATGATTTTGTTTGTCTAGTACATCTGACTTATTAAGCAAAACTATTGTATCTTTATTGATCATTTTCTTAATATCATTATTTATACTTTTTGAAGAATTATCTATTACGACAATATTCAAATCTGCTTCCTTTGATTTTCCTAACGCTAAAGATATACCTTTTTTTTCAACTTCATTTTTTGCATCTCTGATGCCTGCAGTGTCAGCTAAGATTACAGGATAACCATCTATATTTAAATATGTTTCGATTATATCTCTTGTAGTTCCTGCTTCATCTGAAACAATGGCCACATCTCTTTTTGCTATCAAATTTAAAAGAGAAGATTTGCCTGCATTCACTTCGCCCGTTATAGAAACTCTAAATCCGTCTCTTATTTTTTCTCCGATTTTATTATCCTCAATTATCTTATGAATATCTTTATGAATGTCTTTAATAGAGTTTTGTACTTCCTTTAAAACATTTTCTGGTAAATCATCTTCTGCAAAATCTATTTTTGCTTCGATATAAGATAACGATTTTAAAAGTTTTTCTCTTAAATCATTATAATAATTTGAAGCATTACCTTGAACTAATTTAACAGCTTGGTCTCTCTGAAGCTCTGTTTCTGCGTGAATTAAATCACCAATACTTTCAGCTTTTAAAAGATCAATTTTATCATTTTGAAAAGCTATCTTTGTAAATTCGCCTGGTTCGGCTAATCTACAATTATCTTGTTCTGATAATGCTTTTAATAATGCGTTGATGACAGCATTACTTCCATGAACTTGAAACTCGGCTAAATC
>CACDES010000038.1 GCA_902551865.1 uncultured Pelagibacteraceae bacterium
TTTGAATTTAATGGAATTGATGGAAGTGAGATAAATTTAAGTAATTATAAAAATAAAGTTCTTGTTATAGTAAATGTAGCAAGTAGATGTGGATATACCCCGCAATATGAAGATTTACAGACACTTTGGTCAAATTACAAAAATAAAAATTTAGTTGTAATTGGAATTCCAACAAATAATTTCAAGCAAGAGTCAGGAAATAATAAAGAAATTAAAGATTTTTGTGAGACAAACTTTGGAATAAATTTTCCTATGACGGAAAAAATTGATGTGATAGGCAAAAATGCCCACCCTTTTTACAAATGGGCTAAAAAGAATCATGGAATTGCTGCTATACCAAAATGGAATTTTCATAAAATTGTAATTGGGAAAAATGGAAAAGTAGTTGATACATTTGCGTCATTTACTAAACCAACTTCAAAAAAGTTTTTAGATCTTTTAGAAAAAGAAATTAAAAATTAAAACTTAATCCATCATATGCAGGCAATATATTTTTGGGAAGTTTTTTTCTCAAATAATTATAATCCAAATCAGTATGAAGATTTGTTAATATAGCTTTTGTAGGTTTAACAAGTTTAATCAATTCTAAAGCCTCATTTAAATTAAAATGTGAAGGATGCTTGCTTTTTTTCAAACAATCAACAACTAGATATTCAAGATCATATAAATTTTTAAAAGACTCACTTGGAATTTTATTGCAATCACTTATATAAGCTATCTTCTCAAAAAGATAACCAGTTGCATTAATCATACCATGTACAACGTCGAAAGGCTTTATAGAGAGTGTTTTGTTATTTTTTACAATTTTGAATTTTTTATTTACAATATTTGCTTTCATTATTGGCTGATATCCATGTCTAGGAATAAAGCAAAAGGTATATTTTGATTTTAAAGCCTTAATAGTTCTTTTACTTCCATAAACAGGAATTTTATTTTTATTCATCCAAAAAAAAGGTCTCATTTCAAATATTCCTGAAGTTTGATCAGCATGCTCATGCGTATAAATTATTGCATCTAATGATTTGATTTTATTTTTTAGAAATTGACTTTTAATATCAGGTGAAGTGTCAATTAGAACTGATAAATCACCATATTGAATATGAGCGCAACATCTTGTTCTAAAGTTTTTTGGATTATTTTTAAGCTGACCTTTATAATTGGTAATCCAAGGAGACCCTAGTGAGCTACCACATCCTAATATAGTAAATTTATTTTTCATCTTAATTTACCAAATAAATTAAAAAAATTTTGACTAGTAGACTCAGAAAATTTTTCATAGGAAATATTTTTTAACTTTGAAAGAAATCTTACTGTATGAGTTATATAACTTGGTTCATTCGGCTTACCTCGTAACGGCTCAGGTGCTAAAAAGGGAGAGTCTGTTTCTACCAATATTCTATTTAAAGGTATTTCTTTAAAAGTTTCTGCTAATTCTTTTGATTTTTTGAAGGTCACAACTCCACTTGCAGATATATATGCTCCTATATCAAGTAATTTAAAAGCAAATTCTTTTGTGCCAGTAAAACAGTGAATTAGAATTTTTAGATTATTTTTTTGAACTGATTCTTTTAGAATTTTAAAAGTATCTTCTTCAGCAGATCTAGTATGAACAATCAAAGGTAAATTTATTTTTGTAGATGCATCTATATGTTCTAAGAAAGATGAAATTTGATCTTTTTTTTCTGAATGATTGTAATAAAAATCTAATCCAGTCTCACCTATTCCTATAATTTTTTTACTTTTTCTAACTTGATTAATTATATGATTTGATTTTATTTCTAAATGTTTTTTTGCTTCATGAGGATGAATTCCGTATGTTCCATAAACAGATCTATACTTTTCTATAATATCCAGAATATTTCTAAAGCTCTTGTCTTCTGTAGAAATTGTTAACAAATATTTGACTCCATCGTTACTAGCTCTTTCGATTGTCTCATCCAACGATGAAGACATCGGTTTGTATGTTAAATGACAATGAGAATCAATTATCATTTTCAATTTTGTTAAATAATATATCTAATTCTTTTAATTCTTTATCATGATCAAAACATTCTAAATTATTAATTTGATTAATTGATATATTTTTTTGTTTTACATTCATTGTTTCCAAAACTCTTTCAGTTGCCTTTGGGATTATTGAATTTAATAAAATACTAATATTTTTAATTTGTTCACAAATAGTAAATAAAATAACTTTCATTCTTTCTGGATCATCTTTTTTTACAGTCCATGGTTCCATATCATTAAAATATTTATTTCCGTCAAAAGAATAACTAACGACAAGTTTTATAAATTCATTCAAATTTTGATTATTCATTAATTTTATTAAATTAGGAATATTATTTTTTAATTGATTTAATAGTCTGTTATCTAAATCATTAAAATTTTTAGCATTTGGGATTTTATTTGAACAATTTTTCTTAATGAAAGAAAAAACTCTTTGGCATAAATTTCCATAATTATTCGCTAGATCATTATTTATACAGTTTTTAAGGTTATCCATAGAAATACTACCATCATTACCCAAAGAAACTTCTTTGACTAAATAATATCTTAATTGATCTATTCCATAACTTTTCACAATTTCAATTGGGTCTAAAATATTTCCTAAAGACTTGGACATTTTTCTGTCATCAGAAAGTATCCATCCGTGGCCAAAGACTTTTTTAGGAGGAGGTAGTTTTGCTGCCAACAGAAAAGCAGGCCAATATATTGCATGAAACCTTAAAATATCTTTGCCTATTATATGAATATTTGCTGGCCAAAATCTTTTATAATTTTCATCTTTAATATTTGGAAAATTCAGTGCACTTATATAATTAGTCAAAGCATCTAACCAAACATAAATAACGTGTTTTTTATTTTTAGGAACTGGTACCCCCCAAGAAAAAGATGTTCGGCTTACTGATAAATCTTTTAAACCTTTTTTAACGAAATTGACTACTTCATTTTTTCTAGATAACGGCAAAATAAAATCTTTGTTATCTTTATAATATTTTAATAATTTTTCTGACCAGGATGACAATTTAAAAAAATATGATTCTTCTTCAACCCAATCAACAGTAGAGCCTGAAGTTTTTGATATTTTTTTCCCATTTACCTCTTCTATTTCGTCTTCATCATAGTAAGCTTCATCTGAAACAGAATACCATCCAGTATATTTATCTAAATAAATGTCTCCGGATTCAACTAATCTATTCCATATTTCTTCCACCGATTTATAATGTCTTTTTTCAGTTGTTCTAATAAAATCATCATTGGTTAAATTTAAAATTTTTGTTAAATCTTTAAACTTTTTAGATAATTCATCACAGAATAATTTTGGATCTTTTTTATTTTTTTCTGCTTCTCTTTGAATTTTAAGACCATGTTCGTCGGTACCTGTTAAAAATAAAACATTGTAACCCTCTAATCTTTTAAATCTTGCAAAAATATCAGCTATTATGCTGGAATACGCATGTCCCATGTGTGGGTTTCCTGACGGATAGTATATTGGGGTTGTTATATAAAAATTTTTATCCATTTAATAATTTATTGTTTATAGCATTAATTACTGAATTTTGATTTAAATTATACGTGATAAAATTATTTATATTCTTAACTACAAAAGACTTTTTTTCTATAATTTTTTCAATATTATGAATTTTTTTTTCTCTAAGATTATAAAAATAAACATCAGTTAAAAATAAAATTACGTTTATCAAATTTATGTTTTTATTTTTTTTGTATAAATTAAGTAATTTTTCTAAATTTTGCCCAAAATCATCTTTTTGATTTATTTTATTTTCATCAAATATCCTATTAAACATCAAAAAATTTCCTGGTGTAATATTACAAGAATTAAAATCAATAAATATTTCTAAATTATTCTTTTTAATCAAAGACTCGATTATTTTTACTCTTATCATATTTGTTAATAATATTTTTATTTCTAAAGATCTTGAATATATAGTTTCAATTAAAGGTTTAGTTTGACTATTTATCAGAATAAAATAATTATTCGATAATGGCTCCTCAATGATCTTTAAAAGGGCATTTAAACTATTGATGTTAAAAAGTTCAATATCATCCAAAATAATGAATCTTTCTTTACTAGAAATAGTGGTCTTA
>CACDES010000039.1 GCA_902551865.1 uncultured Pelagibacteraceae bacterium
GAAAATAAAAAAACAAAAAGTCAGAAGCCATCAGTTTCTCCAGCTGCAAGAAAAATGGCAGCAGAAAATAAAGTAGATTTAAATAAAATTGAAGGGTCGGGAAAACATGGTGTTATTTTAAAAGAAGATATTATGAGTTTAATGGGATCTAAACCAGCTCCCTCAGACAGAAAAATTAAACATGGTCCAGAAGAAAGAATTAAAATGACTAGATTACGATTAACTATTGCCAAAAGATTAAAGGAAGCACAAGAGAATGCTGCAATGTTAACAACCTTTAACGAAGTTGATATGAGCGAGGTTATTTCTATGAGAAATGAATATAAGGATGAATTTCAAAACAAGTACCAAGTAAAACTCGGCTTTATGTCATTTTTTGTTAAAGCTTGTGTTATAGGATTAAAAAATTTTCCATCTGTTAATGCTGAAATACAGGGTGAAGAGATAGTTTATAAGAATTATTATAATATAAGTATAGCTGTTGGAACCGATAGAGGTTTAGTAGTGCCTGTACTTAGAGAAACAGATGAAATGTCATTTGCAGATATTGAAAAAAATATTAGTAAATTAGGAGAAAAGGCGCGTAATGGAAAAATTACTATCGATGATTTGCAAGGTGGAACTTTTACTATTACTAATGGAGGAATATATGGCTCTATGTTGTCTACGCCAATATTAAATCCTCCTCAATCAGCAGTTTTAGGAATGCATAATATAATTCAAAGACCTGTTGTTGTTAATGGAAACGTAGAGGTAAGACCAATTATGTATTTGGCTTTATCTTATGATCATAGAATAATAGATGGGAAAGAGGCAGTTTCTTTTTTAAAGATTGTTAAAGAGTCTTTAGAACAACCAAAGAGACTTTTCCTAAACATCTAACAATGGAAAATAATTTTGATGTAATTATAATTGGTGGCGGACCAGGTGGATATGTTTGTGCGATTCGAGCAGCACAACTAGGCTTAAAAACAGCTTGTGTGGAGTCCAGAGGGGCTTTAGGAGGCACTTGTCTTAATGTTGGCTGCATTCCTTCAAAAAGTTTACTTAATTTATCTGAAAATTTTCACAAAGCTAAAAAAGACTTTAATCAGCAAGGAATTGAGATCGAAGGTATAAAGCTTAATATTGAAAAGATGATGTCAAATAAGAATAAATCAGTTCAAATACTTACCAAGGGCGTAGAATTTTTGTTTAAAAAAAACAAAGTTACTTATTTAAAAGGAAAAGGTGTGCTTTTTTCTAAAAATGATATCACTGTTTACGATAATAATTCAAAAAAAAACTATAAAACAAAAAATATTGTTATTGCCACTGGATCTGAGGTAGCTTCTTTACCAGGAATACATATAGACGAGAAAAATATAATTTCCTCAACTGGCGCTTTATCTTTGAAAAAAGTTCCAAAAAAATTAGCTGTGATCGGCGGAGGTTACATAGGTTTAGAAATGGGTTCGGTATGGTCCAGATTAGGTTCAGAAGTTACAGTAATTGAATATCTTGATTTTATAACTCCTGGAATGGACAGGGAAATTTCTAATGAATTTAAAAAGATTTTAACAAAGCAGGGTATTAAATTCAAAATGGGATCAAAGGTTATTTCAGTAAAAAATACAGGCACAAAAGCATTAATTAATTATACAGATATTAAAAACTCAAAGAATGAAACTTTAGAAGTTGACAAAGTGCTAGTTTCAGTTGGTCGCAAGCCATATACTGAAGGACTTAATTTAACAAAGATAGGTGTAAAAAAAGACAGCAAAGGAAGAATTGAAGTTAATCAAAAATTACAAACATCAATTCAAAATATTTATGCTATTGGTGATGTTATAAAAGGTCCGATGTTAGCACATAAAGCTGAAGAAGAAGGCATAGCAGTAGCTGAAATTTTAGCTGGTCAAGCAGGACATGTTAATTATGATGTTATACCAGGGGTAATCTATACTTCTCCAGAAGTAGCTACCGTAGGTAAAACTGAAGAACAACTTAAAGAGGAAAATAAAAATTATAAAGTTGGAAAATTTCCTTTTTTGGCTAATTCTAGAGCAAAAGTTAATAATGAAACAGAGGGTTTTGTGAAAATTTTAGCAGATAGCAAATCTGACAAAGTTTTAGGTGTGCATATTATTGGTCCACACTCTGGAGATATGATTGCCGAGATGGCTTTAGCAATGGAATTTGGTGCAAGCTCTGAAGATATAGCAAGAACTTGTCATGCTCATCCAACTCATACCGAAGCGATTAAGGAAGCAGCATTAGCTGTTGATAAAAGACCAATTCATTTTTAATTCAAAATAATTCTAATAATATTATCGTATGAAAGCACAAGTTTTGTTGCCCAAAGTTTTTAATTTTCCTTTTACTTATAATACTAAGATCAAAGGTAAAATTGGAACTTTAGTAGAGGTTCCATTTGGATCAAAAAAAGAAATAGGTGTAATTTGGAAAAATAATTATTTTGAGCCAAAAAATATAAAATTAAAAGATATTAGTAAAAATACAGAGTATTCTATTAATAAAAAGTTAGTAGATTTTATTGAATGGTTTTCGTCTTACAATATGGTTCCAATTGGCCTTGCATTAAAGATGGTAATTGGTAGTACAGATAAATTTTTAAGAATTAAAGATAATTTAATTATAGAAAAGAAAACCGAAATAAAAAATTATAGTTTAAATCAAGAACAGTTATCAGCACTAAAGTTTTTAGAAAAGATAAATAATAAATTTGATGTATCAGTTTTGCAAGGTACAACTGGTTCAGGAAAAACTTTAGTATATTTTGAACGAATTAAAAAAATTATAGAAAAAAATGATCAAGCTTTAGTTTTATTGCCAGAAATATTTTTAACAAATGATTTTAAATCTAGATTTGAAAGTTTTTTTGGTTTCAAACCAGCTATTTGGCACTCTAAAATAACACCAAAACAAAGAAGATTAATTTGGAAGGGTGTAATTAAAAATGAAATAAAAATACTAGTTGGTGCTAGATCGGCATTATTTTTACCCTTTAAAAAATTAGGAATTATAATTGTAGATGAAGAACATGACACATCCTATAAACAGGATGAAGGTGTAATTTATAATGCAAGAGACATGGCAATTTCGAGAGCAAATTTCGAGAGAATTCCTATACATTTAATTACTTCTGTTCCTTCAATAGAAACATATAATAATATTCAAAATAAAAAATATAGACATATAAAAATTTTCAAGAGATATAATAATTACCCCTTGCCTAAAGCAAAAATAATTAATTTAAATCTAAATAAAATAAAAAATAAGTTTATTGCAAATGAGACAATAGATTTAGCAAAAAAATATTTAGATAAAGGAGATCAAGCACTTTTTTTTATTAATAGAAGAGGTTTTGCCCCATATTTAATTTGTAAAAAATGCGGCTACAAACACATTTGTTCTAACTGTTCGCTATATTTAACATTTCATAAGATAAAAGATAAAGCGGTATGTCATCACTGTTCTTTTGAAAAAAAAATAAAAACAAAATGTGAATTAAAAGGAAACTGTGAATTTATAATGTATGGTCCTGGTGTTGAAAAAATATTTGAAGAAATTAAATTAATATTTCCTGATAAAAGAATTAATATATTTTCAAGCGATTATTTAAAAAAAAAAGGTCAAACAGAAGATTTATTTAGAAAGATAAATGATAATAAAGTAGATATTTTAATTGGAACCCAAATGATTTCAAAAGGTTTTAATTTTCCAAAATTAAACTGTATAGTAGTTATAGATGCTGATTTTTCAGGTAGAGGTTATGATTTAAGAACAACAGAGAAAAATATTCAATTATATCATCAATTAAGTGGTCGAGCTGGAAGATTTAGTTCTGACTCTTTAATAATTTATCAAACAATAACGCCTTCTGATGTAACACTAAATGAATTGATTAAAAATAAATCAGAAGAACTTCTTAAGAATGAGCTTTTATTGAGAGAAAAAAATGAATTACCTCCATTTAAAAGATTGATTGCTATCATCATTTCATCAAAAGAACGAAGTTTAAGTTTGCAAGGAGCA
>CACDES010000040.1 GCA_902551865.1 uncultured Pelagibacteraceae bacterium
TGATGCTAACCGGAGATGAAAATATTGTTGATATAAACTATTCAGTTTTCTGGGTAATTAAAGATGCACAGAAATTTTTATTTAATATTCAAAGTCCAGTTGAAACTGTAAAAGCTACTTCTGAAACAGCAATGAGGGAAGTAATAGCAAAAAATGAAATTCAAACAATTTTAACACAAGGAAGATCTAATATAGAGGTAGAAGTACAAGAAATTACACAAAAGATTTTAGATGAATACGGTTCTGGAATTCAAATCACACAAGTTCAAACTCAGCAAGCCGATCCACCTGCACAAGTAATCGATGCATTTAGAGATGTGCAAGCTGCTAGAGCAGACAGAGAGAGAGCAAAAAATGAAGCCGAGGCTTACGCTAATGATGTAATACCAAGAGCTCGAGGAGAAGCAGAACAAGTTTTGCAACAAGCTGAAGCTTACAAAAAAGAAGTTGTTGCAAAAGCAGAAGGTGAAGCGAGTAGATTTTTAGCAATTTACAATGAGTATAAAAATGCAAAACAAGTAACTCAAGAAAGAATGTATTTAGAAACAATGGAAAAAGTTCTTGCAGACATTGATAAAGTAATAATTGATAAAGAGTCTGGATCAGGAGTTGTGCCGTATTTGCCTTTACCAGAACTTAAGAAATCAGGAGACAAGCAATAATGCCTAGAATTATAGTTCCTTTAATAATTATAATTGGAGTTGTTTTATTCCAATCAGTATTTATTGTACAAGAGATTAGCCAAGCCATAGTGTTACAATTTGGTGATCCTAAAAAAATAATTACTAAAGCAGGATTAAACTTTAAATTACCATTTATTCAGAATGTGGTTTACCTAGACAAAAGAATTTTAAATTTAGATAGTGCTCCAGAAGAAGTTATAGCCGCAGATCAAAAGAGATTAATCGTAGATGCAATAGCAAGATTTAAGATTGTGGATCCTTTAAAGTTTTACATCTCAGTAGGAAATGAAAGAGTTGCAAGATCAAGACTATCAACAATTATTAATTCAAGAATTAGAGGTGTATTAGGTAAACAAGAATTAGCAACTCTTCTATCTACTGATCGAGCAAAACAAATGTCGATAATTCAAAATGACGTAAATACCGAGGCAGAAAATTTTGGAATTGAAATTGTAGACGTTAGAATTAAAAGAGCTGATTTACCTCCAGCGAATAGTGAAGCCATTTACTCGAGAATGCAAACAGAAAGACAAAGAGAAGCAAAAGAATTTAGAGCTCAAGGAGCAGAAATAGCTCAAAAGATTAGATCTACAGCTGACAAAGATGTGACTGTGATTTTAGCAAATGCAAATAAAAAATCTGAAATCATGAAAGGTGAAGGAGACGGTGAAAGAAACAAAATTTTTGCTAATGCATTTGGAAGAGATCCACAATTCTTTGCTTTTTATCGTGCTATGCAAGCCTATGAGAAAGCTCTAATAGGTGGTGAGACCTCTTTAGTTTTATCTCCTGACAGTGAATTTTTCAAATTTTTTGGAAAATCAATTAGTTCTGCTGTTAAAAAAAGATAATTTAATTTAATTGTGAAGGAATTAGCTACTGCTATAGGATTAATCTTTTTTATAGAGGGTTTATTAATTGCCATTTTCCCGTCAAGAATCAAAAGTATGCTAGAATTGATCAAGAATACGCCAGAAAATAAACTAAGAACCTTTGGAGTAATTTTTTTGGTTATAGGTTTTTTAATAATTTGGTATATAAAAAAGTAAATGCGATTATTCCAAAAAATTTTATTAATTTTAGTTTTTTTTAATTTTAGCTCCTATTCAAACGTAGGAGCTGTTCCAGAGTCATTTGCTGATTTAGCAGAAAAATTAATGCCCTCGGTTGTCAACATTTCAACAACTCAAACTGTAAGAACAACATCAAATCAATTTCCTTTTCAATTTCCTCCTGGTTCTCCATTTGAAGAGATGTTCAAAGACTTTGAAAAACCGAGAGAGAGAAAGGCATCATCTTTAGGCTCTGGTTTTATAATCAAAGATAATGGAATGGTTATTACTAATAACCACGTTATAGCAGGTGCTGATGATATTTTAGTGAAAGTAAATTCTAAAGAATATAAAGCTAAAGTTATAGGAGCAGACCCTTATATGGATATAGCAGTTTTAAAAATGGAAACAAAAGATAAGTTTAAGCCTGTCGGGTTTGGTAATTCTGATAAAGCAAGAGTGGGTGACTGGGTGGTTGCTATTGGAAATCCATTCGGATTAGGAGGTACTGTTACCTCAGGAATAATATCTGCTAGAAATAGAGATATTGGCATGACACGTTACGATGACTTTATTCAAACGGACGCATCTATAAATCAAGGTAATTCTGGTGGTCCTCTTTTTAATTTAAAGGGAGAAGTTGTTGGAATTAATACGGCAATCATTGCACCTGGACAATCTGGATCTATAGGAATTGGATTTGCTATTCCATCTAACGCTGCTTCAAAAGTGATAGATCAATTAGTAAATTATGGAGAAACAAGAAGAGGATGGTTAGGAGTGAGAATTCAAGAGGTGACCAAAGAAATTGCTGAAGCAGTTTCACTGAAAAAACCCGAAGGAGCTTTAGTAGCTAGTGTTGGTGAAAAAAGTCCAGCAGACAAAGCTGGAATTAAAGCAGGTGATATTATTTTAAAATTTGATGGAAAGAAAATAGATACTATGCGAACTTTACCAAAGGTAGTCGCTAATACAGAAGTGGGAAAAAGTGTTGAGGTTCAAATTTGGAGAAATAAAAAATTAATATCTAAAAAATTAAAATTAGGTAGACTAGAATCATCAGAGGAGTTTAAAGAGAAGAAATCTAAACAAAAAAAAACTGAAGAATTTGAAATTGAAAAATTAAAAATTACTGTTAGAGATCTAAATAAAAAAGATATATCTTCTAGAAATTTGAAAATCACTAAAGGAGTTGTGATAACAGAAATTTCTAAAAATAGTCCATTAAGCGGTCAATTAAATATTAATGATATTATAATTGAAGCAAAAAGAACTCCAATAACAAAATCTTTAGATTTAAAAAATTTAGTAGACAAAATTATAAAACAAGGTGATAAAAATTTACTTCTTTCAATAATAGATAGTAATAATAGAAGAAGATATATTGGTGTGAAATTAAATTAAATTGTCAAAAAAAATAATTCTATTAGCAGGGCCCACAGCTTCAGGTAAATCAAAATTAGCAATACAATTAGCCAAAAAATTAAATGGAGAAATCATAAATGCTGATAGCATGCAGATTTACAAAGAGTTTTCAGTTTTATCTTCTAGGCCAAATAGCAAAGAAATAAAAAAGGTAAAACATCATTTATATGGAATTATTTCTGTAAAAAGATATTTTTCAGCTGGCGACTGGCTTAAGCTTGCTAAAAAAAAAATTAATAAATGTCTTAAAGATAAAAAGATCCCAATAATAGTAGGTGGTACAGGCTTATATTTTAATACTATCACCAAAGGCATCAGCAAAATACCCAATATAGATATAAAAACTAGAAGAAAAGTTAGAAGTCTTTTCAAAAAATCAGGTTATAAAAATTTCTATAAAAAGCTATCAAATATTGATCCAAAAGTTAAAAGCAGAATTTTACCTACTGACTCTCAAAGAGCTCAAAGAGCTTATGAGGTTTTTTTAAAAACTAAAAAATCACTATTCGATTGGACAATTAATACTAAGTCAGATTTTAGCAATTTTGAAATTGAAAAAATCTTTATCGATATTCCAAGAGAAGAATTATTGAAAAAGATCTCAGATAGAACGATATCAATGTTCAAAAATCAATGCTTGGAAGAAGTAAAAAAATTTAATTTA
>CACDES010000041.1 GCA_902551865.1 uncultured Pelagibacteraceae bacterium
TATTATTAAGCAAATATATGTAGATCATCACACCAGCCCAAGTAGAAATTGAAGTAGCAATAGGAATTATAACAAAACCAATTTTATTAAAGAAAGTAATGCTTATTAAAATGTTTAATAAAACAATAAAAGTAGAAATATAAAATGGTATCTTTGTATCATTTCTAGCAAAAAAGAAGTTTGATAAAATCTTAATAAGTGCAAATGCAGGAATTCCGTAACCAAAATATTTCAACGCTGAAGAAGTCATATTTATATTTTCTATAGTAAAAGAACCATATCCAAATAATGCATTCACAATTTCTTTGGATGCTAAAATTAATCCTAAGCTAGCTGGTATTGAAAATAAAAGGGAAAGTTCTATAGATTTACTTTGAATATTGGAAATCTTAAAAATATTTTTTTGTTTAAAAGCTTTTGATAGAACTGGTAAAGAAACAGTTCCTACAGCTATACCGGCTATAGCTAAATTAATTTGATAAATACGGTCTGCATAATAAAGGTAAGACACTGCACTTGCTTGGAAAGAGGCTATAATTGTGCCAACTAAAATATTTACTTGTGTAACTCCTGAAGAAAGAATGCTCGGTAAAAGTTTTTTAAAAAAAAACTTTACTTTGCTACTTAATTTAGTTTTGAATTCAATTGACGGTTTGTAATATTTTTTTGTAAAAAAAATTAAAAAAATCATTTGAATTATTCCAGCTAGAGTGACTCCATATGATAATTGTTTTGCAAAATCTAAATTAAAAAAATAAGAAAATATTAAACTTAATATCAAAACAATATTTAATATTATTGGAGCTGCGGCTGCTGCTGCAAATTTGTTATTTGAATTTAAAATTCCTGAAAAAAAAGATGAAACACTTACAAATAATAAAAAAGGAAATGTTATTCTTGTAAATTCCACAGCAAGATTAAATTTTTCACTATCTTTCAAAAAACCTGGCGCAATTAAATACACCAAATAAGGGGTAAATATTTCAACTAACAAAACTATAAAAAAGATGATAAAAATTAAAATACTTAGAGTTTCATCAGCGAACTTTTTTCCCTTCTTTTGGTTTTTAGTTTTTTCAGATACATAGCTTGGTATAAAGGCTGCATTGAATGTCCCTTCTGCGAACAAACGTCTAAACGTGTTAGGAAGTCTGAAAGCTACAAAAAATGCATCGGCATAAATTGATGCACCTAAAAATATTGCAATTAATATATCTCTAAGATAGCCTAAAACTCTACTTAATAGGGTAAAAAAACTAAAAACATATGTTGAAGATAACAAGTTCATATAAATTCTAAATTAGGCCACAAATAATAAATAAATAATGCAATACTATTAGTTATATTACATGCTCATAATTTAAATGACAAAAAAATCCAAAATCGATCATTATTCCGATAAAGAAGCACTTGATTTTCATATAAAAGGAAAGTCAGGCAAAATTGAGATAAATTCTTCAAAACCATTAACAACTAAAAGAGATTTGTCTTTAGCATATTCTCCTGGAGTTGCAGCTCCTGTAAAGGAAATAGCTAAAAACCCTGATCTAGTTTATGATTATACTAGTAAAGGAAATCTAGTTGCTGTTATTAGTAATGGTTCAGCAATATTAGGTCTTGGTAATCTTGGTTCTCTTGCATCAAAACCTGTAATGGAGGGAAAATCTGTATTATTCAAAAGATTTGCTGACATAGACTCGATTGATATTGAAATTAATAACAATAAAACCAACTCAATAATTGAAACAATTAAAAATATAGCTGGGACATTTGGTGGTATAAATCTTGAAGATATTGCTGCTCCAGATTGTTTTATTATAGAACAAAAACTAAAAGAAGTTTTAAACATACCTATTTTTCATGACGACCAGCACGGTACTGCAATTATTACTACAGCTGCTTTGATTAACGCATTAGATGTTTCAAAAAAACAAATTCAAAATGTAAAAATAGTTATAAATGGAGCTGGTGCATCTGCTCAGGCTTGTGCAAATTTATTTAAAAGTTCTGGTGTTAAAAGTGAAAATATTATCATGTGTGATAGCAAGGGAGTAATATACAAAGGCAGAGAAAATGTTGACCAATTTAAGTCAGCTTTTGCCTCAAATACTAAATTGAGAACTTTAAAAGAAGCAATGAAAAATAGTGATGTATTTTTGGGTTTATCAGCTAAAGATGTTGTTTCCCGAGATATGGTAAAGTCTATGGCAAAAAACCCAATTATTTTTGCCTGTGCAAATCCTGACCCAGAAATTAAACCAGAACATATACAAGAAGTTAGAACGGATGCAATAATAGCTACTGGCAGATCTGATTATCCTAACCAAGTAAATAATTTAATTGGTTTTCCTTATATTTTTAGAGGAGCGCTTGATGTTAGAGCTAAAGAGATTAATGAAGATATGAAAATTGCTGCGGCTAAGGCTATTGCATTATTGGCTAGAGAGGATGTTCCTGATGAAGTTGTGTCCGCTTATGGAGGTGATAGACCCAAATATGGTAAAGAATATATTATTCCCTCAACATTTGACCCACGATTGATAAGTGTGATTCCCTCTGCAGTAGCTAAAGCTGCCATAAACAGTGGTGTAGCTAGAAAAGAAATAAAAGACTTTGAAGCATATAAAGATCAATTAACTAATCGTTTAGATCCTTCTATGTCAATTATGCAAGGTATAAACGCAAAAGTAAGAAAAAATCCAAAGAAAGTGATATTTGCAGAGGGAGAAGATGAAAATATGTTAAAGGCTGCAATTGAATTTGGAAAAAATAAACTTGGTACACCTATTTTAATTGGAACTGAAAAAAGAATTAAAGAACAACTTAAAAAGATTGGTTTGGATGAAAATCACAAAATTGAAATAGTAAATTCAACAGATAAAGAAAAAAGAGAAAAATATGTAAAACATTTATATAAAAGATTGCAAAGAGAAGGACAGCTAGAAAGAGATGTTGATCGTTTAGTGAGAAATGATCGTATTGCTTGGGGAGCTTCTATGATTGCTTGTAAAGATGCAGATGCAATGGTCACTGGTAATATTAGACATTATACTGCTTCTATAGAAAAATTAAAAAAAGTTGTTGATCCAAGGCCTGGCGAGGAACTTTTTGGAATGACAATGATTAATTCAAAAGGAAAAACTATTTTAGTAGCTGATACAAACGTACAAGATTTTCCTTCTGCAGAAAGATTAGTTAATGTTTCAAAATCTTGTGTACGTGTTGCAAGATTATTTGGTTTTGATCCTAAAGTTGCATTTCTTTCTCATTCCACATTTGGTAAGCCTGTTTCAAAGAATACCAAGCATGTAAGAGATGCAATTGAATTATTAAAAAAAGAAAAAGTAGATTTTGATTTTGATGGAGAAATGCAGCCTGATGTAGCTTTAAATCCAATTTATCAAGAAATTTATCCTTTCTCAAAAATTGTAGGTAAAGCTAATATTTTGATTATGCCAGCATTACATAGTGCAGCTATATCAACTAAATTAATGAGAGAGTATGGAGGAGCAAAATTGATTGGACCTCTTTTAATTGGATTAGGTCTTCCAATAGAAGTTGCTCCACTTAGATCAAGCACTTCGGATATTTTAAATTTAGCATCAGTTGCTGCTTACTCTTCAGATATTATCGACTATTCAAATTAAAGTTTGTTTCGGCTTAATTCAGAAGCTAGATAAAT
>CACDES010000042.1 GCA_902551865.1 uncultured Pelagibacteraceae bacterium
ATTTGCCCCAGCTTTTTTTGCTTCAATACAATTTTCAAAATTAATTCCACCATCTATTTCTATTTCTGTCTTTAAATTTTTTTCATCAACTAATTCCTTAATCTTTTTTGTTTTATTTAAAACTTCTGGCATAAATTTTTGACCTCCAAAACCAGGCTCGACACTCATAATTAGTATCAGATCAACCTGATCTATATATTTCTCAATTAATTCTACCTTGGACTTAGGTTTTAAAGATATGCCAACTTTTTTTCCCTCTTTTTTAATTAAATTAATTGTATTTGATATATTTGGAGTAGCTTCTGGATGAAAAGTAATAATATCTGCACCAGCATTTGAAAAATCTTGAATAAAATTATCTACGGGTGAAATCATTAAGTGAACGTCAAAAACTTTTTTTGTTAATGGTCTTAATTTTTTAATTACTTCTGGCCCAATTGTTAAGTTTGGAACAAAATGACCATCCATTACATCAATATGTATATAATCAGCGCCAGCTTTTTCTAATGCTATAACTTCTTCGCCTAATTTACTAAAATCCGCTGACAGTATTGAAGGTGATATTTTGATTGGATTGCTCATTCTTTGTTTATATTTTAATCAACAAATTTGTCAAAAAAATAAATTGTTAATTAAAAAGTTGGTAAAGTTGTTTTGAAAAATCACTTTCTAAAGGAAAAGCTAACATTCCCCATACATCATAACCCAGTAGGTATGGCATAGCATAAAATCTAAATAAGTAAAAAAACCAGGCAACGTAAAGAGCAATAAATCCTCCAAATAGAAAACTTGGAGTGATAGGTTTAAATAATTTAATTATTGGATTGGTATATTTAACAAAAACTCTCATAAAGAAAAAAGTTGAGTCTTCCCTTTGAAAAATATTCATGAATGCGCGACCAATTAAAGTCCACATTATCATTCCCATTATATAATCTAAAACAATTGCCCAAGTCGGAACCATTTGCAGACAATATCATTATTTAGGTAAAAAAAAAGGGGCGATAAATTCGCCCCTTTAATTTTTAAAAGTTTATTATAACTAGTGTTGTTTACCTAAGATAGCTTTACCCGTAGGTATTCTAGTGTCATCTACCATTTTTTGAGTAGCTGCATCTGGTTCTTTAGTCATTAAACTAACAACAACCATTACAACTAAACAAACTGGAGCTCCGATCATTCCAAATCTTAAGTGATCGATACCTAAGAAAGGAGTGTTTACACCGCCAAATATTGGTACTGAAAACTTCGGATATACCCATAATAGGTAGAATAATCCTGAAAGTATTCCAGACATAATTCCGGCGATTGCACCAGCTCTAGTAGCTCTCTTCCACCATACACCAAGTACAAGTGGGAAGAATAGACCTGACATTGCAAAGTCGAATGCCCAAGCAACCGAACCTAAGATACTTGTTAACCTAAACGAGGCTATGTAAGCACCAGCGGCTCCGATTATTACTAGAAGTACACGAGCAACTAAAAGTCTTTTAGCAGTATCAGCTTTTGGATCTATGATTTTGTAGTAAATATCATGAGATAAAGCATTTGATATCGCTAGTACAAGACCATCTGCAGTTGACATGGCAGCAGCCATACCACCAGCAAACACAAGTCCTGAGATTACAAACGGTAGTCCCGCTACTTCTGGAGTAGCTAATACTACAACGTCACCTCTCATGAACCATTCGTTCAACTGAAGTATACCGTCACCATTAAAGTCTGCGATAAATACTTGTTTAACTTCAGACCATCTTTGTACCCATTCTATCGACTGAACATCAGAAATAGATTTTCCAATAATTCCAGTTGGTAGATTTGGATCCATCAATGCTAATTTAGACAATGTCGCTAACATAGGCGCTGAAGAGTAAAGTAAGAAAATAAAGAATAGCGACCAAGCTACTGATTTTCTTGCTGCTCTAACTGTAGGAGTTGTAAAGTATCTCATTAAGATATGAGGTAACGATGCAGTTCCTACCATCATACAAATCGCAAGCGATAAGTATTTCCAGACAGCCATTCCACCTTCAGGTACTCCAGAGTGAGATCCTGAGATATATTTCAATCCTCCAGGAACCCCAGCTGCTTTCATATCTGCGGCGCTGTTTTTAACTAGTCCAAATTGTTGTTCAAGTTCACCAAGTCTTGCAACCTCGTCACCTAACATTAAGTGAGGGAATACTCCTCCACCTACTTTGTTACTGATCCAGAATACTGGTATCAAATAAGCGATGATTAATACAATGTACTGAGCAACCTGAGTCCAAGTTACGGCTCTCATTCCACCAAGCATTGAACAGATTAAGATACTAATTAATCCAACCCATACACCTGCTTCAAACGGAATTCCAAGAGCTCTAGAAGCAATTGTTCCCGTAGCATTAATTTGTGCAGTTACATAAGTAAATGAAGCTATAAAAAGCACAAATACAGAGCAAGCTCTTACAAGATTACCACCGTATCGTGTTCCTATAAAATCAGGAACTGTGTAACAACCAAATTTTCTTAGATATGGAGCCATTAAAGTTGCTACAAGTACGTATCCACCTGTCCAACCTACTAAGAAAGCCATATAAGTATAGCCACCAAAGTAAACTCCACCTGCTAAGGCTACGAATGAAGCACCTGACATCCAGTCAGCTGCTGTTGCCATCCCATTAAATACGGTAGGCACCTGTCTTCCTGCAACATAATAAGCATCTACTTGTATGGTTCTTGATAAATAACCAATCATGGCATAAATCAAAACCGTGAAAGCAACAAACATTACTCCAATGTTTTTTGCCGACACACCTGCTTGCTCAGCTATCGCCATCAATATGATGAAGACAAAAAAGCCACCAGTGTAGGTACCATATATTTTAGGAAGGTTTTGTATAAAATTTCCTTTAAACATTAGTCCTCCTCTCTTTCAGAGTAACCATGTTCTTCGTCAATTTTTTCTTGTTTGCTGGCAGTCCAAAACAACATTACAACGAATGCAAGAAGAGAACCTTGCGCTGTCATATAGTATGCTAATGGGTACCCAAGAAAAGACATCGTGTTTAGTTCAGAACCAAACATGAATATGACTAAAGAGAAAAAAGCCCAAAGAACCAATGTAACTATCATATGGTTTTTGGTCTTATTCCAATATGCGTCTTTGTTTGACATATTTCCCCCTATTTTTATTAACTTTAACTTTAACTTTTTACGTAAAAAGTACTGTTATTGGCGAAGAGCATACTGATTATGAGTTGAATTTAAAGAGAAAAAA
>CACDES010000043.1 GCA_902551865.1 uncultured Pelagibacteraceae bacterium
AGAAGCAATTTATTTCTTTTTAAAAAAAAAAATTAAAAAAGATTTTATATTTTTAGATAATATTGATGAAGATGAATTACAGAGAATTAAAAATAAAAAAAAACTCAGTAAAATTCTTTTTATAATAATATCTAAATCAGGTAATACAATTGAAACACTTTCTAATATAAGAGCTCTAAAAATTGTTAAAAAAAGAAGCAAAAATATAATTATAATCTCAGAAAAAAAACAAAATCCACTTTATTTATTATCAAAGAAAATGAAAATTTTTCATATTGAGCATAAAGATTATGTTGGAGGAAGATATTCTGTTCTATCTGAAGCAGGGATGGTTCCAGCTTACTTGATGGGATTGAACATTTTTAGTTTAAGAAAAAATTTATTTAACCACTTTAAGGGAAGAAACAAAATTTTTTTAAAAGATAGCTCAACAAAATTAGCTAATATTTTACAGAGCAAGAAATTAAATAATTTAATTTTCTTTAATTATGTTCCACAATTAAATAAATTTTTATATTGGAATCAGCAATTAATAGCTGAAAGTTTAGGAAAGAGAGGAAAAGGTTTTTTGCCAATAATCTCCTCAGCGCCAAGAGATCATCATAGCTTATTACAGCTTTATTTAGATGGACCTAAAGATAAATTATTTTACGTTTTTAGCTCTGATATTGATAATAAAAACAAAATAAATTCTAATATTTTGGAAAAGAAATTTAATTTTTTAAATAACAAAAGCTTAAATCAAATTAAGATAGCTCAAAAGAATGCCTTTTTGAAAACATTGAAAAAAAAGAAAATTCCGTTTAGAGAATTTAAAATTGGAGATGTAAGTGAACAGGTTTTAGGTGAGTTGTTTTCATATTTTATATTAGAAACAGTAATTGTTGGCAAATTGGCAAATATCAATCCATTTGACCAACCAGCTGTCGAAGAGGTAAAAGTTTATACAAAAAAAATTTTATCTTAGAAATTTTCCAAAAATTATTTTTGAACGGCCATATTGTTTAGTTATTATTGGAGATAAAATATTTTCAAAATTTTCAAAAGATCTTCGTTCTCGGTGAATTATAATAAGATGATTTTTTTTATAATTATTATTTTGCTTAATTAACTTTAATTCTTGAAGATAAGATTCATCCGCAAAAGGTGGATCAAGAAAAATTATTTCAAACTTTTCAGAAACACCTTTTTTTAAAAAATTTTCTATTTCATCCATTATGATAGTAGCATTTTTTTTTATACCAAGATTTTTTAAATTTTTTTTTAAAATCTCTGCAGCATTTTTATCCTTTTCAACAAATGTGATTTTTCCTGCCCCTCTTGAAATACACTCCAATCCAAAAGAACCAATTCCGGAATAAAGATCCAAAATATTAGAATTTTTTATCTTTACGGTTAACAAATTTGAGTGAACTATAATATTAAAGATACTTTCTTTTACCGAGTCTTTTAGAGGTCTGGTTATAGAAGATTTTAAAAAAGATATAGTTTTTCCTTTTAATTTTCCACTTATTATTCTCATAACTTATTTTTAATTACTCTCCAACCAATATCTTTTCTATAAAAACCATGCTTCCAATTAATTGTTTTAATTATTTTGAAAATATTTGTTCTTATTTTTTTGAAGTTTTTTCCAGCAGATGTAATATTTAATACTCTACCACCATTAGAGACTAATCTATTGCCTTTAAACTTTGTTCCAGCATGGAAAATAAATGAATTTCTTAATAATTTTAATTTATCGATGTTTTTGATTAATTTATCTTTTTTAATTTCTCCCGGATATCCTTTTGAGCATAACACAACAGTCATACACTTTAGTTTCATCCAATTTATTTTAATTTTATTTAGTTTGTTATCTATTGTTGCATTAAAAATTTTAATTAAATCAGTTTTTAATCTAGGTAAAATTACCTGACATTCGGGATCTCCCATTCTAACATTATATTCAATAAGATAAGGCTCACTATCTTTTATCATCAAACCAACGTACAAAAATCCTGTGTAAGGTTTTTTTTTATTTTTTAAGGCTAGCAAGGTAGGTTTAACAATTTTTTTAATTATTTTTTCCTCTAAATTTTTATCAATAATTGGTGCAGGCGAGTATGCACCCATTCCACCAGTATTAGGACCCTTTTCATTTTCACCTACACGTTTATGATCTTGTGCAGAACCAAAAAATTTATAATTTTTTTTATCTACTATTAAAAAATAACTTGCCTCTTCGCCTTTTAAAAATTCTTCTAGCACTAACTTTTTTGAAGTTTTAAATTTACCTTTAAATATTTCCTTTGAAATCTTTAGTATTTCCTTTTTGGTTTTACAAATAGCTACCCCTTTTCCAGCAGCGAGACCATCAGCTTTTACAACTAATGGCAGTTTACTATTTTTTAAGAATTTAAGCACATCTTTTGAATTTTTACATATTTTAAACTGAGCTGTAGGAATTTTGAATTTTTTACAAATTGATTTCATGAATGCTTTAGAACCCTCTAATTTTGCAGCATATCTATTTGGCCCAAACACTCTAACTTTGTGTTTATTTAAAAAATCTACTATTCCTCTTACTAAAGGTTCTTCTGGACCGACAATCACTAAGTCTATTTTATGTGATTTAATGGTTTTAAGTAATTTTTTAAAGTTTAAAAAATCTAAGTCTATATTTTTTGCAATTTTCGCAGTTCCTGCATTACCTGGAATACAAATTATATTTTTAGACAATTTAGATTCATATATTTTTTGGCATAAAACATGCTCTCTGCCCCCACTACCTATTAAAGCAATATTCATATGAAAAGATATATAATATAATTTATAGATGAATAAAAAAAAAGCTAAACTTCATTATAAGCATAACTCATTTGATATAATAGAAGAAGGAAGCTTTGTAGTTTGTGCTATTTCGGGAAAAGAGATCCCGATAGAAAATTTAAGCTATTGGAATGTAGAGTTACAAGAAGCTTACTTCTCGTCTTTAGAAGTCAATGAACGTTATAAAAAATTAAAAAATAAAAAATAAATTTGATTATCTATTTCCATCTATCATGCGTCCAAATCCATTGATTGGGATTTTTTATAATCATATTTTCTATAATTTTATTTAATTTTTCAGAGATCTCAGCTGTATCTTTAAAAGATGATGGGTTAATTGGTTCGTGTACTTTCATCTTAAATAAATCGTTATTTTTTCTTTCGATAAATATTGGAACAATGTCTAACCTATATTTTAAAGCTAGTTGTCCAGGCAAAGTTG
>CACDES010000044.1 GCA_902551865.1 uncultured Pelagibacteraceae bacterium
GATTTAGTATATTTATTAGACCTTTTTCTTTTGCAGTTTTTAAACAATGCAAAGTAACATCTATTGGGATCTCTAGTTGTGTTAAGAATATTTTTGATTGTTTAATTAAATTTGCATCTATTTCCTCAGTGGTTAGACTCGAAGGCGCACCTCTGACAACAGTAATTGCATTTTTTCCAGTATTTCGATCCACATGTATCCCTGCTACACCTGTTTTGTGATTGTTAGAAATAATTATATTTGAAGTATCTATATAGTCTTTTTTAAGTTTATCTAAAGCAAGCTTACCGTATTCGTCATTACCTAACTTAGAAATAAAATTTACTTTTCCACCCAACCTTGAGATTGCTATAGCTTGATTGCATCCTTTTCCACCAGGTCCAATATTATAGCTATCACCCAAAATTGTTTCCCCGGTGCTAGGAATTTTGTTTCCTGAAAAACTAATATCTGCAACAAATATCCCAAGAACAGTTATATCATTCATTAACCTAGACTAGTCAGGAAAGGAAACGTTGTCAAAATATAATAACTAATAACTTGAATTTGATTAGTAGCTATTAAAATTCCTGTTATTAATAATATAACTCCACCAGTTTTATTTATTCTATTGTAGTATTTTCCAAAACCCTTTTTAGAAATTAAAAAACTATTCATATAATAACCAGATAAGATAAAAGGAATGGCTAATCCTAAAGAATAAGAAGAAAGTAAAATAATTCCTTTACTTATAGACGCATCAGTGGCTGATAAAGCTAAAATTGAACCTAAAATTGGACCAATACATGGAGTCCAACCAAATGCAAAAGCTGCTCCTACTACCAAGGGAAATATATAATTATCCTTATACCCTTTCGTATCAATTCGCTTTTCTTGGTTTAAAAGTTGAAAATTTAAAATACCTAGCATTTGCAAAGAAAACAAAATAATTATTACTCCTGCTGCTATTCTTAATTCATTAGATAAAAATAATAAGACATTTCCAACTGCTGATGCCGTAGCGCCAAGTGTTATAAATACTAATGAAAATCCTAAAGAAAATAAAATTGTTTTATATAAAACAATTTTTTTATCTTGGTCTATTTCAGTTAGATTTTTACCAGTTATATAAGAAATATATCCTGGAATAATAGGCAATACACAGGGTGTTAAAAAACTTATAAACCCAGCACCAAAAGCAAAAACTAGCTTAATAATCATAATCTCTTTATATTTGCCTTTAATGCAACCCGCAATTACAATATTAACACATGATAATTAAATACTTAGGTTTTTTATTTACTCTTTTGTGGTCATACACTTTTATTAAATCTCAAAGTATTTTTAAAAAAGGATCGGGAATTTTAATTACAATATTCATTTCTAATATCTCTTGGTTAACGTTTATTGCCGCCTGCTTCTATGGGTTCAAAAATTTTACTTTTTTTCAAACTTTGCTTGGAATTATTGTAAGTATAGTGTTGATCCATTTAGCTTTTGCAAGATTAAATCTTTATATCAATTCAAAATTTAGTGATAAAAGAAATTTATTAATATTAAAAACTTCAATAGAATATTTTATTCTTGCAGTTTTTGCCTATTATATTTTTTTCTAATTAGTTAAAATAGTTGAAAGAGTATTAAAATTTTTATCTATTATAACTATTTCACCAGATCTTGGTGCTACATCTGTTATAGCTGTTATTATTACATAGTGAGTTACTAATACTAAATTTTTCCCATTCCCTTTCCATTTTTTAATATAATCTTTCAATTCTTTTATTTGTTTCTTGGCATTTTTGTCATAAGGCGGCTGAAAAGTAGAATTCAGTGCTGAAAACTCCCTATAATTTTTAAATGCGAATTTAGCAGTATCTTTGCATCTGCACCACTGGCTACTTAAAACTTGATCTATTTTAATTTTGTTTTTGTAAAATAATTTTCCAATTTTTTCTGATTGCTTTATTCCTTCTTTGCTAAGGTTTCTTTGTGTTTTGCAATCCTTAATTTTAAAACCAGGAGGATCTCCAAATCCAGGGGCTTTTGAGTGTCTAATTAAGATAATTTTGTCTCCCTCTTTTGCGGGATCCCAACTTGCATTAACAGGATATGTAATAAAAAATGAAAAAAGAAAAATTAAAAACAGAATTTGGGGAACATTGCTTCTTATCATGGTGGATGAAAAGATAGTCTAACAAACTTATGCTGCCTTGGTCTAGTTGACATGGCAATATAAACTTTAAACTTTTAGACGGTTGTATTCAAAACACTTTTGAAGTGAGTGAATAACTTTTCAACTTTTAGGTTTAAAAATTAAGCACACGCCATTATTGCAATAACGTTTTCCTGTTGGTTTTGGTCCATCGTTAAAAATGTGTCCATGGTGTCCTCCACATTTTTTACAATGATATTCAGTTCTTGGATAGCCAATATGCGTATCAGTTTTTTCCTCAAATACATCTGGTATAGATTTAAAAAAAGATGGCCAGCCTGAGCCACTTTCGTATTTTGAACTAGATTCAAAAAGTTTAGTCCCACAACCAACACAATGGTAAGAACCTTCTCTCTTTTCTTCATTTAAAGGACTAGAGCCTGGAGACTCTGTGCCTTCTTGTCTTAAAACATAATTTTGTTCAGGAGTTAAATTTGAATCCCAATCTTTATTGCTCATCTTTTACTTCTTGATCAACGCCGTAAGGTTTAAAATTTCCTTCATTCCCACTTTTAACTGCTTTTGCTGGCACACCTACCATTGTAGTGTTTTCTCCAACATCTTTAACAACAACAGCATTTGCAGCAATTCTTGATCCATTTCCAATTCTAACTGGTCCAATTATTTGTGCTCCTGATCCAATTACAACATCGTTCCCAATTGTGGGATGTCTTTTTTCATGTCTCTGTCGTTCACTGTCTATACTAGGAGAAATCCCCCCAAGAGTAACTGCATGATAAATTGTAACATTGTTTCCTATTTCAGATGTTTCACCAATAACAACGCCCATTCCATGATCTATAAATAAGTTTTTTCCAATTTTAGCTCCAGGATGAATTTCAATTCCAGTAAAAAATCTACTAGTTTGAGAAATTATTCTTGCAATTAAGTCAAATCCTGCTTTATGAAAAAAATTTGCTATTTGATGTAAAAATATGGCTTTTACCCCAGGGTAAGTCAAAATAATACTCGCTGTTGATTTAGCCGCAGGGTCTCTTTCTTTTATAGATTTAATAAAATCATTCATAAACCTGTAT
>CACDES010000045.1 GCA_902551865.1 uncultured Pelagibacteraceae bacterium
CATTTTTTTTGATCTCATTTTCATTGTCTATAATATCTTTTATTTGATTTAAGAACCAAGGATCAATTTTTGAAAGTTTTTGTATTTTTTCTACACTAATTTTTTTTCTAATTGCTTCACCAATAAGTAAAATCTTGTTGGGTATACGTTCTTTTAGTTTTTTCTCGATTTGTTTATTTTTTAAATTGAAAATCTGATCTATTCCTGAAAATCCAGTTTCAAGAGAAACTAATGCTTTCTGCAAGGACTCTTTGAAATTTCTACCTATTGCCATTGCCTCTCCTACTGACTTCATGGACGTTCCCAAAACTGCTGCTGATTTTGAAAATTTTTCAAAAGTAAATCTTGGAATTTTGGTTACCACATAATCAATAGTTGGCTCAAATGAAGCAGGAGTAACTTTTGTTATCTCATTTTTTAATTCATCTAAAGTATAACCTATAGCAAGTTTTGCTGCGACTTTGGCAATTGGAAATCCAGTAGCCTTTGATGCTAATGCAGAGGATCTAGAAACTCTAGGGTTCATCTCTATAATAACCATTCTTCCATTCTTAGGATTTATTGCAAATTGAACATTAGATCCTCCAGTTTCTACTCCTATTTTTCTTAAGCACGCAATAGAAGCATTTCTCATTACTTGGTATTCTTTATCTGTAAGAGTTAAGGCAGGAGCGATAGTAACAGAGTCACCGGTATGAATTCCCATGGGATCAACATTTTCTATAGAGCATATAATTATACAATTATCTTTTCTATCTCTTACAACTTCCATTTCAAATTCTTTCCATCCTTCTAGACATTCTTCAACTAATACTTGGTTGACGGGAGACTCTCTTAGACCGGTTTTAATTATCTTAAAAAATTCTTTTTTATTCTTTGCAATTCCTCCACCTAGACCCCCAAGTGTAAAAGCTGGTCTTATGATTGCTGGAAGACCAATTTGATTTAAAACTTTTGGTGCTTGATTAAAATTATTTACAATTTTTGATTTTGGCAGGTCTAAACCAATATCAATCATATTTTTCCTAAATTTTTTTCTATCTTCAGCATTAGATATAGCTTTGGAGTTGGCTCCGATAAGTTCGATCTTATATTTTTTAAGAATACCTTTTTTTTCAGCCTCCATAGCTAGGTTTAAAGCTGTTTGTCCGCCCATAGTTGGAAGAATTGCATTAGGCTTTTCTTTAATTAAAATTTTTTCAAGGACTTCTAAAGTAATAGGTTCTATATAAGTTTTATCAGCAACATCTGGGTCAGTCATAATTGTTGCAGGATTTGAATTGATTAAAATTACTTTATAACCTTCATCTTTTAACGCTTTACAAGCTTGAGTACCTGAATAATCAAATTCACAGGCCTGACCAATAATAATTGGACCAGCGCCAACAACTAAAATTTTTTTAATATCTTTTCTTTTTGGCATTTTTTTTCATACTTTTTATAAACTCTTCGAATAAATAAACACTATCCTGTGGTCCGGGATTAGACTCGGGATGGTATTGAACAGAAAAAACTGGTTTAGATTTAAGTTTTATTCCCTCTATACTATTATCAAAAAGAGACTGATGAGTAATTTGAATATTTTTTGGTAAATTCTTTTTAACTATTTCAAATCCGTGGTTTTGACTTGTTATTTCTACATTCCCTTTGATCAAATTCTTAACGGGATGGTTAGCACCTCTATGACCTAAATTCATCTTTTTCGTTTTTGCTCCTAGAGCTAACCCAAGTAATTGGTGGCCCAAGCAAATTCCAAACACTGGCAGATTATTTGTTATAAACTTTTTTATTATAGGAATAGCATATTTTCCAGTTGCAGCAGGATCACCAGGACCGTTTGATAAAAAGATACCATTTGGTTTTAATTTCATAATATCACTTGCAGCGGTTTTACAAGAAACTATCGTTACTTTACAATTAAAGTCTGAGAAATACCTTAAAATATTTTTTTTAATTCCATAATCTATGGCAATTACATGTAATGATTTTTTTTTATTTTTTACAAAACCTTCTCCTTTTTTCCAAGTTTTGAAATTTTTCCAAATATAATTTTTTTTTGTTGTAACTTTCCTTGCTAAATCTAAATTTTTTAAACCACTCCATTTTTGAGTGATTTTAAGAAGTTTGTTAATATTAAACTTTCTATTTTTTAAAAAAGATATAGTTCCTTTAGGCGCTCCCTTATCTCTTATAAAATTTGTTAAATTTCTCGTATCTATGCCAGTGATGCCAACTATTTTATTATATTTGAGCCACAAATCTAAATGTTTTATAGATCTGTAATTAGATGGGTTAGTAATTTCAGTATTAATTATTACACCTTTAGTCCAGATTTTATCAGATTCGTGATCTTCTTTGTTTGATCCAACGTTTCCAATATGTGGAAAAGTGAAATTGATAATTTGTTCAGCATATGAAGGGTCAGAGATTATTTCTTGGTATCCGGTAATAGATGTGTTGAAGCAAACCTCTCCTGTAGCTGTTCCTTGATAGCCTATACCTATACCTCTAAAAAACTTCCCGTTTTCAAGAATTAAAATAGCGTTGGAATCGATCTTTTTAAGATTTTTATAAGAGTTTATATTTTGACCAAATTGCTTCAAATACAACTCATAAGTTAAAGTAAAAAACTTATAAACATGATTTTGCGAAACATATGAAATAGAAATAAAATCGTCAAGAAAGTTCTTTTTATTTTAGATAAGAATTGTGATTAAAATAAATTTTTAAAATTTATGTCTCTTAAAAAACAGATAGAAGATAAGCTAAACATAGCCCTAAAGGCCAAAGATAAAAATACCTATCCAACATTAAGACTTATAGTCTCAGCAATAAAAGATGCTGAAATAGCAGCTCGCTCTAAAGGACAAAAAGAGATTAAAGACGCTGATATAACTGGAATTTTAAAAAAGATGATAAAACAAAGAAACGAGTCCTGTGAAGTTTATAAAAAAGCTGGACGAACTGAACTTCTTGAAGGCGAGAAAAAAGAAATAGACGTTATTAATACTTTTTTACCTAAACAACTAAGCGAAGGAGAGACAAAAAAAATTTGTGAAGAAGTCATCAAGTCTGTTGGAGCTTCATCAATGAAAGATATGGGTAAAGTTATGGGAGCTTTAAAGTCTCAACATGCTGATACTTTAGACTTTTCAAAAGTAAGTGGAATAA
>CACDES010000046.1 GCA_902551865.1 uncultured Pelagibacteraceae bacterium
TAATGAAAAATTGGATAGTGGTTCAAAGATTGTACAGAAAAGTTTTTTTATTGGTAAAAATGATAATGAAGAAATACTAAAAGATAAAACTCAAAAATTAGAGCATAGAGCATTTTCTGAAGCTGTTATTAAGATTTTTAGATATAGTTAATTTCTAAAAAAAAACTTTATTTCTTTTTTTGCATTATCAATTGAGTCAGATCCATGCACAGAATTTTTATCAATTGATATTCCGTAAAGTTTTCTAATAGTATTTTCTTTTGCTTTTTTTGGATCAGTTGCACCCATCAATTCTCTGTTCAATAATACTGCATTTTCACCTTCTAAAATCATTACTACTATTGGACCTGATGATAAATAGGCGCATAAATCATCATAAAAAGGTTTGGTTTGATGAACTTTATAAAATTCAGCCGCCTCTTCTTTTGTAATATGAATTTTTTTATCCTCTTTGATACTTAAATTATTCTTAGTAAAAATTAATTTAATTTCTTCAATTAAATTTCTTTCTACTGCGTCTGGTTTTATTATTGAAAGAGTTTGTTCTATATTACTCATAATGTTCTTCTATTAGCTGGTTTAATAATCTCACTCCAAATCCAGTAGCTCCTCCAGAGTTTAGAGCACCACCATACTTTGAAAAAGCCATACCAGCTATGTCTAGATGAGCCCAAGGAGTTTTGTTTAAAATGAATCTTTGTAAAAACTGAGCAGCAGTTGTTGAGCCTGCCCCACCAACATAGTTTATATTTTGTACATCAGCATTTTTCGAGTTCATAAGCTTGTCATAATTTTTATGAAGTGGCATTCTCCATACTTTCTCTTCGACTTTTTCTCCAGCGTTAAAAATTTGTTTAGATAATTTATCATCGTTTGAGAAGAGACCAGCATATTCAGATCCTAGACAAACTATTATAGCTCCTGTTAAAGTTGCCAAATCAACAATGAACTTTGGTTTAAATTTTTTTTCAGTGAATGTTAAGGCGTCAGCTAAAACTAATCGGCCTTCTGCATCAGTGTTTAATATTTCTATAGTTTTACCGCTGTAAGATTTAACAATATCTCCTGGTCTTTGAGCATTTCCACTAACCATATTTTCTACAAGTCCAACTACCCCAACAGCATTAATTTTTGCTTTTCGTAGAGCTAAGCTTTTCATTAAACCAACTACTGTAGCAGAACCAGCCATATCATATGTCATATCTTCCATAAATTTTGCAGGTTTTAAAGAATACCCTCCAGTATCAAAACAAACTCCTTTTCCTACAAATGCTAAAGGTTTAGAATTATTTTTTGCTCCATTCCATTCCATTGTTACTAAATAAGATCCTCTGATGCTTCCTTGGCCTACACCTAGCAAGGCATGCATACCAAGTTTTTTCAATTTTTTTTGATCATATACATTTATTTTTAAACCATCTTTTCTAAGAGAGCTTATTCTTTTTGCATATTCATCTGGATGAAGAACATTTCCTGGCTCTGAAACAAGATCTCTTGCATAAAAAGTTCCCTCTTCCAAAGCTTTAAATTTTAATTGTTTTTGATGTGAAGGTTTATTTTTATTTCCTAATACGTGTATAGAAATAACTCTTGTCTCTTTTTTTGTTTTATATTTTTTAAATTCATAAGATTTTAATTTTAATCCATGTAGAAAATGACCTAAAAAATTATCATGATTGTTTGCTATACTATCAGAAATTAGAAAGTACTCACTATTCTTTCCGTGGTTTATACACCCATAAAATTCAGCTCCTAGATTTTCTATATCTGAGATTTTTAAGTTGTTTTTAATAGATACTAAGACTATTTTTTTTTTTGAAGTTAGTTTAAAAACAAATAAATTTTTTTTTAAATCACTAGTTTTAAGTAAATCATTTATGTAAGAAAATTCTGAACTAGAAAGATATTTTTTAAGACCGTTAATATTGAATTTCTCATTAGAAAATAAAACTAAATTAGCTGAGATCTTGCTACTAGCTTTGTTTGAATAGTTAATTTTAATAGACATAAATTTTTAATAAGCTCCTGTCGAGTTGAGTGCTATATATGTTCAAATATATCAGATTTCAATGGGAAATCGATAATAGTTAAACCATAGATTGAATTTTATCTAAGGTTGCTTTATTTATATACATTAAATTAAATTGCAATGCTACAAAACAAAATTTATCGAAATTTTATCAAAGAAATACTGAAAACTTTTTTTGTTATATTATTCGGCTTAACAATAATTGCTTGGACTGTAAGAGCAGTAAATTTTCTAGATTTAATTGTAGAAAGCGGTTATTCAATTACAACATATTTTCAATACTCTGCTCTAAACTTGTTGGGTATACTTACAAAGTTTATTCCTTTATCTTTTTTATTGTCTTTAATAATCTTTATTATTAAAAAAACTCAAGAAAAAGAATTTACAATATTATGGACTTCTGGAATAAAAAAAATAACAATAGTTAACCTTTTCTTTATCATTTCAGTATTCATTTTATTTTTATATTTAATTTTTTCTACCTTTATAACACCACTAGCATTACAAAAATCTAGGTCTTTATTAAATAAAGAAAATTTTAATTCTTTTTTACCTACAATAAGAATTCAACAGTTTAGTGACTCATTTAAGGGTTTTACTTTTTTTGTTGAAAAGAAGAAAAATAATAAAATTGAAAATGTATTCATTCATGATGAGTCTAATGTATTAAAAAATTTAACATCTGATCATTCAGATAAAAATTCAACGACAATAGTTGCTGAAAACGGAGTTATACAAGAAAGGAAAAAATTAATATTATTTAATGGACAAATAATATCAACTATAAAGAAAAATGCTAAAAATAATATAATTAAATTTGAACAACTAAATATCAATCTAGATAATCTTTCAACTAGCACTATTAAATCTCCAAAATTGCAAGAGACAACCACGTATGATCTTTTGAAATGTGTTTTGCAATCATATCCTGAAAATATTATTAATTGTAAAAAAAGTGCTAAACAAGAAATCAAAACAGTATTAAATAGAAGGTTTGTTCTACCTTTTTATATTCCTATAATTGCTCTCTTATGCTCTTTTTTAATAATTAAAACTGAAAAG
>CACDES010000047.1 GCA_902551865.1 uncultured Pelagibacteraceae bacterium
TCTTTTCTTTTTTTTCATGCCTGTATTTAATTAAATATCAGGTTTTATGAATATATATAGTCTCTTGTTCTGTGGGCTGATTGAAAATTTTTCACAATTTGTAATTGAAAAACTGCTAAGTCCCTGTATCTGAAAGCAGCTGCACAACTAGCTAAATAAAACTCCCACATTTTTACAAACTTTTCATCAAAAAGGTCTTTTACCTCTTTTCTTTTTGAAAGAAATCTTTCAAGCCAACTTTCTAATGTTTTGTCATAATGTCTAATAAGTGTTTCTGTATCTGAAACAATTAGCCCTGTTTTTTCAATAGGTTCTATAATTTGACTAAATGAAGGGCAAACACCGCCTGGAAAAATGTATTTATTTATAAATTTGTTTGGAGGAGAGGGTTTATCTACCACACCAATAGTATGTAATAAGAATATGCCATCCTCCTTAAGTAATTTGTTAATTGATTGAAAAAAAGCTTTATAAAATTTTTTTCCTACATGCTCAAACATTCCAACAGAATAAATTCTGTCATACTGACCTTGGATTTCTCTATAATCAGCTAATTCAAAATTGACTTGATTGTCTAAACCAAGTTCTTTAGCTTTTTGTTTACAGAAATTAATCTGATTTTTACTTAAAGAAATTCCTAGAACCTCACAGCCTTTTTGTTTTGCAATTTCAAAAGCCATTCCTCCCCATCCACAACCAACTTCTAAAATTTTTTGACCTTGTTTAATATCTAATTTTTTAACAATATGATTTATTTTATTTTTTTGTGCCTCTTCTAAAGTCTTTGTTTCTTCTTTCCAATAAGCACATGAATATAATCTATGATCTCTATCCAAAAAAATATCATAAAGTTTTTCACCTTTTTCACCCCCAATATCATAGTGGTGTTCTACATTCTTTCTCGACTTTCCAGGTAAATTAAAATTCGATAGAAATCTCCATAACTGATAAATCCTTTTAGAAATATAACTGGCTGAATTTACCTCTCTTCTTCCCAAATTTTTAACTAATTCCATCAAAAATTCTTTAAGTGATGCGTTATCAATAATGATTTCACCTCTCATATAAGCCTCCGGAAATTCTAATTCGGGATCTAACACAAGTTTCCAATTAAGATTTTCTTTTAATAATTTAACAGTGACAGGATTATCTTTTCTTGGATCACCACAAATATATTTTTGACCTTTAGAGTCAATTAGAATAATTCCACCTTCTCTATATATGTTTGAAAATACTCTTGCTAATATCATGTTTAAGCAGCTAAATTATTTTGAACTATAAATTTTAAATCATTTAATTTGTTAATTAAATCTTTTTTTTCCTCAGCACTCAAAAGAATTAAAGGTGGCAATAAATTCTTAAAATTATCATCTTTTGTAGACATATAACTATGAAGAGCAGATATTAAATTATAGTTATCAAATGTTTTTCTAACAGCAACTAATTTATCATTTTGTGTTTGTTCTTTTTTTTTTTCAAAATCATCAAAAACTTTTCTTGCAAGTGGAGCAGTTACGTTACAAATAGCCGAAATGATTCCGCTGTTACCTAATTCTAAGCCTTTTAATAATTTTGTTTCTGAACCTGGAAAAATTAAAAAATTTGGAATTTTTAAACTTTCATAAAGATTATAGCTTGAGTCTTTTACTCCAATAATATTTGGAAAATCGGATGCTAATTTTTTTATGAATTCGGGTTTAAATAAAAATGAACTTAATTTTTCAAAATTATATAATACAATTTTTACTTTTGGAACTTTACTAATTATATTTTTATAAAAATTGTACACTCCTGTTTCCGTATTAGACGAATAGTACGCAGGAGGCATGATTAACCAGGAATTAAATTGATATTCCATTCCATATTTAATTAGATTAACAGTATCATTTAACGAATTACATCCAGTGCCAAAAAAAAATTTTTTTCTTAACTTATGATTTGCAGCTTTTGAAATTAAATTTTTTTTTGAATTTAAATCAATTAGCTGACTCTGGCCGGTTGAGCCAAAAAATATAACCCCATGTAATCCATTATTAATAGAGGATGCTGCATGAGCTATTGTTGCGTCTACGTTTAAAGAACAATCATCACGCAAAATGCTACAAGTAGCAGAATATACTCCTCTAGTTATCATAATCTTACCTAATTTATTCTATCTAAGTTATATAGTTAAAATCAAGTATGAAAATTTTGTGTGTAAATACTAGAAAAGGAATTGGGGATCAAGTTATCTTTATTCCTTACATTCATGCTATTTCACAAAAATTCAAAACACCAGTCTCTTTACTAGCTAAAGATGATTCAAAAGCTAAAGAGCTTCTAATTGATGATAGTCACATAAATGAAATAATTACTCTTGAAAAAGAAATGGATGGCATTAGTGGAATTTTTAAATTAACAAAAGAATTAAAAAAAAGAAATTTTGATAAAATTTTTATTTTTAATTCTTCGTTAAGATACAATCTAATTGCAAAAATGGCAGGTATAAAATCAATTTATCAATATCCTTTATTTAGAAGTAAAGACAACATCGTTCTAAGCGCAAAAATTTTTACTGAAGATATAATCAATCAAATTGTTTCCACTGAACCTAATCTAATAATTAAAAAAAAGGATAATACTTTAGATAAAAATTATAAGTATATTTGTCTTGGAATAAGCGCTTCAGGCCCAACCAAAAGATGGAATATTAATAATTATATAAAATTGGCAGAAAAAATTAATAAAAAAATTAAATGTAAGTTTTATGTAGCAGGTGGAAAAAATGACGTTGATCTGATAAATAAATTTAAAAATTCAAGTGTAGGTAAAGATTCACTTTCGTTTGAAAAAATGAATATTAAAGAAACCTTGCAACATATTTCGAATTGTAATTTATACAT
>CACDES010000048.1 GCA_902551865.1 uncultured Pelagibacteraceae bacterium
AATTTTAGCAAAAAAAGACAATGAAGCTATATTAAATTTATTGAACGAATTGATAGCTGAATTAAAAGAATTGAATAATCTTAAAAAGATAGAATCTCTTGAAAAAAAATTGATCAATAACTTAGATGAAAACTCATACTCAGAGCTAATAAAGCTTAAAAGCCAAATAAATGGGGAATAAAAAAAGATAGATTTTTACAATGTAGTGCTTATATATATCCCACTGCTCTAACAAAAATTTTAATGGCTGAAAAAATAATTACAAAATCATTTGAAAGACTTTTAGATAAAGGAAAGCATAGAGGTTTTATTACCTATGAAGAGCTTGGAAAATCTTTAGGTAAAAGAAACGGGACAATAGAAAATATTGAAAAGGCTTTTATCATTATTGTTGATGAAAAAATTACTTTAGTTGAAAAAAAATCTCAATTCCAATCAAATAAAAAGAAAGAAACAACAGGCGCAACTGAAGAAAAAACTTCAGATAAAAGTGATGATCCAATTCGTATGTATCTCAGAGAGATGGGAGGAGTTGAACTTTTATCCAGAGAAGGGGAAATTGCTATTGCAAAAAGAATTGAGGCAGGAAAAGATGTAATGATAAATGCTTTAACCCAGAGCCCACTGGTTGGAAAAAAAATATTTGAATGGAAAGAGCAAATTGAAAATCAGCAACTTTTAGTTAGGGATATAATTGATATAGACTCAACTTATGAAGATTTCGAGTCGTCAGAGGATGGAGATGAAACAAAAATTAAGAAAAAATTGGAAAATAAAAAAGAAGAAAAAAAAGATGATGAGAAAAAAGATGATGAAAAAAGAGATAACGAAACCACAGCAGATGATGATGAGTTCAATGTATCTTTGGCAAAAATGGAGGAGGAAATAAAACCTAAGATAATAAGTATTCTAGATTCTTTAAATAAAAATTATTCAAAACTTCAAAAATATCAAAAAGAAAAACTATATTGTTTATTAGACTCAAAAGAGCTATCGGTTTCCAAAAATAAAAACTTTAAAAAGATCCAAGCATTATTGGTTGATAATTTTAAAAATCTTCAGTTAGCTCCGCACGTAGTGGAAGAACTAGTTCAGTCACATTATAAAGAAAATAAAAAAATAGTTTCTTTAGAAGGAGTTTTATTAAGGCTGGCCATGGATAATAAAATTTCTAGAGAAGAATTTTTAAAATATTATATAGGCAATGAAATTAATCCAAAATTTGAATCTTTTTTAAAAGAAAATCAAATATGGAAAAATTTTTTCAAAAAATTTAAAAAAGATTTTTCTGAAATTAGAGAAAGATTAATAGACTTTAGCAAAAAGATAGGTTTGTCAGTTGGTGAATTTAAAACGTTAGTAAGTAGAATTCAAAAAGGCGAAAGAGAGTCAAGAATAGCTAAAAAAGAAATGGTTGAAGCCAATCTTAGATTGGTAATTTCTATTGCTAAAAAATATACGAATAGAGGTCTTCAATTTCTAGATCTTATTCAAGAAGGTAATATTGGTTTGATGAAAGCTGTTGATAAATTTGAATATCGAAGAGGTTATAAATTTTCAACATATGCAACATGGTGGATTAGACAAGCTATAACAAGATCTATAGCTGATCAAGCTAGGACAATTAGAATTCCAGTTCACATGATTGAGACCATTAATAAAATAGTTAGAACACAAAGACAAATTATGAGTGAGTTTGGAAGAGAGCCTACTCCAGAAGAGTTAGCTAAAAAATTAGCAATGCCACTTGAAAAAGTAAGAAAAGTTTTAAAAATTGCTAAAGAACCAGTTTCATTAGAGACACCAGTAGGAGACGAAGAAGATAGCAGCTTAGGAGATTTTATAGAGGATAAAAATGCATTACAACCTTTGGATACTGCTATTCAATCAAATTTGAGTGAGTCCACAACTAAAATCCTTGCGTCTTTAACACCAAGAGAAGAAAGAGTTCTAAGAATGAGATTTGGAATTGGTATGAATACAGATCACACTTTAGAAGAAGTTGGTTTACAATTTTCAGTGACTAGAGAAAGAATACGACAAATTGAAGCAAAAGCATTAAGAAAACTTAAACATCCAAGCAGATCGAAACAATTAAAGAGTTTTTTAGAAAAGTAGGCTTCTTAAAAGCAAATGACAAAGAAACCTTTTTTGATTTGGAATCAAACTTATCTAAATGTTATAATTTTAGTTACTATTTCTTTTTCAATCAATCAGTACTATGCTTATATTGGAGTATTACCAGTTGACAGCTTTTCCACCTTTAATGCTGGATATGATATCTTAAATGGCTCTTATCCATTTAAAGATTTTTGGACCATTAAGGGTCCAGTTTTAGATATATTACAAGCAATTTATTTTAAATTTTTTGGGATTTCTTGGTTTAGTTATGCTGCTCATTCTTCTACTTTTAATTCCATTTTTGCCCTTTCAACTTATTTTACTTTAAGACAATTTAATTTAGATCATAAATACTGTTTTGTTTATTCCACTTTAGCCTCAATTTTGATGTATCCTACTTACGGCATACCTTTTACTGATCACCATGTTGCAATATTTTCGATGCTATCAGTTTATTGTTTATGTTTAGCAATAATTAAAAAGAAAAATATTTACTGGTTTTTTATACCTATATTTTTAATTCTTGGTTTTTTTACAAAACAAACACCCGCTGCTTATTTTGGAATATTAATATCTATAGTAACTTTGCTTTATTTTGTTTCACATTTTAAAAAAGAAATTGTGATAACTATTTTTTTAAGTGTCTTACTTTTGACTATTTTAATTTTTGGTTTAATAACGTTATTTGAAATTCCTTATAAATCAATACTAATTCAATATTTTTTGTTTCCTATGTCTTTAGGTGAAACTCGTTTAGA
>CACDES010000049.1 GCA_902551865.1 uncultured Pelagibacteraceae bacterium
AAAACTTAACAGCTAAATCTCCAAAAGCAAAAGAAATCCAAGGAATACCCGTTGCATAAAAAGCAATAGAAAAAAATAAAAAAGTATCAACTATGGAGCCAAAAACTGAAGAAGTAAGCGGTGGAACATACCAAGACCTTTTTCGTAACTTATTAAAAATTATTACATTAAAATTCTGTGCGATAATAAATGCAACTCCTGATCCAATAGCTATTCTAATAGAAATGATATCTGAAAAATTGGTGGATATAAATAAAGTTAAAAATACACCAATAAAAAATCCTACGTTTACAACTTTTCTTGCTACAATTTTTCCATATGCTCGATTTGCTAAATCTGTAATTAAAAATGTAATTGGATAACTAAAAGCACCATAAGTTAAGATTTTACTTAACCCAAGATATTGAATAGGAAACTGAACAAGATAATTTGAGACAACTACTACCAAACCCATAAAAATTGATAGTTTGTAAAAAAAACTCATTAATTAAATAACTAGGCCTTAGAATAAATAGAAGATTTTAGTTTCTTAACTTTTTTTGATAATTTCTTGCTTTTAGCTGATAAAAGATATTTGTCTAACCCACCTTTAAAATCTACAGTTCTTAAAGCAGCATTAGTTACATTTAATTTAATATTCTTTTTAAGAATATCGCTTTTAAAAGTCACTTTTTTTAAATTCGGCAAAAATCTTCGCTTAGTCTTGTTTTTAGCATGACTTACGTTATGACCTTTTAAAGGTAAAACTCCTGTTAGTTCACATCTTTTACTCATAATATTTTCCTAAAGCTATATAATTCTTGCAAGATCGGTGGTCAAGCATTAATTCCAACCGCATCGCTTATATTTTTGATTTTATCATTCTTTAAAATTGAAATTAATTCTTTTTTAATTTCTTTTACTACTCCTGGGCCTCTATAAACCATGCCTGTATATAATTGAACCACATCAGCTCCTGCAGTTATTTTTTCAAATGCACTTTTTCCAGAGTCTATACCTCCAACCCCAATAATAGTAGTTTTTCTATTCAATTCTTTATAAAATTTTTTAATTAAATTTGTGGAAATATTTTTTATAGGCTGCCCAGATAAACCGCCAGCCTCATCTCTCTGACTATCTAGTAATTTCTCTCTATTTTGATTTGTGGTGTTTGAAATGATAACTCCATTAATCTTATATTTTTTTATAATTTCTATAATATTGCTTATTTCTTTTTCATCAATATCGGGTGAAAGTTTAATTGTTAAAGGCTTATCAATATTTTTATCTTTTTTTAATTTATTCAAACCTTCTAATAATTTTATCATTGAATTTTCTTCATGAAAATCTCTCAATCCTTCTGTATTAGGTGATGAAATATTAATTGTTATATAATCTGCATAAGAATAAAGTCTTGATAAGCAAATATAAAAATCTTCAGATTTATTTCTAGTTTCTCGATTTGGACCAATATTTATTCCTAAAATTCCCTGGGGTTTGTTTTCAGCAATTCTATCAGCAACAATTTTGGAGCCATGATTGTTAAATCCAAGTCTATTAATTAAAGCTTCATCTTTTTCTAATCTAAAAATTCTTGGCTTAGGGTTGCCTAGTTGTTTTTTAGGTGTAATTGTTCCTACCTCTACAAAACCAAACCCTAGTTTAAAAATTGCATTATATACTTCAGCACTTTTATCAAATCCAGCAGCCAAACCTATTGGATTTTTTATTTTTTTCTTAAATAAATTAGTCTCTAATAATTCTTCTTGATTAACACTAAAAAAACTTTCGGGTAAAAAATTTGCTTTTAATGATTTGATTGCCAAATCATGAGCCGTTTCTGGATCTAGTGAAAAAATATAAGGTTTTAAAATTGAAAACATATTTAATTTTTTATTTTATCATTAATTAATCTTATTGTTTCTTTGAGGCCAAAAAAACTTACAAAAAAACCCATCCTAGGGCCATCTTCCTCACCGAATAATACTTGGTAGATTAGTTTGAACCAATCTCGAAGATTTTTTTCATAACCATTTTCTTTTCCTACAGAATATACGACGGTTTGTATATCCTCTGGGTTTGATTTTTGATCAACTTTTTCAAGTTTTAAAACAAGATTTTTTAAAGCTTGTTTTTCTTTATCGTTTGGAGTTTTAAATTTTTTATTTGGTTCTACTTTATCTTTAAAATAATTAATTGCATATTCAGTCAAACTATCTAGAATTGGATGATCTTGAGGTTTTATCTCTTGATGAAATTTATTGATAAACTTCCATAATATCTCTTTATTATCAGCATTACTTGATCCAACTAAATTTAAAAGCATAGAAAAAGGCATGACTATTTTTTCATTTGGAGGCTTTCCATTATGCACATGCCACACGGGATTTATTATTTGATCTTTTTCTTTTTGGTTTGGATATTTTTCAATTAATGACAAGTATTCATCAACTGTTTTGGGAACTACTTCTGAGTATAGCTTTTTAGCTCTTTTAGGATTTGGATACATATATAAAGAGAGACTTTCTGGTGATGCATATCTAAGCCACTGCTCGATTGATATGCCGTTTCCTTTAGATTTAGATATCTTTTCACCTTTTTCATCTAAAAATAATTCATAAGCGAATCCGTTTGGCGGAGTTTTTCCTAAAGCTCTACAAATTTTATTAGAAAGAATTGCACTCTCTGTTAAATC
>CACDES010000050.1 GCA_902551865.1 uncultured Pelagibacteraceae bacterium
TAATTTATCTATTATTAACTTATAAATTTTCAAAAGAGTCTATTCTATCAAAATGATTAAAGTTCTTTCTCAATATTTATTGTACGGTTATTTTAAAATAATTTTTAAAGTTGTTTTAATCTTTTACTGTTTCGGTTTAATTTTAAATTTATTTGAAGAAATTGAGTTTTTTAAAAATTTAGGTGAGACATTATTGATTCCAATAACTCTTACTGCATTATTTATTCCAAGTTTAATAATAAAAATGTTACCTTTTATTATATTTATTTCGAGTTTATGGTTTCTTTTGGATTTAAGAAATAGTAAAGATCTCTTAACTTTAAAAGTGTTCTCTAAATCTTTTATAGTAGCTTTTTCATTAGATTTAATATATTTATTTTTATTATCAAACTCAATTTCTGTACCTGTAAGCAAATAACCTTCTGAAGTTAGAATTGTAGTTTTGCCTTTACTTTTTAAAAATTTAAGATCTTTATTATATTCAGCATATTCTGTTTTAAATATGTTATTTTTAGGATCCGTAGCTATAACATTACCTTTAAGAACAGTTAAACGACTTTTTTTATCTATAGAAATTTCGGAGGATTGAATATTGAGATTTTCAGCCAATACTGGTTGAAAAAAAATTATTGCAATAAATACTGATAAAAATTTATTTTTCATTTATTTGTAAAATCCCTATTGAACTAAATAAACCAATGACAGCAACTGGAATCCAGGCTGCTAGCGATAAAGAAACTCTATCAGTTTTACCTAAAGCTAATGATAGATCTTTAAAATAATAGACAGCAACGCAGGCTATGATACCAGCAACGATAAAAGCAAAATTATTCGATTGTTTTAGCGTATTCATTGTTAAAATAGAGGCTAATGCTGTCATCATAAATAAAAAAAACGGCAAAGATAGCATGGAATTTAAATTTTGATCTAAATAAGACTTATTGTAACCCTTATTTTGTAAGTCTTGGTAGTTTAAAACCAAATCTAAAAATGACATCGTATCAAAATTACTGAATAAACTATTGATTTTTTCATCATCATATTTTGAAAATATTGAGAAGTTATCTTTATAATCTTCTTGAACTATTCCATCATTGAATTTGATGATCGTAACTTCTTGCAGAGCCCATTTATTTTTTGATATATCTCCAGTTTTTGAATAAATTTTCTGAATTAAGTTATAATCTTTATCCAAATCAAAAATTATTATTTCTTTAAGAATATTATTTTTAATTTCCTCGGCTGAAATAATACGATGTCCATTATTTAAATTTTCTTTAGTCCAAAGTCCATTTTTATTGATCGAAACTAAATGATCTATGTCTTTTGAGTATTCTGATTTAGTTTTTTCGTAATACTTAACCATTGTAGAAGTGAGAGGATTTATTGTAAATAAAATTATCCAACCAAAAATAAAAGATGTTAAAGCTAATATAAAAAATAAAAAAAACTGACAGTCTGTTGTCTTCACCTATTTCAAAAAAAACTAACGATTCAAGAAATCAAAATATTGTTAATGATGTTAAGCCAATAAAAGTAAAAGATAATGCGAGATTTAAAATGCCTGATCGTAGAAAAGGCTATATTCAAAAAGCACAAATTGGAGATCACAAAGTTTATTTGCATACAGGTGAGTATGATGATGGAAAAATAGGTGAGATTTTCATTGATACAAATAAAGAAGGTGAATTAGTTAAAGCTATGATGAATAATTTCGCAATCGCGATATCTCTTGGTCTGCAATATGGTGTCCCACTTGATGAATATGTCGATGCATTTATTGATACTAAATTTGAACCTTCTGGAAATGTGCTTGGAAATGATAGAATTTTAAGCGCATCTTCTATCTTAGATTATGTATTTAGAGAGCTAGCCATTTCTTATTTAGGAAAAGAAGAATTAGCACACACTCCTTCAATTGCGAATACTAAAGATATAACTAGTGAAAATGCTGATGATAAATTTCTGAAAATTGTTAAGAATATAACTTCAAAAGGCTTTGTAAGAAGTAACTACGAGGAAAAACTAGTAGATCTTTCTGATGTAAGAATAAATCTAAAATCTAAAAATTAATTTTTTTTAATATCTATCTTTATTCCCAGCTCTTTTAATTGTTTCGACTCGACTTCGGAAGGAGCTTTCATCAATAAATCTTGAGCAATTTGATTCATGGGGAATAATGTTATCTCTCTTATATTTTTCTCATTTGCAAGTAACATTACAATCCTATCTACGCCTGGAGCTATTCCTCCGTGTGGTGGCGCTCCGTAACTTAATGCATTTATCATTCCACTAAATTTTTGCTCAACTTGCTTTTTATCATATCCTGCAATTGAAAACAGTTTGTACATTAAATCAGGTATATGGTTTCTTATTGCTCCTGAGGATAGTTCAACTCCATTACAAACAATATCATATTGAAATGCTTTTATTTCTAAAGGATTGCTAAAATCCAATTTATCTATTTCACCTTGAGGCATTGAAAAAGGATTATGGCTAAATTTAATTTTTTTAGTTTTTTCATCTAGCTCATACATCGGATAATCAACAATCCAACAAAATGCAAATTGATCTTCATTAATTAAATTTAAATCTTTTCCAATTTTATCCCTGGCAGCTGATAAAATTTTTTCAACTTCATTTACTTTTCCACAAGC
>CACDES010000051.1 GCA_902551865.1 uncultured Pelagibacteraceae bacterium
TAAAGCCAGAAATGAAGCGACGATTGAAGGTATAGACAATAGAAAAAAAGATTTAATGTACTCTGTAAAAAATGAATTAAGTATCGATAATGAAATATCATTACTTGCTCAATCAGATTTAAGTAATTTATCTCCTGAAGATTTACCTAATATTGAGAACCAAACTCTAAAAGTAGAAAAAATAAAAAAACAAAGAGAATCTCTAGGATCAGTAAATCTTCGAGCTGATGAAGAAACCAAAAAGTATGAGACAGAAATAAAGAAAATGGAAGATGATAGAGCCGACCTTTATTCTGCAATAGTAAAACTAAAAGCTAGTATTGATGAGCTTAATCAAAAGGGAAGAGAAAGACTATTAGAGGCTTTCACAAAAGTTAACAGAAAATTCAATGAGGTTTATACAAAATTGTTTAGTGGAGGAACTGCAAAAATTGAATTAGTCGACTCGGATGATCCTCTTGAGGCAGGTTTAGAAATGTTTGTATCTCCTCCCGGAAAAAGACTACAATCAATTACTTTATTATCTGGTGGAGAACAAGCTTTGACTGCACTATCATTAATTTTTGCAGTTTTTTTAGTTAACCCCTCGCCTATTTGTGTTTTGGATGAAGTCGATGCTCCTTTAGACGATGCTAACGTGACAAAATTTTGTGAGCTGCTTGATGAATTGACAAAAATTACAAAAACAAAATTTATAATCATTACGCACCATGCTCTAACTATGTCAAGAATGCATAGACTATATGGGGTTACTATGGCTGAACAAGGAGTGAGCCAGTTAGTTTCTGTTGACTTACAAAAAGCTGAAGAGCTAGTAGCTTAAACATAAAAAGAAATGACTACCCCTGAAGATTTTAAAACTCGCCTAAAAATTGCAAAATCAAAAATAAAAAGACAAATAAATCCTGACAATGAAAAAAGAGGCTCTTTTATGGGGAATGCATTCAAATTAGGCACGGAATTAATTGCCGCTGTTGGGGTTGGGACAATAATTGGGTTTATTTTAGATAGTTGGTTTGGTACTAAACCATGGTTAATTATAATTTTCTTTTTTTTAGGAGCTGTTGCTGGAATGTTAAATGTCATAAGAACAGCTAACCGAATGCAAAAAGAAGATTAAATTTTAGGATTTTTATGGCAAGTAACCCAATGCAACAATTCAGTGTTCATAAGATAGGACCTGAAATTAAAATTGCTGGAATAGATCTTTCTTTTACTAATGCTAGTTTATTTATGGTTATTAGTATGGGTTTAATTGTTCTTTTTTTATTCCTAGGAACAAAAGAAAAAAAAATAATCCCAGATAAGATTCAACTGATCTCTGAAATACTATATAATTTTGTTGCCAAGATGATTAGCGATACCGCGGGCTCTAAGGCTAAACCTTATTTCCCTTTTATTTTCAGTTTATTTATGTTCGTTCTTTTATGTAACATGGTAGGTATGCTGCCTTACGCCTTTACCGTTACTAGTCACATAATTGTTACGCTTATAATGGCCATGTTTATTTTTATCGCCGTAACAATAATTGGTTTCATAAAACATGGTTTTAAATATTTAAGCATATTTGTACCTAGTGGGGTACCAGCTGTTCTTCTTCCTCTTATTACTATAATAGAGATTATTTCATATTTAAGTAGGCCAGTTAGTTTATCAGTTCGATTATTTGCTAACATGATGGCAGGTCACACTATGTTAAAAGTTTTTGGAGGATTTGTAGTTAGTTTAGGAATATTAGGCGGTTGGTTACCGCTTAGTTTTTCAGTAGCATTAACAGGTTTAGAAATCTTAGTAGCTTTTCTTCAAGCTTATGTTTTTGCAATATTAACCTGCATCTATTTAAATGATGCATTAAATTTACATCATTAATTAATAAAGGAGGAAAAATGGAGTTAGAAGCGGCAAAAATGATTGGAGCAGGTCTTGCTGCAATCGCATTAGCTGGGGCTGGTGTAGGTATCGGAATTATTTTTGGTAACTACCTGTCTGGAGCTATGAGAAATCCATCTGCAGCACAAAAACAATTTCCTAATTTACTTTTAGGATTTGCTTTAGCTGAAGCAACTGGATTATTTGGACTTGTAGTAGCGTTGATTATTTTATTTGCATTTTAATTAAATAAATTATGAATCGTTATTTGGCTTTAATATTAGTCCTTACAACTATTTGTACTAATTTATTGGCAGCTGAGGCTGGTATGCCTCAGCTAGATCCAAAGTATTGGGCTTCACAAGCTTTTTGGCTAATTTTAGTATTTTCAATTTTATATATATCAATTGCAAAATTTTATTTACCAAAAATTAAAAAAAATCTAGATGATAGAGAAAGTAAGATAAAAGAAGATTTAGATGAAGCTAATAAGCTAAAAAATTTGTCAGAAAAAAAAATCAAAGAATACGAGATTATTTTAGAAAATGCAAAAAAAGAAGTTACGAAAATTTTGTTAGACTCTAAAAATACTTTGAATAAAGATATTCAAAATAAAAAAAACTCTATGGAAAAAGAAATTGAAAATGAGATTTCAAAAGCACAAAAAGAAATTTTAGAAATGAAAAAAAATTCTATTTCTTCTATAAATAATATATCTCAAGAGATTGCTTCAAATATAATTGAAAAAATATCTGGT
>CACDES010000052.1 GCA_902551865.1 uncultured Pelagibacteraceae bacterium
AGTTGATAAGTAGACTTTTGTTAGAAGAAGATTTCAAAAAAGTTTCATCTACTAATTTAAATCAAATAAAAGGATTAATTTCTTATTATCAAATTAAAAATAAAGAAGACGAAGAAAATAACAACATAAAATTTAATATTTTTTTTGATAAAGACAAAATTCACAATTTTTTTTATCAAAAAAATATTCTTTATTCAGACATAGTCAATACAGACATAATGATATTTCCTCTATTAATAAGTGACAAACAATATTTTATATACACAAAAAATTATTTTTATGAAAATTGGAACAAAGAAAGTGTAAATGATTTAATTCAATATACATTACCAACTGAGAATATAGAAAGTATTCAAAAAATAAAATTAAATAGAGAAAGTATATATAAAATAAATGTAGATGATTTTTTTAAAGAGTATAATTTAGATAATAAGGTATTTGCAGCCATTAATATTAATCAAAAAGTTGCAAAAGTTTTTCTAAATATTAAAACTGCTGGAAAAAAACTGAATAAAAATTTATTAATAACTAATCCAAGTTTGAATCAAGAGGATTTTAATAATAAAATTATTTTGGAAATTAAGAGGACAATAAGAGATTTAATTAAAGCACAAAATTTAATAGATGTAAGAGTTCCTTCTTTTTTGAATGCAGAAATAAAACTTAATAACAAAAAAAATTTAGTTGAATTTAGCAATAGATTAAAAAAGATAGATTTAATAGATAGTTTCTATGTTCAAGAGCTAAATAAAGATTATATTTTAGTAAAAATTAAATATCTTGGCAAAATTAATAAAATTATTAATAAGCTAAAAGATCAAAATATTGATCTGAATATGAGGGAAGGTCAGTGGCAACTTAATATAATTTAATGAGTCAACTTGTATTTAAATTTCCTTTTAAAACTAAATATTATGAGCAAGATTATTATGTTTCTAGTAATAATTTTGCAGCATATAGATTAATAGAGAGCTGGCCAAATTGGCCGGACAAATGGGTAAATATATATGGTCCAAAAGGGTGTGGCAAAACTCATCTATCTAATATCTTAAAAAAAAAAATCAATGTCGTTGAGATATTTGACGCAAATAAAATAGATGAAGAAAAGATGTATAAATTTGAAAAATTAGATTGTTTAATAATTGATAATTATGAGAATAATATTGATGAAAATTTTTTTTATTCAATATTAAATCATTTTAGGCAACTTGACACGTATGTTCTAGTGAATTCTTTTTTACCAATGAAAAATATGAAACTTGAATTACAAGATTTAAAATCTAGAGCTGAAAGTTTTGTTAGTTTAGGCATAGAGTTGCCAACAGATGATTTATTACGAGTAATAATATCAAAATCTTTTTCAGATAAGCAAATAGAGATAAGCCCCAAAATTTCTGAATATATTATTAAGAATATAGATCGTTCTTATGAAAAAGTGTTCAAATTTATAAAAGAAATTGATGATTTATCTTTATCTTCTGGCAAATCGATAAATATTAATTTAATAAAAAAAGTACTTGTTAATAATGAATAAATATAGATCTCATAATTGCTCAGAATTAAGCGAACAAGATGTTGGAAAAATAATTTCTTTATCTGGATGGTTGCATAGAAAAAGAGATCATGGAAATTTACTCTTTATAGATTTAAGAGATCATTTTGGCATAACTCAATGTGTCATAGAAAATAATAACAAATCTTTTTCTCTTTTAGAAAAGATTAGACCAGAGTCAGTTTTAACTATATCTGGAAAAGTTATTAAAAGAGAAAAAGGAACTGAAAATTTAGAATTAAGCACAGGTAAAATCGAAATAGAGATCCAATCAGTTAAGGTTTTATCTGAGTCCAATGAATTACCTCTTCCAGTTTTTGGAGAACAGGATTATCCAGAGGATATAAGATTAAAATATAGATTTTTAGATTTAAGAAGAGAAGAAATGCATAAAAATATTATATTAAGATCTAAAGTTATATCATTTATAAGATCAGAAATGTTAAAATTAGGTTTTCTTGAATATCAGACTCCAATTTTAACCTCATCTAGCCCAGAAGGTGCTAGAGATTTTTTAGTTCCTAGCAGATTAAATCCTGGTAAATTTTATGCTTTACCTCAAGCACCCCAACAATTTAAACAATTAATAATGATCTCGGGATTTGATAAGTATTTTCAAATCGCTCCATGCTTTAGAGATGAAGATGCTAGAGCTGATAGAAGTCCAGGTGAATTTTATCAACTTGATATAGAAATGTCTTTTGTAGAGCAAGAAGATGTTTTTGCAGTTGTAGAAAAGCTAATGGTAAATTTATTTAAAAAATTTTCATCAAAAAAAATAATGCATGATAAATTTCCAAAAATTCCTTATAAACAGGCAATGCTTAAATATGGTACAGACAAGCCTGATTTAAGAAATCCTTTATTAATTTATGATATCACAAATATTTTTACTAGAGACGACGTTAAATTTGAAATATTTAAAAAATTAG
>CACDES010000053.1 GCA_902551865.1 uncultured Pelagibacteraceae bacterium
TATTTTACTTCCAATAATTGCTTTTATACTAATTAAGATAATTTCAATTCCTACTGAAATAGCCCTTGGAGTTATGATAATAGCTGCAGCTCCAGGGGGAGTTACATCGAACATATTGACTAAGTTTGCAGGTGGAGATGTTGCTTTATCGGTTAGTTTAACAGCATTAGTTAGTTTGCTATGCATTATTACCGTTCCATTTATTGTTTTTAATTCCGCTAATTTTTTAGGTATTGGAGTTATCAAAGATATTTCAATGATATCTATATCTTTTAAAATGTTTTTTGTAGTAAGTGTTCCTGTTATTTTTGGAATGATAGCTAGAAGTTTTATGGAAGATTTTATAATTTCTAAAACTCTTTTAATTCAAAGATTGTCTGTTATTTTATTTTTAATTGTTTTTATTGCTATATGGGTAGAAGAGTGGGATAAAATTGTATCTTTCATAACTAGAGCAGGCTTGGTTGCTTTTATTTTAAACATGACTATGATTTTTATTGGTTATTATGTTGCAAAATTCTTTGCTTCAGGTGTAGCTCAAAGAAAATGTATTTCACTAGAATGTGGCTTACAAAATGGAACTTTAGCAGTGTTTGTAGCTACACAACTATTCGATGATATTATATTTATGGTTCCAACAGCTGCTTATGCGCTAATAATGTTTGTAACATCTATATTTTTTGTTCTAATAGTAAGAAAAATCAATTAGATTATTTAAATAAAGGGCGAATGGTGGAACTGGTAGACGCGCCGGACTCAAAATCCGGTGGTAGCAATACCTTGAGAGTTCGAGTCTCTCTTCGCCCACCAAATTATGGACGTAAGCAAATTAAATAGTCTAGTAGAGCTTTATTTTGAAAAAGCAGAAAAAGTTGATGGCAAAAGACCATTTTTAAAATGGTTAAAACCAAATAAATCAACTTATAATTGGGAAGATATTACCCAAAGAATTTATAAACTTACTAAGGAAATTAAATCTCTAATCAACGACGGCGATAGATGTTTGATATTATCTGAAAATAGACCTTATTGGTTAATGACTGATATTGCTATTATGAATGCGGGCGGTATTTCTGTTCCTATTTTTACAACTTATTCTGCTAATGATTATGAATACATTTTAAATGATTGTAAGCCTTCATTGATATTTGTTTCTAATCAAGATCAATTTAATAAGATTAAAAAATTTATTAAAGATGATGTAAAAAAAATTATATCATATGAAAAAATAGACACAAAAAGTTTATTAATTGAAGAAATAATCAATAAAGAAAACAATGAAAAAATCATAAACAAAAATTTAAAAAGAAATATGCCTGCATGTATAATCTATACTTCGGGAACTTCAGGAAAACCCAAGGGGGTAGTTTTAAGCCATGGAGGCATTTTATCTAACTGTGAAGGCGCAGTAGAATTACTTAAAGTTTTAACTAATAAAAAAGATCCTATATTTTTAACTTGGTTACCTCTTTCTCATTCTTATGAGCACACAGTTCAATTTATACAAATTATAGTTGGAGCAAGAGTATTTTATGCTGAAAGCTTAGAAAAATTAATTTCTAATATGTCAACCGCAAAGCCAACCATCATGACAGCTGTCCCAAGATTTTATCAGAATCTTTTTATAAAAATAAATATGAATTTTGAAAAACAATCAGGTTTTAAAAGACATCTAATAAATCAAACTTTGAAATTAGGTAAAAAAACATTAAAAAAAGAAGAATTAAGTTTAGGTGAAAAAATCATCAATTTTTTATGTGAAAAATTAGTGAGAAGAAAAATCAGAAATCAGTTTGGAGGAAATCTTCAAGCCTTTGTATCAGGGGGCGGAGCTCTAGATCAAAATATTGGAGAATTTTTGAATTCAGTAGGTTTACCCACCCTTCAAGGATATGGTCTAACCGAGGCTTCTCCAGTGGTAAGTTGTAATTTACCTGATTTAGTTAAAGTCGAGTCAGTAGGTCCACCATTTAGAACTAACAAGGTTAAAATAGCTGAAGATGGAGAAATTCTTATTAAGGGTGAGAATGTAATGTTGGGATATTGGAATTTAAAAGAGGAGACTGAAAAAGTAATTAAAAAAGGATGGCTACACACTGGAGACATAGGCGAGTTAGATAAAAATAATTATTTGAAAATTACAGATAGAAAAAAAGATATCATTGTAAATCTTGGTGGAGATAACATTTCACCAAGTAAAATAGAAAATATTTTATGTTTAAATGAAA
>CACDES010000054.1 GCA_902551865.1 uncultured Pelagibacteraceae bacterium
TTCGGTTAAATATTGTGAAATTTTAGCAAGTTTAGTTTCTGTATATCTCATTGCAGCTGGTGGATCTCCGTCTATTGAACCGAAATTTCCTTGGCCTGAAATTAAAGGAAGACTCATTGAAAAATCTTGGACTAATCTAACTAGCGCATCATAAACTGATTGATCTCCATGTGGATGATATTTACCAATTACATCTCCGACTATTCTTGCAGATTTTCTAAATGGCTTTGACCAATCATAACCTCCTTTATACATTGCGTATATAATTCTTCTGTGAACTGGCTTTAAACCATCTCTAACATCTGGAAGTGCTCTACTTATTATTACGCTCATAGCATAAGATAAGTAAGACGAACTCATTTCATCTTGAACAAAAATAGGCTTGAAGGATTTTTTGTTCTCTATGCTATGTTTTTCCATGAAATTTAAAACGGAATTTCATCATCTAAATCAGCACTGTCTTGATTTAAATTTTCATTTGGTAAAGAACTTTTATTTTCGTTCACCAAATTTTGACTTTCGTTTTTACTGTTTTTGCTATCCAACATAGTCAAACTAGAATTATAACCTTGTAAAACAACTTCCGTAGAATATTTATCTTGCCCAGAGGCTTCATCTTTCCATTTTCTAGTGCTCAATTGACCTTCAACATAAATATTGGCTCCCTTTTTAAGATATTGTTGAACAACATTAACTAACCCTTCATTGAATATAACAATTCTATGCCATTCCGTTTTTTCTTTTCGCTCTCCGCTAGATTTATCTTTCCATGATTGACTTGTTGCTATACTTAATCTGGCTACGTTTTTCCCATTTACCATTTGTTTGATATCAGGATCTGCGCCTAAACGTCCTATTAATTGTACTTTATTTAAACTGCCTGCCATAATATTTTTGACTAAATTTGTGATTTTATTTGTTAAAAGTTTAATAATTATATCATAATTGATTAATAAATATAAGATCATTATTATTTTATAAAAAAAATATGTTGAAAAAAATCGTTATAAAAGGCGCCAAAGAACACAATTTAAAAAATGTTTCTCTTGAAATTCCAAAAGAGAAATTAGTGGTCATTACAGGCCTGTCTGGCTCAGGAAAATCATCCTTAGCATTCGATACGATTTATGCAGAAGGTCAAAGACGTTATGTAGAAAGTCTTTCCTCTTATGCAAGACAATTTTTAGATAAGATGAAAAAGCCAAAAGTCGATCTAATTGAAGGATTAAGTCCAGCGATTTCAATTGAACAAAAAAATACTTCAAGAAACCCAAGGTCAACGGTTGCTACAGTAACTGAAATATATGATTACATGAGAGTATTATTTGCAAGAGTTGGAATTCCCTACTCTCCATTTACAGGTAAGCCGATTGTATCTCAACCAATAAGTGAAATGGTTGATAAAATTAAAAAACTACCTAAAAATAGTACAATTTACATATTGGCCCCAGTTGTTAGAGGCAGAAAGGGAGAATATAAAAAAGAAATCTTAAACTATAAAAAAAGAGGATTTTCCAAATTAAAAGTTGATGGAAATTATCTTAATATTGATGATTTCCCTAACCTTAATAAAAAAATCAAACATGACATTTCTGTAGTTGTGGATAGGATTATAATAAATTCTAATTTGGGAAACAGATTAGCAGACAGCGTAGAAACAGCCTTAAATTTATCAAATGGATTATTAATTGTTGAGTATGAGAATGAAACATTGCCCAAGAAATTTAGAAAGCTTGAAAGTATAACATTTTCATCTAAATTTTCTTGCCCTGAAAGTGGTTTTACAATAGAAGAAATTGAACCAAGACTATTTTCTTTTAATTCACCCTTTGGAGCATGCGAAGAATGTGAAGGCATAGGGCACAATTTAAATGTTGATCCAAATTTAGTGGTACCTGACACTAAAAAAAGTTTGCAAGATGGTGCTATAGAACCATGGGCAAAATCAACTTCGATGTATTATGCTCAAACGTTGTCTTCTTTAGCTAAACACTATAAATTTTCTCTCTCTGACCAATGGAAAAAAATACCTAAAAAAATCCAAGATGTAATTTTATATGGTTCTGACGAAGAAGAA
>CACDES010000055.1 GCA_902551865.1 uncultured Pelagibacteraceae bacterium
CTGTCTTATCACTTTCTGTTGGTATAATTTTATCACCGAATTTTTCATGTAATTGTTTCAATCTTTCCTTTGATTTATCTACAACATAAACTTTTCCTCTCATACCAGTAGCTATGATGGCTGCATTTTCCCCAACAACTCCTCCTCCCAAAATAACTACATTTGCTGGCTCAACACCTGGAGCTCCACCTAATAATAAACCTCTTCCTTTTTGATTTTTTTCAAGTGAATGTGCTCCAGCTTGTATAGACATTCTTCCGGCTACAGCACTCATGGGTGCTAATAAAGGTAAACGTCCATTATCATCTGTTACTGTTTCGTAAGCTATACAAATAGATTTTGTTTTAATTAAACCCTCGGTAAGTTCTTTTGCAGCAGCTAAATGAAGATAAGTATAAATAATTTGATTTTCTCTAATCATTTTTACTTCATTGGCTTGGGGTTCTTTTACTTTTACAATTATTTCAGCTCTTTCAAATATATCCTCAGCTGTATCAATTATTTTTGCTCCTACATTTTTATAATTATCATCAGTAAAACCTGCTTCGAAACCACCGTTAGTTTCAACTAAAACTTCATGACCTTTTTTGGTAAGAACCTTAATGCTATCTGGAGTTAAACCAATTCTATGCTCTTGAAGCTTTATCTCTTTTGGAACTCCAATAATCATTTATGACTTTGCGTAATTTGAGATACCTGTTCTTAGTTTTTCTATAATTTCATCTATATGTTTCTTTTCACATATAAACTGTGGTGCAATTATTAAATTGTCGCCAGTATTTTTAAAGTTTACTCCTGAGTCGTAACAATGTTTAAATACTTGAAAACCTGCTTTTCCAGGCTTATCTCTCATTTTAATTTCTATTCCACCCATCATTCCATAGCCCCGTATACTAACTATTTCTTTTAAATCTTTTAAAGATTGTAGGCCATCTTGGAAATAGGGTGACATTTCTTTTGCTCTTTTGAAGATATCTTCTTTTTCTATAATATCCTGAACTGCTAATGCAGCTGCAACAGCAACTGGAATTCCTGAATATGTATACCCATGAAATAATTCTGGTGTTCCTTCTGGAGCAGAGGAAGCATTCAAAACTGAATCATAAATTTCTTCTTTTACGGCAACAACTCCCATAGGCACAACTCCATTGGTAGTCGCTTTTGCCATAGTCATAATATCTGGAGTGACATTCCATTCTTGCGCTGCAAAGGCAGATCCAGTTCTTCCCCATCCAGTAATTACTTCATCAAAAATTAAAAGTATTCCGTGTTTATCACAGATCTCTCTTAATCTTTTTAGATAACCCTTTGGAGGTACTAAAGTCCCTGTTGATCCAGCTATAGGTTCCACAATACAAGCTGCAATATTCTCACCGCCAAAATTCATTGCTATTCTCTCTAAATCTTCTGCCATCTCTACACCTGTCTCTGGTTGTCCTTTAACAAATTTATGTTCAGGTAAATGTGTATGTCTCATGTGTTGAACACCTGGCATTAAAACACTTGCAAAAGTTTTTACATTATTAATCATACCACCAACAGTAGTAGCTCCAATGTTCATGCCGTGATATCCTCGTTCACGACCTACAAATCTAAATCTTTTAGAGTCACCTTTTGCTCTATGGTATGCTATTGAAATTTTAATAGCTGTCTCAACAGCAGTTGATCCACAAATCGTATAAAAAATTCTATTAATACCCTCAGGGGTTTTTTTTGCTATTCTTGTAGCTAATTCAAACGATCCTCCATAACCTTGGTTAAAAGGTTGACAATAATCTAGTTTTTCTAATTGTTTTGACACAGCTTCCGTTATTTCTTTTCTACCGTGTCCCAAAGGATTGCAAAACAAACCAGAGCTCGCATCAATCATTTTTTTACCTTCATGATTGGTAAGATAAACACCTTTGGCATCAGTGATTAACCTTGGGTTTTTTTTAAAACTTTTATTATCTGTAAATGGCATCCAATGCTCATTTAAAGAATTTGGAATATTAGTTCTGCTTGATGAGCTCATTCTTTGAAGTAGTAGACTTTTGTTAAATTAAATCAAGAATTATTGTATACAATTATAAGT